>NZ_JBYTDS010000003.1:0-363497 GCF_058791615.1 Bacillus sp. EB106-06-01-XG163
ATGTCCCGCAAAGGGACGCCCGCTGATAATGCCTCCATCGAATCGTTTCATTCCTCACTAAAGTCTGAAACGTTCTACCTCGACAGGTTGGAAAGCACTACGACGACCATCGTAGAACAAACTGTCGAAACCTATATACACTATTATAACAACATTCGTATTCAAACGAAACTAAACAACCAGCCGCCGGTCACATACCGACAGCTGGCTGCTTAAAGGTGTTTTGATCCCTGTCTCAAAAACGGGGGTCAGTCCCGTTTCGGCGGGATTTTTTTGTTTATACGACCGGAAGCACGTTGACCGCGTCCTTAACGTTTAAATACGTCTTTAATGAAGAAAAGCTGGCATCAAGCTGATTCATTCTCATGGCGAGGGTAGGCTTGATCCCGGTGATAATCAATTCCGTGCCGATTAATTTAAGCAGGTGGTGCAATTTGAAAATCCGGTCTGCGGTCTGTTCGTTTACCTCGGCCAGACCTGATAAGTCTATAATTAAGTAATCATCTTTAGATGCGGTTAATATGTCCGTCAAAGTTGTCACAATTGAATCAAATCGTTCTTCCGTTAAGTTTCCCACTAACGGCAAGGCGGAGATGCCGTTTCGGATCGGAACAATCGGTGTAGACAGCGTCGTGATTTCTGTGAGGGAATCCTCAAGGAGCTTTTCGTATTCTTTCTGCTCTGTAATGTCTTTTTGAAAACCGACAAAATAGAGCTTGTCTTCAACATAAAGAGGATCAATGTTGAGTTCATTCCAAAACGGGGTGCCGTCTTTTTTGACATTTTTCAGCCGCACCGTGATCTTTTCTTTCTGGGTTAAGCTCTTTCTGATTTTCGCGACTTGTTGACGGTCGGTTTCTTTGCTTTGCAGAAATCTGCAGTTCTTACCTAATATCTCTTCGGAAGAGTAGCCTGTCATATCCATAAATCCCTGATTTGTATATATGATGGGATTGTCCTCAAGAGAGGGGTCTGTAATCACCACGCCGATGCGTGCGTGATCAAGCGCCTTTTTGATAAGCTCCAGCTGCTCCAGTTTTCCGAATACATTTGAGTCAGCCATGTAAAACCCCCTTTTGGCCGTAAAGCTGCGCGCTTTTTCAGCCATTGTTTCTCCCCTTTTTAAATGAATCTACAGTAACCGTAGCATAACATATGTTCTGATTCAAGCAGCCGAAGTTTGCAATTTGTCATTCGGGCTTGTCCTCATATACACTGAATATATAAGGGGAAGGCACATCATCGCTAAGTAAGTGACTAGGTCATTGTCACTGGGTGAAAAATGAATCTAATGCATCAAGCTTACCGATCATGTGTTCACATATAATGGAAGAAACAAGCTTTTTACTTTCCTGCTCAATCGCCGGTATGTAGATATCGAAAATCATCGTATTCGTAAGGGGGCTGGATGGCCTGAAGTCGCTTTACTAAATAAGGGCTTTAGGAAGGTGATGAAGATGCTGCATCAGGTAATAATTGCTTGTGTAATTGGAGGAATCATGGGGGTTCTCGGTCATGTGAAAAAGAGAGGCAGGCTGGAGAAACCCAGAATGACAAAGCGGTTTATCTATCTCGGTTTTTTGGAAGATGGTTTTATCGGAATGGCTGCTTCCATCTTACTTGTCTTATCCGCTGACCCCGATTCAGGAATTCAACTCGTCATCTTATCCATAATCGCAGGCTACGGCGGAGAAGCTGTTCTCAGGAGCTTTGATTTTGTCAGAGAACAAAACAGTGATTCGGCCGAAGCAAAACCACACCAGCAAAAAAATCCTCCATCAAAATAATATCCCCGCTCATGACCCGTTCCGGGTACATTCCCATTGTATACAAACCTGCTTGCACTTATGAACAGAATTCTATAAAATACAGGTAAGATTACGGTAGCGATAAGAACAGTGAAGAGGAGCAGTAAGAAGCAGATTTTGCAATCAGAGAGTTGACGGCCGGTGCAAGTCAATCAAGTCTGTTTCCGAACTCGCCTCAGAGTTGCAGCGGCAAAACCGCTGACGCATAACTGCGTTAAAAGTATCAAGTGAGTGCGGCTCAAAACCGTGCTAACGAGGGTGGTACCGCGGGAAATAAAAATCTCTCGTCCCTTTTTGGGATGAGGGAGTTTTTTTAGTTTTAGAATAATCTGAATATAATCTTTCTCATCCCGTCAATACTTGGACTACATACGCCGTATTCAATCAGAAGGAGGTTTTTACGTTGAGTTTTCAGCACGAAAAAATAGAAAAGAAATGGCAGAATTACTGGTTGGATCATAAAACGTTCGCCGTCAGTGAAGAGAATGACAAGCCGAAGTTTTACGCGCTTGACATGTTCCCGTATCCTTCAGGAGCCGGCCTTCATGTCGGACATCCGGAAGGCTATACGGCAACCGATATCCTTTCGCGCATGAGACGCATGCAAGGATACAATGTGCTTCATCCGATGGGATGGGACGCGTTCGGGCTTCCTGCCGAGCAATACGCGCTTGACACGGGGAATGATCCGGCCGAGTTCACAAAACAAAATATCGATAATTTCCGCCGCCAGATTCAATCGCTCGGATTTTCATATGATTGGGATCGTGAAATCAATACGACTGATCCGGACTATTACAAGTGGACGCAGTGGATCTTCACCAAGCTGTACGAAAAAGGGCTCGCTTACGTAGACGAAGTGCCGGTCAACTGGTGCCCGGCGCTCGGAACGGTGCTTGCGAACGAAGAAGTCATTGACGGCAAAAGCGAGCGGGGCGGCCATCCGGTTGAACGCCGCCCGATGAGACAATGGATGCTGAAAATCACCGCTTATGCAGACAGGCTTCTTGAAGATTTAGAAGACCTTGACTGGCCGGAAAGCATTAAAGACATGCAGCGCAACTGGATCGGACGCTCAGAAGGCGCAAACGTGCATTTCGCGATCGACGGCACTGATGACACGTTTACCGTGTTTACGACAAGACCGGACACGCTGTTCGGCGCGGCTTATGCCGTACTGGCTCCTGAGCATGAGCTTGTGGAGGCCATCACGACGCCTGAACAAAAAGAAGCGGTAGATGCTTATGTTAAAGAAGTTCAGGCGAAAAGTGACCTGGAACGGACGGATCTTGCGAAAACAAAAACGGGCGTCTTCACGGGCGCATATGCCGTAAACCCTGCAAACGGGGAAAAGCTGCCGATCTGGATAGCGGATTATGTCCTCGCCTCTTACGGAACAGGCGCTGTAATGGCCGTGCCGGCGCATGACGAACGTGATTTTGAATTCGCAAAAGTGTTCAGCCTGCCTGTCAAAGAAGTCGTAAAAGGCGGAAACACGGAAGAAGAAGCGTACACGGGGGACGGAGAGCATGTCAATTCCGGCTTTCTGAACGGACTGAAAAAAGCGGAAGCGATTGAAAAAATGATCGCCTGGCTTGAAGAAACGAAAAACGGTGAGAAAAAAGTGACATACCGTCTGCGTGATTGGCTGTTCAGCCGCCAGCGCTATTGGGGCGAGCCGATTCCGGTTATTCATTGGGAAGACGGCACGTCAACAGCCGTTCCGGCGGAAGAGCTGCCGCTGATTCTGCCGAAAACCGATGAGATCAAACCGAGCGGAACAGGTGAATCACCGCTTGCCAACATTAAAGAGTGGGTGGAAGTCACTGATCCTGAAACGGGCAAAAAAGGCAGAAGAGAAACGAACACGATGCCGCAATGGGCGGGAAGCTGCTGGTATTTCCTCCGCTTTATCGATCCGAAAAATCCGGATCAGCTCGCTTCACCTGAGAAACTGGATAAATGGCTGCCCGTTGATATTTACATCGGTGGAGCGGAGCATGCCGTGCTTCACCTTCTGTACGCGCGTTTCTGGCATAAATTCCTCTACGATATCGGTGTCGTGCCGACGAAAGAACCGTTCCAAAAGCTGTATAACCAAGGAATGATTCTCGGGGAAAACAATGAAAAAATGAGTAAATCCCGCGGAAACGTCGTCAATCCGGATGAAATTGTGGCGTCTCACGGAGCAGATACGCTCCGCCTGTACGAAATGTTTATGGGGCCGCTTGATGCATCTATCGCCTGGTCTGAATCAGGTCTTGACGGAGCGCGCCGCTTCCTTGACCGCGTATGGCGTTTGTTTATCGAGGAAAACGGCGAGCTGACGGGCAAAGTGACAGAAGGCGCGGGCGAAACTCTTGAGCGCGTCTATCATGAAACGGTCATGAAAGTGACAGAAAACTTCGAAGCCCTTCGTTTTAACACGGGCATTTCTCAGCTGATGGTCTTCATTAATGAAGCTTACAAAGCGAATGAACTGCCGAGAGAATATATCGAAGGTTTTGTGAAGCTACTTTCTCCTATTGCGCCGCATTTGGCGGAAGAACTGTGGGAAAAACTCGGCCACGAAGGTTCGATTGCATACGAGGCTTGGCCTGCTTATGACGAATCAAAACTGGTGGACGATGAAGTGGAAATCGTCGTCCAGCTGAACGGAAAAGTAAAAGCGAAATTAATGGTTCCGGCTGATGCTGATAAAGCAGCGTTGGAACAGCTCGCACAAGCTGACGAAAAAGTAAAAGAGCAGCTTGAAGGAAAAACGATCCGAAAAATCATTGCCGTACCGGGCAAGCTTGTCAATATCGTGGCAAACTGACCGGGCGAAGCCCCTCTCCTACAGAGAGGGGCTTTTTTATCAGGCCTCTATCATAGAAATTGCACCGCGGGCTTTGGTATACTTAACACCATAAAGATGAATGGGAGTGTCACACATTGAAAATAAATGAAATCAGCACAGCCGCACTGGAAGAAAAATTAAAAGCGGGAGAAGAGCTGTATCTGATTGATGTCAGAGAGGACGAAGAAGTTGCCGAAGGAATGATTCCGGAGGCCGTTCACATCCGCATGGGGGACATCCCTGAGAAGATGGATGCGTTAGACAAGGACAAGGAATATGTATTTATCTGCCGTTCCGGAAAAAGAAGCATGAACGTTTGTATGTATTTACATGAGCAGGGCTTCCGTACGGTTAATGTTGAAGGCGGCATGCTGGAGTGGGAAGGCGAAACAAAGCCGAAGAAATAACGCTTTGAAGTGGAAGAAGAAAAGGGACGTCGTCTTTTTCTTCTTTTTTTATAAAAAAACGGGAGGCGAATCAGGTGAAACCGATGATCCGCGCGATGAAAACAAACGATATCAAACAGGTCCGGCAAGTCGCAGAACGAAGCTGGCATCATACGTATGAAGGGATTATTCCCAGACACATTCAAGATCAGTTTCTCGAATCCGCCTATCAGGATGAGATGATGGAACGCCGGCTCTTGCATTCTCTGTTCTTTGTGGCAGAAGAAGAGGGGCGAGTGCTCGGTTTTGCAAATGCCACCCCGGTTCAAAAAGACGGAAATGCGGAGCTGACCGCCATCTATATTGACCCGGATTGCCAGGGAAGCGGGATAGGCACGGCACTCCTTAAAGAAAGCATCAGGCAGTCCGGCGGGGTAAAAAAGCTTTATGTCCATGCAGAAAAAGAGAACCGCATTGCCTTATCCTTTTATCAAGCGAAAGGGTTTCAATGGGTATGTGAATTTGAAGAAGATTTTAAAGGACACACTTTACAGACGGTCAAACTGGTACTGAACATATAAAAGCGTCCGGCCCGCCCAGGACCGGAACGCGAATGATCAGTGATAAGCCGGAAGCCGGTCTTTGTGCGCTTCAAATAAGTCATCGCACAAAGATATGATGTCATTCATGGAAAGCTCGGCGCTTGTATGCGGGTCAAGCATGGCCGCCTGATATACGGCTTCCTTTTTTAATGTAACGGCCGCTTCGATGGTTAAAAGCTGTGTGTTAATGTTTGTTCTGTTGAGCGCCGCGAGCTGCTCGGGAAGTTCGCCCGAATAGCACGGCATAATGTGGTTTTTGACGGCTGTGCAAGGCACTTCAACGACCGCTTTCGCCGGCAGATTCGGTATCAGCCCGGTATTCAGCACATTGCCGCCGAATGTGAACGGTTTGCCCGTCTCCATCGCTTCAATAATTCTCGAACCGTATTCTTTTGAGCGTTCATGCGTCAGGTTTTGGCTGTTGATGATGCCGTCTCTCATCGTTTCCCAATTGTTGATTTGTTCCGCGCATCTCCTCGGATATTCATCAAGCGGAATTTGGAGTTCATCTATTAGCTCCGGATACCGGCTTTTTATAAAATACGGGTGATATTCGGCATTATGCTCAGATGATTCCGTTACGTAGCAGCCGAATTTATCCATCAGCTCAAACCGCACCATGTCCTTATGTTTCGTCTTTTGTTTTTCGCGTGCCCGTCTTTTAATTTCAGGATATAAATCAATTCCGTCTTTTTTAATCTCCAAAAGCCAAGCCATATGGTTAATGCCGGCAATGCGTTCTTCCGTACCTTCGTGATCCATGCCGAGTGAGTCAAACAGATCTTTGGTACATACCTGGACGCTGTGGCACAGGCCGACCGTTTTGACATTTGTATGTCTGAGCATCGCTCCGGTCAGAGAGGCCATCGGATTTGTATAGTTTAACAGCCACGCATCCGGGCAGACCTCTTCCATGTCTTTTGCGATGTCAAATAAAACGGGGATGGTGCGAAGGGAACGGAAAATGCCGCCTATTCCGACGGTATCGGCAATCGTCTGGCGGAGACCGTACCGCTTCGGGATGTCAAAGTCAATGACCGTCGCGGGTTTATAGCCTCCGACCTGAATGGCGTTTATCACATAGCCGGCGTGTTTCAGCGCCTGTTTTCGGTCATCGTAGGAGATGATGGATATACTCGTATTGTAGCGGTCTCTCATGTTTTCCAGCATGAGCTGGGATTCTTTCAGCCGTACAGCGTCAATATCATAAAGCGCGAATTCAAACCCGTTTAATGCTTCAGTCAGTAAGCAGTCCCCCAGTACATTTTTTGCGAAAATCGTGCTCCCCGCTCCGATAAACGTAATTTTCTTCAACAGAAATTCCTCCCTTTTCTTCTCAGCCTTTGACCGCCCCGGAGGACAGCCCTGAGATAAAATATTTTTGAAGCGCCAAAAACAATACGACCATCGGCAGCATCGCCATAATTGCGGCTGCGGCGACTAAGTGAAGATTGTTCGCGTTTTCGCCGAAAAATCCCGCCATGGCCACGGTCAATGTCTGCACCTTTTGATCTTGTAAAAAGAAAATCGCAAATTGGTAATCGTTCCAGATAAACACACAGGAAATAATGCAGACCGTTGCGGTAATCGGTTTCAACAAAGGAAACACGATTGTATAAAAAGTCCTGATCAATCCCGCGCCGTCCATCCTGGCGGCTTCCTCAAGCTCTTTCGGAATGGAAGAGCGGATAAACCCTGAATATAAGAAAACGGTCAGCGGCATATATGCAGCCGTATTAATGAGAATGGCTGCGGCATGCGTATTGATCAGCCCCGCATCAGCGACCATCTTGTATAAAGGAACCATGGAAGTCAAAGGCGGGATGATCATGATTGAAATCAAAAGGCCGAAGACGATTTTGTTCAGCTTTGTATTTCTTCTTGCGAGCGGGTATGCGGCAAGCGAACCCATGAAAATTAATAAAGCGGCGGAAACGGCTGTAATGATGATCGTGTTCAGAAAGGATTGCCCGAGAGAGGCACGTTCCCATGCTTCACGAAAATTCTGAAATGAAAAGGCGGATGGCAGCGACCATTTTGAACTGTAGTCACCTTTTGCTTTTAATGACGTGGTCAGCAAAATATAAAAGGGGACAATATGAACGCACGAGATAACGGCTGCCAACAGCGTAAAAATCCGCATTCGGGCTGTTTTCATGACATTTCCGTCTCCTTTCGCTTGAAATACACGAGAGCCGAAAAGCTGATGACAAGAATAATGACGGACATAAACACGCCTTGGGCGGCGGCATATCCCGCATCCTGCCGTTTAAAATATAAATCATACATAAACGTTGACATCGATTGAGAGGAATTGCCCGGCCCGCCTGCGGTCAGCGCGAAAATGACATCAAACAGCTTCAGCCCGCCGATGATATTGATGACC
Source organism: Bacillus sp. EB106-06-01-XG163 (assembly GCF_058791615.1). Classification (NCBI taxonomy): domain Bacteria; kingdom Bacillati; phylum Bacillota; class Bacilli; order Caryophanales; family Bacillaceae; genus Bacillus; species Bacillus sp. EB106-06-01-XG163. The sequence continues at coordinate 8,022 of NZ_JBYTDS010000003.1, forward strand.
ATGTTGATGGTGACAGCCGGCATCAATAAAGGCAGGGTGATGGTGAAAAACGGCTGAAGACCTCCCGCGCCATCCATTTTTGCGGCTTCGTAATAATCTTTCGGAATGCTTTGCAGCCCCGCCAAATATACAATCATCGCAATGCCTGCGTATTGATACGTGTTAATCATGACGATAATCCACGGGTTTGCCGCAGGGCTTGCCAAGGCGTTGACAGGACCGATTCCCAGTGCGCCAAGTACATCATTCAGCGCACCCCCGTCATATGAGAAAATAAAATACCAAATGTATCCCATAATCAGCGGACTGATAATGACGGGCAGGTAGACGATCGTTCTTGTGAGCGCCTTCATTTTTAAGCTCTGATTCAAAAGCAGCGCATATAAAAGTCCGAGCATATTCTGAAAAAAAGTGCTTCCGATGCCGTAAAGCAAAGTGTTTTTCACAACAAGCCACGTGTCCGGATCTGTAAAAAGCCTTTTATATTGAGTAACCCCCACCCATTGATACGTCTGTGAGAAGCCGTTCCAGTTTGTAAATGTGATAAAAGCGCCTTTGACAAACGGAAAAATCATGAAAATAAAAACCGTGGCAAGAGCGGGAACGTACATCCACCATAGTGACGCGGATTTTACCGGCTTTTGATGTTGAAATCCTTGGGTTTCTTTTGCAAGATCACTCATTCTTTTTCAGCTCCCCATGAATCAGATTGAAGCCGAAGCCGCTTATATTCCCTGCCGAGTTTCGCTGAAATTTCAGCGGGGGTTAAGATATCGGCCATCAGCTCCTGCCCGGCTGTTCCCATCACATCCCACATTCCGTTCGGCAAATAAAGGCGGTCAAAATAAGGCTGCACCTTAATATGCTGATAGCGCTTATAGTCATTTGCGTAGAAAATGTCCGTTTGCACATTCACTAATCCGGCCGGAAGCGAGGTCGCTTCGGCAATTGATTTTGCATGCTCGGGTCGGGCCATAAATGCGATAAACTGTTTCGCTTCTTCAAGCCGCGGGGAATCCTTGAATGCCGCCAGCGTGTAACGTTCGCCTCCGATCCAAACCGGCGCGTCTCCCTTATGGACGGCCGGGGTCGGTATGATGCCGACTTTTACCTTCGGATTGATTTGAGCGACGTCTTGGCCGAGGGTGCCGCCCTGCAGCGTAAAGGCGATTTTGTTTTGCGCCATCAGTTCAATGAGCTGGGACCGTTTTGCCGTCACGGCATCTATATTGAGCAGGTTTTCCTTTTGCATCTCTTTCAGTTTGTCAGATAAATAGGTGAAGTGTGTCCAGCGGAAGGTTCCGTTTAACAATTGTTTTTTGTAACGGTGTGCGGGATCTGTGATGAGAAGCGGTGCGGCGAATTGATCGTAATATTGGGCAAATGAGCTTTTCTCATAGCCGGCAAACCAGAAGGGGGTGACTGTTCCGCCGCTTTTTTCTTTAATCTGTCGCAGTGCCTTCATAAAATCATCCATTGTTTCCGGCGGTTTGATTCCGTATTTTTCTAACAACGTACGATTGTAGGCCAGTCCGTCCTTTGCCTGATTCAGAGGGAAGGCGTATATTCTGCCTTTGGCGTCTTTGAGCATGCTGTTTAAATTCGGATCGAGCCGCTTCGTCCAAGACATGCCGCTGAGGTCGGCGGTATATTCTCCGTAGCGGATTTTGGCCCAGCCGTGTGTGTCGAAAAGATCGGGCATATCACCGGCCGCCATCCTGACCCTCATCATATTTTCGTAGTCATTGCCTGGGAAATGAACGTTTACTTGAATGTCCGGATGTTCTTTTTGGAATGAATCAGCCAACTTTCTGAATACGGCGCGTTCGCTGTCTGAGGATATGGTGGAATAGACTGTCAATGTTTTCTGCTTTTCTCCGGCGCCGCTCTGTTCTGCCGAGCAGCCGGGAAGTATCATGCAAGTAAAAGAAAGAAACAAAGCCAGTAAGCGTTTCATCTTTTCCTCCTTTAAATATGATATAAACGCTGCGGGACACGTCACCACCTTTCTTGTGAGCCGCAGCTTTGTCTGACAATCAATGAAGTGGGGAGCGTCACGGCCAGCGGGACGGTTCTGCCGTTTAAACGGTCGAGAAGCAATTTGACACCCGTCCGGCCCATCTCTTCCGTGTATACTTTTACCGTTGATAACGGCGTGCTGGCGTATTCTGCCTCATCAATTCCGTTGAAGCTGACAACCGCCGTATCGCGCGGGACTTGAAGGCCGGCTTCCTGCAAGGCTTTTAAAGCGCCGACAGCCATCGAATCACTTGCGATAAAAAAGGCATCGGGGAGACTTCCGCCTTTGACGGCTTCATTCATCAGCCGGAACCCTTCGTGCATGCTGTATTCGCCGATCAGTACATGCTCCGGCTCGGCGCCGGCCATTTGTAAGAAAGCGGTCAGACGCTTATCCTCAATCGTTTTATTGCTGTTTACACCGTCTATGACGGTATGTTCCCGCTCCCGGCCGCCGATATAACCGAGCCGCTGGTAACCGAGCGACAGAAGATGTTCTATCGCCTTTTGCGCTGCGGCATAAAAATCCACGCTGACGGAATCGTAGCGGGCGGGATCGGGGGTGCCGTTAACAAATACCGCGTGCCTGAAAGCGGCGCTGATATTCGTAAGCGCCTCGTCTTGCAGGCTGCCGATGACGATGACGCCGTCCAGTTCGTGAAACATATGCTCTTGAAAAGAACCGAGATGGATAGAAGATGTGATAAAAATTTTTTGCCGAAAGCATTCTTCTTCAATGCCTTTTCGGATCGCCGAAAAATAAGGATCCTGCCGTTCTTCTTCCGGTGACAGGCAGCTGACAACGCCGATCAGGGGCGCTGAATCGCTGCGGCTGCGGTTCTTCCGTTTTTTTGCCGACGGCTGATAGCCCAGCTCATCGGCGATCCTCAGAACTTTTTCTCTTGTTTCATCAGTCACAGCCAAAGAGTCATCCTTATTCAAAATTCTCGATACTGTCGCGCTGGATACAGATGCCTGTAAGGCAATATCTTTGAGACGGACCATTTCGCATCTCCTTTTTACTAAATATTTACTAAACAGAAATGACCTGGTTATTGTTAAAATGATATTATCATACGAGAGTAAGCGTTTTCAATAACTATTTTTGGTTACTTTTAGTAAAAATCAGTAAAAAAGAAAATCTGTTTTTCTCTATCATATTTCAATTGAACCGGAATAAATTGAAAGAGAAAGGAGAGGGTGATGTGCTGAAGATAGCTGTTTTTGATGAGGAGCATGAAAAGGATCTGCAGACTGAAGTCAATACATTTTTAAAGGGGATTTCTGATGAACAGCTCGTTGATATTAAATATACGGTAGCGGCGGCCTGTGATCCTGAAGGTGAGCAGCTTTATTGTTTTTCCGCTCTCATTTTATACCGAAAATAAAAAAGCCCGGACGAAATGCCGGGCTTCGTTGTTCATTATGCTTTTTTGACGCGGGGACTTCTTGGTTTTTGGTATTTCTCCGCTTGTTTGATTCCTTTTCTCTCGCTCGCTAATGACTTGTACAGAGACACGATCATCAGAAGGATCACGACTGAAAACGGAACCGCGGCGAGAATGGCCGTGTTTTGCAGTGCGGCCAGACCGCCGGAATATAACAAAACCGCTGCCACGGCGGACTGGATGACGCCCCAGATGATTTTCACCCGGTTTGACGGGTCTAAAGAGCCGTAAGACGTTTGCATTCCAAGCACAAATGTCGCTGAATCCGCTGATGTAATAAAGAATACAGCGATCAGAACAAGCGTTAATACGGATGTCACCATTGTCAGCGGATAGTGGCTGAGTGCGCCGAACAGCATCGTATCCGTTGACATTCCCGCGACATTGAATACGCCTTTCTGCTGAAGATCCATCGCGGATACACCGAAGATCGCAAACCATAAGAAAGCCAATATACAAGGTGTCACCAACACCCCGATTAAAAATTCCCGGATCGTCCGGCCCCTTGATACACGGGCGATAAAAATGCCGACAAACGGCGACCAGGATATCCACCAGGCCCAATAGAAAATGGTCCAGCTGTTAATCCATTCGCGTTTTTGGGGATCATTCGGAGACAAGCGAAAGCTCATCTGCACGATATTTTGGATGTATTGGCCGATAGAATCGGTAAATGAGTTCATAATCAGCACCGTCGGACCTGCAATGAGCATAAAGATCATTAAAATAGCCGCGAGCGCCATGTTGGTATTGCTTAAGTATTTAATCCCTTTGCCGATTCCGCTCCACGCAGAAATCAAAAATAACACGGTCACGACAGCGATCAGGATCAGCTGAATGGAAAATGTTTTCGGAATGCCGAATAAATAATGCAGACCGCCGTTGATCTGAGTCGCTCCGAGCCCTAAGCTTGTCGCCACACCGACAACGGTCGCAAACACGGCGATACAGTCAATCGCTTTGCCGATCGGCCCGTTTACTTTATCGCCCAAAAGCGGTGTCAGTGTGCTGCTGATCAAACCGGGCGCGTCTTTTCTGAATTGAAAATATGCGATACATAAAGCGACAACCGCATAGATGGCCCAAGCGTGCAGCCCCCAGTGGAAAAATGTGTACCGGAGCGCATCACGAAATGCTTGGGGCGTTTCTGTTTCACCTGAGGGAGAGCTGACGGCGTAATGGCTGATCGGTTCCGCAGCCCCGTAAAATACCAAACCGATTCCCATGCCTGCGCTGAAAAGCATGGCAAACCATGATAATAAGCCGAATTCCGGTTTTTCCCCGGGTTTTCCGAGTTTTATTGTGCCGATCGGACTTACAATGAGAAAGAGACAGAAACCGACAAATATAGAAACGACCAGCAGATAATACCAGCCGAAAGAATCCGTAATAAATTTTTGTGCCGTATCAGTGACTTGCTGCAGGCTGTCAGGAGAAATGGCCCCCCATAAAACCGCAGCGGCTGTGATGACAATCACAATCCAAAAAACACTGGAGATGTTCTTCTTCAAACGTTCTCACCCTCTGACTATTTTTTTCAATACGCCATTTTGTTTTAGTATGGTCGTACGATTGCAGATCAATCCTTTCTTCCTATTCCCTCAATCAGGTGAAACAAAACGCAGAAAACTCTATCATGTTTTTGGTCAATTATCAACGGGGACGCTCAGGTAAATGCGCTTTAAACCATTTAGAGCGAGCGTGAGAAACGTCCTGCATTCAAACCGGCGAGACGCCCCGTAACAAAGGCTGAAGTGATATTGTAGCCCCCGGTATAGCCGTGAATATCGAGTATTTCTCCGCAAAAATATAAGCCTTCCATTTTTTTTGACGCCATTTGTTTCGGCTCAATCTCTTTTACGGAAACACCTCCGCCTGTGACAAACGCTTTGTCCAAAGAAAGCGTTCCGTCAGCGGCAACCGTAAATTGTTTGCAGTCATTGACAAAAGCCCTGAATTGATCCTTCGGCAGTTCCGTAAAGCTTGTCTGGGGATCAAGACCGTTCCGTTCCAGAAGAAAAAGCAGGTACCGTTCCTGCATCCACGGCTTCAGCGCGTTTTTGAGCGCTTTTTTCGGTGCGTCTTTCAGTTCCTTGTGCATCTTTTGAAATAACTCTTCCTCGTTGATGCCGGGAAACAGATCGATGCGGAGTTTGACCTCTGGCTGCTTTTTCAGTTCTTTGACGACAAATTGGCTGCAACGGAGAATGGCGGGGCCTGACAAGCCGAAATGGGTAAACAGCATGTCCATCACGTGTGTGACGATTGGTTTGCCTTTTTTATTCAGGACGCTGACGGCCGCGTTTCTAAGAGACAGCCCCTGAAGTGTTTTTTGTTTAATAAACGGTTCTGACGACGTAACCGGCACTTCCGTCGGAAAGAGTTCGGTCACGGTATGACCGGCCGCTTCCGCCCATGCATAGCCGTCTCCGGTGCTGCCGGTATGCGGGACTGATTTTCCGCCGACCGCGATAATAACGGCGTCTGCGTTAATGTGTTCGTCATTGTTTGTCGTAATGCCTGCTGTCCTGCCGTTCTCGTACCGCACTTCTTTGATTTTTTCATTTGTGCGGATGGTGACATTCAGTTGTTTTAATCGGTTCAAAAGCGCATCGACAACGCTTTGCGCTTTGTCCGTCACCGGGAACATGCGCCCGTGGTCTTCTTCTTTCAGCTGAATGCCGAGTTTTTCAAAAAAGGCGATGATATCTTCATTATTAAATTCGGAAAACGCGCTGTATAAAAAGCGGCCGTTGCCGGGGATGTGTTTGATGATTTCTTCAACGGGGAGGCGGTTGGTCACGTTGCAGCGCCCGCCGCCGGAAATCGCCAGCTTCCGTCCCAGCTTGTTTCCTTTATCGATTAATAATACGTCCGCGCCTTCTTCGCCTGCCGCAATCGCAGCCATTAAACCGGACGGACCGCCGCCGATCACAATCACGTCATAATGTTTCATCTTTCATCAACAACTTTCTTTTTCACGTATAATAGGCGGAAATGTCCGCTTTCTGCTATTATAGCGAAAGAAAGGGAATCCTTAAACGTATTTTGTTTTTTAAAGAGTTTTCCCAAAAAGTTTCCCGCTGTAATTATTACCGTCTAATTGCCCAGTTGTGTTAAAATAGAAAAGTTGAATCTTCGTAGAAAATGGTGATGAGGAAACATGTCAAGCAAATTGTTAAGGGGCACGTTCGTGCTGACGCTCGGCACCTATATATCGCGGATTTTAGGGATGATTTATCTGATCCCGTTCGGAGCGATGGTCGGAGCGACGGGCGGAGCTTTGTTTCAATACGGATATAATCAATATACACTGTTTTTAAACATTGCCACGATGGGATTTCCCGCCGCGGTTTCAAAATTTGTCTCGAAATATAACTCCAAAGGAGACTATGAGACGAGCAGGCGGATGCTGAGAGCGGGAATGTCGGTTATGCTCGTAACCGGGATGATCGCTTTTTCAATTCTTTATATTTCGGCGCCGTTTTTTGCGGAAACATCTCTTGGCGGCACGAGTAACAACGGACTTACGATTGACCACGTCGTTTATGTCATCCGGATGGTCAGTCTGGCACTTTTGGTCGTGCCGATTATGAGTCTTGTGCGCGGTTTTTTCCAAGGTCATCAGATGATGGGGCCGACAGCCGTTTCACAGGTTGTGGAGCAGCTTGCCCGGATCATCTTTTTATTGGGCGCAACGTATTTGATTTTAAGAGTGATCAACGGCGGCCTTGTCATCGCAGTCGGATACGCGACTTTCGCGGCGCTGATCGGATCATTCGGAGGGCTTGTCGTCCTTTATATTTACTGGAATAAGCGGAAGGGCGATCTTCTGGCGATGAAGCCGAATCTCGTCCCGTCCGCGAACTTAAGTTATAAAAAAATGTTCATTGAGCTTTTCAGTTATGCCGCTCCTTACGTATTTGTCGGACTGGCGATTCCTTTGTATTCATATATCGATACGAATACGTTTAATAAAGCGATGATTGCGGCGGGCCATAAGGATATCAGCCAGGACATGCTTGCGATTGTCACCCTTTATGTGCCGAAGCTTGTGATGATCCCGGTTTCTCTGGCGACCGCTTTCGGTCTGACGCTGATTCCGACGATTACTGAATCGTTTACGAGCAGGAATTATAAGCTTTTGAACCAGCAGATTAACCAGACGATGCAAATCATTCTGTTTTTGGTTATTCCCGCCGTTGTCGGGATGTCCGTGTTATCGGGTCCGGCCTATACGTTCTTCTACGGCTCTGAAAGTCTTCGACCGGATATCGGACAGGATATATTGTTCTGGTACGCGCCTGTCGCGATTCTGTTTTCTCTGTTTACCGTAAACGCCGCGATCCTGCAAGGGATTAATAAGCAGAAATTTGCTGTCGTGAGTCTTTTCATAGGCGTTATTATAAAAGTGGTGCTGAACGTGCCGCTGATCAAGCTGTTTCAGGGAGATGGGGCCATCTTGGCAACGGCGCTCGGTTATATCGCTTCTCTTCTGTACGGTTTTATCATGATTAAGCGCCATGCGGGCTATTCGTATACGGTACTTATAAAACGGGTCATTTTAATCGCGGTCCTGTCCGTCGTGATGGGAGTCGCGGTCAAGCTGACTCAATGGCTGCTCAGTTTCTTTGTAACATACCAAAGCGGCCAGGTGCATGCGGCGATTGTCGTCTTTGTCTGCGCCGCTGTCGGCGGTGCGGTGTACATGTTTGCCGCGTACCGAATCGGATTTTTACAGAAAATGTTTGGAAACCGTCTGCCCCGCGTTTTGAGGAGAGGCAGGCATTCCGCCCATTGAGAAATAATGAATAGTCCGCTTATCGCGGGCTTTTCTTTTTAAAGGAGAGGATCAGGATGAGACTTGATAAGCTGCTTGCCAACAGCGGATTCGGCTCAAGAAAAGATGTGAAAAAAATCGTCAAGGCCGGGGCTGTCATGATTGACGGAGAGCCGGCGAAAGATGTGAAAACCCATGTCGATCCGGAAAAACAGGACATCACGGTATACGGAGAGCCGGCAGACTATCGTGAATTTATTTATGTCATGATGAATAAGCCGCAAGGAGTCCTGTCCGCTACCGAAGACAGCCGCCAGCAAACGGTGGTTGATCTGCTGACGCCTGAAGAACAGCAATTTGAACCGTTTCCGGCGGGACGTCTTGATAAGGATACGGAAGGCTTTTTGCTTCTGACCAATGACGGGCAGCTCGCTCATCGCCTGCTTTCTCCGAAAAAGCATGTGCCCAAAACATATGAGGTCCGGTTAACCTCGCCTCTGTCACCGGAAGACATCGTTCATCTGGAAAGAGGCGTCGTCATTGAAGGAGGCTATAAGACGAAGCCGGCAGCCGTTGAAATCATTACAGAAAGCCCGGATGAAACGGTGATTCACTTGACCATTACAGAAGGCAAATATCATCAGGTGAAGCTGATGGCAAAGGCTGTCGGAAATGAAGTGGCTTATTTGAAGCGGCTTTCGATGGGGGCTGTTTCTCTTGACCCGGATCTTAAACCGGGAGAATTCCGCGAGCTGACTGAAGAAGAGCTCGAAACGCTGAGAGGCGCTGAAGTGTAATCGATATCAGAAAAGCCCAAAACAGATTTGTTTTGGGCTTTTTATATAGAGGAACAAAAAACAAGGCAAAGACGCTGCTTTGCCTTGCAGCATGTCAGGCCGAAAAGGGCCTTATGTAATTGTTCGCTTAAGATGTAATTTTCACTTTTTTTCGTGTTGTCTCCCACTTGCCTCGGCTAGGACTATGAACAAGATCATTGTATGCTAACACATTTAAGTCTCGCTGAATGGTTCTAGGTGTAATGCCGAATTCATCAACCAGTTCCTGTGTTGTCACAAGGCCTTTTTCCTGGATGAACATGTAAACTGATTTAATCCGAGTCAGCATACGATTTGTTGAAGGTTTCAAAAAACCACTCCCTATCATAAGATCGGATGGACTTGATATACCACAACTTTCGACTCTAAAACTTCGTACGAATAAGCAACAAAGGATGACATTCTGTTTTTTCTCTTTTAACTGCCTCCATTATACACGATATGGACAACATGAATCTAGGAATAAGCGCAGATAATTTTTTCCAAATGGGTGCCGCCTTGGTGCATTACTATGCCCGGTCCGCTTTTATTATTATGGAAACTGAAACTTTTTTTATACATGTCCGTATGAAAACGGGGGAGTGAGAAGTTTGGGAGAATTATTGAATGCAAACATTGTCTGCGCCGGTTATGCTGACAGGCCGAAGGTGATTTCTGATGTATCTCTGTCAGTCAACGCGGGTGAAATTGCCGGTTTAATCGGAGCGAACGGCGCGGGGAAAAGTACAGTGATAAAGGCGGTTCTCGGGCTTTCCCGGGATATAGAAGGCGGTATTGAGTGGAATGATTCATCTTATGCTTACATACCGGAGCGTCCGAGTTTTTACGATGAACTGACGCTTTGGGAGCATCTCGAGCTGACCGGGTCATTGCGGGGCATGGAAGGGGAAGAATGCCGTGAGCGTGCAGGGCGGCTGCTTGAAGAGTTTTCGCTGACGTCTGTAAAACATGATTTGCCTTCCGGTTTTTCAAAAGGGATGCAGCAAAAATTGATGCTCATACAGGCATTTTTGGCGAAGCCGGATATTTACATCATTGATGAGCCTTTTATCGGACTTGATCCGATCTCAACGAAGCTGTTTACCGACATGCTGATTGCTGAGAAAGAAAGGGGCGCGGGGATTTTGATGTGCACTCATGTTCTGGATACGGCGGAAAAAATCTGCGACCGGTTTTATTTGCTGGATCAGGGCGCTCTGCTTCTTCAAGGCACGTTAGAGGAGCTTCAGGAAAAAACGGGGAGCCGTTCACTGCTGGATTGCTTTTATTCAGCGGTTCGGAGCAGTCAGCGATGACCGGGCGGGCTTTGTTTTTTCAAAGGCTGTTTCATTATTGGCGGTATCAATGGAAGGTGTTTCAGACGGTCATTGATTGGACGGTCGCGCTGTATATCGTTCTTCCCGCTGCCGCATTTGCCGTTTATCAATATGCTGAATGGCTGAACGGCAGGGGGCTTCTTAATGGAGCGGCAGGAGTATTAGGATGGGGCTGGCTGTATGTATTCAGTGCCCTGCTATTGTGCACGGGTTTTATTCATACCTTTTTGCTGGAAGCGGATCACGTATTTTTGGTGCATGCAAAACATCTGATGCAAAAGCTGAAACGGTACGCGCTTTTGTATTCGATGTTCCTTTCCCTTATCAAATGGGGTGCGCTTGCCGTATTGTTATTTCCCTTATGGCGCCAATACGGTGACTGTACCTTACCGGCATATTCGGGTATGTTTTGCTGTCTGTTCGGCTTCCATACCGCAATATTAGCGGTGCACCGGCACAGAAAAAACAGCAGGCGGACATTCGGGAATCAGGCGGCGGGCTGGCTGAAAGTGATGGTTCTGATGGCGGGTGCGTTTTTTATGATCGTCTTTGCCGCCGAATGGTATTGGCTTTGGCCGGCGGGATGTATATTGTTCATCTGTTCCGCTCTTTTGACTTGGAAAGGATCGGAGACATTATCAGCCTTTGAGGAAGAAGTGCTTGAGGAGAACAGGCGCAAGCTTTCATTCGCCGCCTCTGTTTTGATGCTCAGCCATGATGTGCAGCTCCCGAATGGTAAACATAAAGGGCGGAGCAAGCCGTTTTTATATCCCGGCTCAAAGCACATCTTTACAAAACGGTCGGCGTATACGGCGTGGAAAGAATTGTTCTTTAAAGTGCTGATTCGAAACGGCGGGTATCTCCGGCAGCTTTACCTTTTAACCGCGGCTTTTACGGCTCTTATTCTCGTTCTTCCGCTCTTAGTGAAGCCGGCAGTCCTCATTTTGTTTGCGATCGTCAGCCGCTATGCCGCGTCACTTTTATTTGACCGGATCACGGATAAACCGGTTTTAAGCGGTATCAAGAGAGACAGTGATGACTATTTCAGGGCGCGAAACAGCGCATTAACCGTCATTCAAATCATCTGTTCCGCCTGGTGTCTCATTGCCGCGATTCTTTCCGTTCTTTATATGTGAAAATCCCTTTCCGAAAAAGGAAAGGGATTTTTCTTAATGTCCGTTCAAAATAAAAAGCTGAATAAAAAACAGCACGGCGAAGATGATGACTAAAGGATGGATTTCGCGCCATTTTTTCTTAGCTACTTTAACAAGCGGATATGAAATGAAGCCGAGTGCGATTCCGGTTGAAATACTGGACGTTAGAGGCATCGCCAAAATGACGAGAAAGGCCGGGAACGCTTCATCAAGCTCATTCCAGCGGATATTCGATACCGCACCCATCATCAGGCTGCCGACAATAATCAGAGCCGGTGACGTAATCGCGGACACTTCCGATAAGACGCTGACAAGCGGGCTGAAAAACATGGAAACGGCAAACATAACGGCAATCGTCAGCGCCGTCAGACCCGTTCTTCCGCCGGCCGCCACACCTGCTGAAGATTCAACGAACGCGGTCGTCGGGCTGGTGCCGAAGATGCTTCCCACCGTTGTAGCGGTCGAATCAGCCAAAAGCGCTCTTCTGGCATTCGGCAGCTGATTGTTTTTGATCAGTCCCGCTTGTTCGGCGACACCGATCATGGTGCCGGTCGTGTCAAAAATCGTAACGAGAAGAAAAGAAAACACAACAGCGTACAGACCGTGATGCACGACATCCCCGAGGGCTCCGAACGGATTTGTGATTAAAAGCCCCTCCGGCAGGCGCGGGAAGGACATGAATCCTTTCGTGAAATGAATCTGACCGGTCAAAAAGGCAATGATAGCGGTCAGCGCCATTCCGATGAACAGAGCCCCGTTAACATTCAGCACCATCAGTACAATACTGATGATAAGCCCGATAAGCGTTAAAATGACGGCGGGCGAATGAAGATCGCCGAGTGCGACCAGATTAGATTTATCAGCCGTGATGATTCCGGATTGGCGTAAGCCGATAAAAGCGATAAATAAGCCGATGCCGGTCGTAATTCCGTATTTTAAATTGTCCGGAATCGCTTCTATAAGTTGTTTTCTTAAAGGCGTTAACGATAAAATAATAAAGATGACTCCCGCGATAAAAACGGCGCTGAAAGCCGTCTGATACGTAATGCCGCTGCCTGTGCCGACAACGTGAAAGGCGAGATACGCGTTTAAGCCCATGCCGGGGGCAATGGCGATCGGAAAATTCGCAGCGAGAGCCATCCATAAAGTTCCGACAATGGAAGCGATAATCGTCGCGGTGAACACCTGGTCAAACGGAATTCCCGCATTGGAAAGGATCACCGGATTGACGACAATGATATACACCATTGTGAAAAAGGTGGTCAATCCCGCGGTAATTTCTCTTTTTATTGTCGTTTGATGCTTGTCGAGATGAAACATAAGTACCTCCAATGACGAACATTTTTTCAAAACATCATCTATATTATTCGTTTTATCGACATTTTGCAAGTCTTTATCAAGAAAGGGGATTTGTGATGAACTGGGAAGTTGAAGTCATCAGAAACAAAGAAGATCTGATCCGTGACACGCAGAAGTTTTTGCAGATCAACAGCGTAATGGACGAATCAACAGCCGGTCCCGGCCGGCCGTTTGGAGAAGGCGTCAATGCCAGCCTGACGTCACTGCTGGAATTCGGTGAAAAAGAAGGCTTCACCGTAAAGAATCTTGATGGCTATGCGGGCCATATTGAATGGGGAACGGGTGATGAAATCGTCGGCGTTCTGTGCCACGTCGATGTCGTTCCGCCCGGAGACGGCTGGACGAGCGATCCGTTTTCAGCTGATATCAGGGACGGCCGGATATATGCCAGAGGCGCCATAGATGATAAAGGGCCGACAATGGCGGCGTTTTATGCGCTGAAAATCGTCAAAGACATGCAGCTCCCTTTATCCAAACGCGTGAGAATCATCATCGGAACGGATGAAGAAAGTGATTGGAGATGCGTGGATCACTACTTCAAACACGAAAAAATGCCTGACATCGGCTTTGCTCCTGACGCGGATTTTCCGATCATTAACGCGGAAAAAGGAATTATAGATGCATCACTGCGCATTGTAAAAAGCGCTTCTGACAAAGACGCAAAAAACGGGCTTCTGTCATTCCGTTCAGGACTGCGCTTGAACATGGTGCCGGATGCGGCTGAAGCGGTTATTGAAGGGGACGGTCTTGATGCCGTGCACGCATATTTCAGCAAATGGCTTGAGCAGTCAAAAACACAAGGTGAAGCAATTTCGGAAAATGGAAAACTGACGCTTCGGGTATACGGAAAATCATGCCACGCGATGGAACCGGATAATGGTGTCAATGCCGGCTTAAAGCTTGCTGAATGCCTTAACGGAACAGAGCTGGATGAAGCCGGAAAGCACTTTGTCAAAACCGTCAGTGACTATTTTTTAAATGATACACGAGGCAAAAAACTGAAAATTGATTGCAGGGATGACATCAGTGGAGAGCTTACATTGAATGTCGGCACCTTTACATACAGAAAGGGTGAGGAAGGAGAACTCGGCATCAACATCCGTTATCCCGTCACTTCAGACAGCAAAGTCATCCGTGATGCTTTTACGTCTGCTGAAGAATTCCGGCTTGAAGAATTTAAAGACAGCAAACCGCACCACGTTTCTGCCGATCATCCACTCGTAAAGACGCTTCAAAAGGTTTACGAAGGACAGACGGGAAAGAAAGCGGATCTGATTTCAATCGGCGGAGGAACGTATGCGAGATCCCTTTCGGCGGGCGTCGCGTTCGGGCCGCTGTTCCCCGGCCGGCCTGACAGCGCGCATCAAAAGGATGAGTACATTGAAATCGATGACCTTCTCCGGTCAACCGCTTTATACGCCGAAGCCATTTATGAGCTTGCCAAGTGATAATAAAAAGGGACGCCGAAAGCGGCATCCCTTTTTATCATTCAAATGACCATAAATCCGTTGATAAATAACGTTCTCCCGTATCGGCCGTCATACAGATGACGATCTGTTCGGAAGGGAGGCGTTTTGCGGTTTCAATGGCGGCGAAGCAGGCGGCGCCTGAAGACGGGCCGACGAGTATACCTTCTTCCCGGGCCAGACGGCGTGTTGTCGTATACGCATCTTCATCAGATATTTTCATGATTTCATCGTAAACGTCCTGATTCAGTATGCCGGGAATAAACCCGGGGCTTGTCCCGACAAGCTTATGAGCGCCGGGTTTTCCGCCAGACAGGACGGGAGATCCCGCAGGCTCGGCGACATGAACAATCATATCCGGGAAAAGCTCTTTCAGCGTTTCTCCGGTTCCGGTAATGGTTCCGCCCGTTCCCGCCGTTGCCACAAAAGCACCGAGCGGTCTGTTGAGCTGCTGAACGGCCTGATAGATTTCAATGGCGGTCGTTTTTCGGTGGGCATCTGGATTTGCGCCGTTATCGAATTGCATCGGGATAAAACTTCCCGGAATCTGTTCGGCGAGTTCTTTCGCTTTTTTGATGCTGCCGGGCATTCTTTCCGCCCCCGGTGTTAACACAACCTCCGCGCCGTACGCTTTCAGGAGGTTGATGCGTTCTTTCGTCATCGTGTCAGGCATGACGAGGATTGCCTTGTAGCCGCGCGCCGCCGCGTTCATCGCCAGGCCGATGCCTGTGTTGCCGCTTGTCGGTTCGATGATGACAGAGCCGGGTTTTAAATGCCCGCTGTTTTCCGCCTCAATGATCATATTGTAAGCCGCTCTGTCTTTGACACTGCCGCTCGGGTTAAACGATTCTAATTTTAAATAGACCTGTGCTGCATGTTCTGGCTGAAGACGATTGAGCTTTACGATCGGTGTGCCGCCGATCAGCTCCGCCGTGCTGTTTACGATTTTCAAGGCCGGCTCATTCCTTTCTGTATAAAACGTTCGGTACATAATATCCTATCATAATGAGCGGACAGGGTTCTCCTCTCCGCTTATCCGTTTTATAATAACACCATAACCAAAGAGGGGGAGATCCTCGTATGAAAGCTTCATTGCCGCATTATTTTATCGGCATTCCGATTCCGGCTGACATTGCTGAACCGATTTGGGAAGCAGCCGAAAAGGAGCCGGCGTTAACATTCAAAAAATGGGTGCACCCGCATGACTATCATATTACACTCATTTTTCTCGGAGCCGCGGATGAAGAACGGCTTGCGAAATTATCGTCTCTGCTCGCAGATGCTGCGTCGGCAGCGCAGCCGTTTACCGTACAGTTTCAGCATCTGGATATTTTCGGCGACCGCAGACAGCCGAGAGTGCTTCACCTTGAGCCCGAACGGAATGAACTGCTCTTTGATTTGCGGGAAAAAACAAAACAGGCTGTTTTGAAAGCCGGTTTTCAAGTGGAAAAACGCCCGTATCACCCTCATATGACGATGGCGCGGAAGTGGGCGGGAGACCGGCCGTTTCCTGACGATGTGCCGTTTGAAAGCGGCAGGGTGCAAAGTGCCGTCAGCCGGTTTTCCCTGTTTCAGACCCATCTTGACCGGTCGCCTAAATACGAAGAAATCGCACAGTTTCAATTGACATAAACAAATATTCGGAGTGGAGAAATCACATGGCACAGATCATCAAAATTCACGACTGCATATCCAGATATGAACTTGATCCATATCATTATATGAACCAGTTTATCCGGCTGAAGAAAGAACGCTTTGAGGCGCTTCTTGAAGCGTTTGACCGGATGACGGAAGAAAAAGAAACGGAAACGGCTGCAGGCGGGGAAACCGATCAAGCGCCGGCCAGGAAAAAATTTTCCTTAAAAAAGAGAAAAGAAGAAAATACGGCCGATATAAATGAAAAGAGGCACCAATGGTTTGATGAGCCGGAGGGAGAAGAGGCGCTGTTCGGGAATCTCCCGTCTCGAAAGTCTGAGCTCGCGCCTTTTTTCAAAGATCAGCTGTATGACTTTCAATTAAAATGGGCGAGCTCCACGCTTTCTCAAAAGTCTGAGCTTTCGCAGGCGGTCAAAAGGGACAGGATGTTAAAAATGCTGGCTCAAAAGCTGCCCGATTCCTATTTTGTGATGTATCATCCGGTTCTGCAAATTCAGCAGGCGTCCGTTGAACTGAGCATGATCATCATCTCGCCGCTGGAGATTTTCTGCGCTGCTTTTATGGAAGCGGAAGAGGACAGCGTATATATCGGATCAAAACACCGTTTTTGGGAAGAAAGAGGCTCCGGCAGCACGCGTCAAGTATTGAATCCGTCTCTCAGCCTGCACCGGACAGGCTCGGTCGTTTCGCAAATCGTAAAAGAAAAGCAGGCCGACATTCCCGTGCGGAAGCTTTTGCTCAGCAGAACGTCTTATATTGATTACCCGGAGCCGCCGTACGGGCTGGAAATAGCTGATAAACGGACTGCCGCAGAGTGGCTGGAAAAGCAGCAGAAAAATACGGCGCCGATCAAGCACCACCAGCTGAAGGCGGCGAAGGCTCTTTTGTCTTACGGCTTGAGCGATTCAAGCCGGAGACAGGAATGGCTTGATTAAAACGGATGTTTGCCGGCTGTCTCTTCATCTATGAAGCAGGTGAAAACAAACGATGAGTCAATGGTTTTTTATTATTAATCCGGTCTCAGGAGGCGGGCGGGGCCGGCGTGTCTGGAAATCAGTTCAAAAAGAGCTGACCAGGCGCGGGGTCAGCCACCGCTCTTTTTTGACCGGGCATCCCGGACATGCGGAGGTGCTGGCGAGGCAGATTTCAATGATGCAGGATCATAAGCTTAAGCGGCTGTTCGTCATCGGCGGTGACGGGACGATGCATGAAGTCATTAACGGACTGAAAGGAACGGATCAGATTGAGCTGACCTTTGTGCCTGCCGGTTCGTACAATGACTTTTCCAAAGGGCTCGGTATTAAGAAGTCGGCGCTTCTCCAAGAAATCAAAAGTCTGCACCGCCCGCTCACACGGAAATTTTTTGCGGGAAACATCAACTTTTTTCATGACAAAGCGCAATCACTTTATTTTATTAACCACCTGTCTGTCGGCTTCGATGCCTCAGTTTTGAAGGCAGCCGCGAATTTTCCGTTATCGCGCGTTCTTCGGTTTTTGCGTCTCGGCTTTGTGATTTACCCGCTCGCGCATTTACATACGGCCTCGGGGTTTCAGCCGTTCAGGTTTGTTTGCACGGCAGACGGCCAGAGGCGTGAATTCCGCAATGTCTGGTTTGTCATTGCGGCTAATCACCCTTATTACGGAGGCGGCATGAAAGCGGCGCCTTCAGCAAATCCCCGTCAAAACCATTTTGATATTGTCATCGCAGAAAACCTGTCCTTTTTCTCGCTGTATCGTTTTTTATGGGCGATGAGCTTCGGCCGGCATATCAAAATGGACGGAGTGACGATGATAAAAGGGAAGGAATTCGTTTTTGAAACAGATGGGAAAATTCCGTTTCACGCTGACGGCGAGCTGATCGGAACGACGCCGTTTCGGCTTATGCCGGGCGGTACACCGTTGAAAATAAAAACATAATAAACAAATGAAACCCGTCAAATGTTTCACGGCAAAGAGCGGTTCGCGGCATAAATCTTCAGAATTCACAGGTGTTCTTGCTAGTTTTGCTTGACGAAGTTTGTGCTGTAGCGCTAAAATTTATAGGACGGCTATTGATTAGCATATGAGACTCTCAATAGCTGTCTTTTTTATTCTCATGAAATTGTTTATGACAGGCCGCTCCGCCAATAGAGAAAGGCTGGAGGCCTATTCTAAAATATTTTAAGAAATGATGGGTTGAACATTGATATGAACTGGTTGGGACAATTACTAGGTAGCGATTGGGAGATCTTCCCCGCCGGAGGAGCTACAGGAGATGCATATTATGCGAAACATAACGGCCAACAGCTTTTTTTAAAACGTAATAGCTCGCCCTTTTTAGCCGTGTTATCCGCCGAAGGCATTGTTCCGAAGCTGGTTTGGACGAAACGGATGGAAAACGGGGACGTCATTACGGCTCAGCATTGGATGGCGGGCAGGGAGCTGAAGGCAAAGGATATGAGCGGACGCCCGGTGGCTGAGCTGCTCCGCAAAATCCACACATCAAAAGCTTTGCTCGACATGCTGAAAAGATTGGGAAAAGAACCGCTTGATCCGGGCGCCCTTTTGTCGCAGCTGAAGCAGGCCGTCTTTGCCGTGCGGCAATTTTCGCCGCTTATTCAGGAAGGCCTTGCTTATTTGGAAGCTCATGTGGATCAGGTGCAATTCGGTGAAAAAGTCGTTTGCCATTGTGATGTGAATCATAATAACTGGCTTCTGTCTGAAGACAACCAGCTGTATTTAATAGATTGGGACGGCGCCATGATAGCTGATCCGGCCATGGATCTCGGCCCTTTATTGTATCATTACGTCGAAGAGCCAGCGTGGGACAGCTGGCTTGGGATGTACGGCATGAAGCTCACGGAAGGGCTTCGGCTGAGGATGGCGTGGTACATGTTATCGGAGACCATCACCTTCATCGCCTGGCACAAATCAAAAGGAAACGACAAAGCGTATCATGATGCCATGGAAGAGCTTCATGCCCTGATGAAGCGGATTGTCAAGTAGTCAGGAGTACGAATCCATCTGCTCCACCCATTGGGACAAATGGTTTTGGTGCTCCTGAATATGCGTGTCGATGGAATCGGCCGTGATGCCGGACTGGCTGTAGCGGTAGACATCCTCGAGCACGTTTTTTATATTTGAATCAAGCCCGGTGTTGGCCATCAGTGATTTGATGACGCGCTCCAGCTGTTCATACTCGGCAACCGTGCCGCAGCAATCCAATTGATGGTCGGCCAGTATGTCCTTTAATAACCGGACCTGATGTTCGCTTGTTAAGCCCATGATTCATATACACATCCTTTCTGTGTCATACATTGTGCAAAGCGGTGCGGTTTTATGCATCACATGAGTGTTCCGGACCGGGGAGCCTCTTTTTTTATGCAGCCGGCGCCTTTAAAAGGCGCTTGCGGCTCTTTATGTTTCATGGTATGTTGTTACTCGAAATTATAGATAGAGGTGTCAATCATATGAGAATGCGCCATAAACCTTGGGCGAATGATTTTCTGGCAGAAAACGCTGACATCGCCATCAGTGATCCGGCCCAGTATAAAGGGCGGTGGAACACGGTCTTTGGCAATGACAACCCGATCCATATTGAAGTCGGTACGGGAAAAGGGCAGTTCATTTCAGGAATGGCCAAGCAGAATCCGGATATCAACTATATCGGGATTGAGCTGTTTAAAAGCGTCATCGTCACTGCCGTCCAAAAAGTTAAGGACAGCGGGGCTCACAATGTCCGTTTGTTAAATATAGACGCGGAAACACTGAATGACGTATTTGAACAGGGAGAAATCAAGCGCGTATATCTAAACTTTTCTGACCCGTGGCCGAAAAACCGCCACGAAAAGCGCCGTTTAACATTTAAAACGTTCTTGAAAAAATACGAAGAAGTGATGGGCGAAACAGGTGAGATTCATTTTAAAACCGATAACCGCGGTTTATTCGAATACTCTCTGAAAAGCTTTTCCGAATACGGCCTGCTTCTGACGGAAGTCAGCCTTGATCTGCACAACAGCGATCCGAAGGGCAATATTATGACAGAATACGAAGAAAAATTCTCCGCGCTCGGCCAGCCGATTTACCGGGCCGAAGTTGAATGGAGAACAAAAGACAGACTCTGATGCGGGAGTCTGTTTTTTTATGCCGCCATTTGCTACCATTACATCAGGAGGGATCAAGATGGAGACATTGAATATTGGGAATATTTCATTAACATGGCTGGACGGCGGTGTAACACATATGGACGGCGGAGCGATGTTCGGCGTTGTTCCGAAACCTTTATGGTCGAGAAAATACCCCGTAAATGACAAAAACCAGATTGAATTAAGAACAGACCCGATTCTGATCAGAAAAAACGGCCTGAATATATTGGTTGACGCGGGTATCGGCCGAGGGAAGTTCTCTGATAAACAAAAAAGGAATTACGGCGTAACACAGGAATCCAATCTGAAACAATCTCTTCGTGACCTCGGGCTTTCCTGTGAGGACATTCATATTGCCGCGATGACCCATCTTCATTTTGACCATGCATGCGGCCTGACGGAGTACAGCGGAGAGGAGCTTGTCTCTGTTTTCCCGAATGCCCGCATTATCACTTCTGCAACAGAGTGGCGCGAAATGAGAAACCCTAATATCAGATCGAAAAATACATATTGGAGAGAAAATTGGGAGGCGGTACAAGATCAGGTCGAAACCTTTGAAAACGAGTATCAGCTGACAGAAGGCATTACGATGCACCACACCGGCGGCCACAGCGACGGCCACAGCGTCATCGTCTTAGAAGACGGTGGGGAGGCGGCTGTGCATTTTGCCGACCTGATGCCGACGAATGCGCATAAAAATCCGTTATGGGTGCTGGCCTATGATGATTATCCGATGACCTCTATTCCAGAAAAGCAGAAATGGCAGACGTTCGCGGCAGAAAAAGACGCCTGGCTGATTTTCTATCACGACGCGATTTACAGAGCGGTAAAATGGGGAGAAGACGGCGAAGTGGCTGCATCTGTCAAACGGGAGAGAAAATAAGCGGATCGATGATTTACCTGTATGAATTTCGGGAATAAAAGCAAACCTAAGACAAATTGCTTTGAAAGGAAGAGACAGGTGAATCAATTTCAAGTGACCAAAGATGGAGAAATCAAAACAACTCTGCGCGGATTAGAAGTGCTTTCTACGCCTTTTTTAAATAAAGGGGTGGCCTTTACACAGGAGGAAAGAAAGGAACTCGGGCTCGAGGGGTTTCTGCCGCCGAAAGTATTGACAATCGAAGAGCAGGCGAGGCGTGCCTACGAACAATTCAGTTCGCAGCCTGATGAGCTGAGCAAAAATGTGTACTTGACCGCTCTCCATGATCGGAATGAAACGTTATTTTACAGGCTGTTAAATGATCATTTAGGCGAAATGCTGCCGATCGTATATACGCCGACCGTCGGCACTGCGATCCAGCGTTACAGCCATGAGTACAGAAAACCCCGCGGTCTGTATTTGTCAATAGATGACCCTGAAGGAATGCGCGCCGCATTTCAGCAGTTCGGAAAAAATGAAAACATTGACTTAATCGTTGCGACAGATGCCGAGGGCATTCTGGGAATCGGTGACTGGGGCGTCGGCGGCATCGCCATTTCTGTCGGAAAACTTGCGGTGTATACGGCGGCGGCAGGAATTGATCCGTCACGAGTGCTTGCGGTCGTATTGGACGCGGGGACAAATCAGGAAAGCCTCTTAAATGACCCGCTGTATGTCGGAAACCAGCATTCAAGAGTGCGCGGCGAGAAATATGACCGCTTTATTGATGAGTATGTCTCGCTTGCCCGGGAAACATTCCCGAATGCGCTGCTTCATTGGGAGGATTTCGGTACGGCTAACGCCCGCGGCATATTAAAACGGTATAAAGATAAAGTCTGTACGTTTAACGATGACATTCAAGGAACGGGCGCGGTATCGCTTGCAGCTGTTTTAGCGTGTGCAAAAGCATCAAAAGTGCCTTTAAAAGAGCATAAAGTCGTCGTCTTCGGCGCGGGAACGGCCGGTATCGGAATTGCTGAGCAGCTGCGCGAAGCCATGGTGCATGACGGATTAAGCGAAGAAGAATCCTACAGCCATTTTTGGTGTATCGACAGAAACGGATTGTTAACGGATGATATGAAGGACTTGCGTGATTTTCAGGTTCCGTACGCGCGCCCTGCTGATGAAGTAAAAGAGTACGGCCGCAGCGGTGAAGGCGGATCAATTGATCTGGCGGAGACGGTGCGTCAGGCCAAGCCGACGATTCTGATCGGCACATCCACCGTATCAGGCGCA
Source organism: Bacillus sp. EB106-06-01-XG163 (assembly GCF_058791615.1). Taxonomy (NCBI): domain Bacteria; kingdom Bacillati; phylum Bacillota; class Bacilli; order Caryophanales; family Bacillaceae; genus Bacillus; species Bacillus sp. EB106-06-01-XG163. The sequence goes on from NZ_JBYTDS010000003.1 coordinate 30,338, forward strand.
TTTACGGAAGAAATCGTCAAAGAAATGGCCTCGCATGTCAAACGGCCCGCTATTTTGCCGATGTCAAACCCGACGACATTATCAGAAGCAAAACCTGAAGATTTGATTAAATGGACGGAAGGCCGCGCGCTTGTCACTACGGGTAGTCCGTTTCCGCCTGTTGCGTATAACGGCGTTACCTACCATATCGGACAGGCGAACAACGCGCTCGTATTCCCGGGACTCGGACTCGGCACGATTGTGACAAAAGCAAGGCTCATTACGGACAATATGTTCGTTGCCTGCGCGAATGCCATCGCCGGTATGGTGGACGTCGGCAAGCCGGGGGCGCCGATGCTTCCAAAAGTGGAGGATCTCAGGACGGTATCGGCAACTGTGGCGGTAGCTGTAGCAAAAGCTGCGATTCAGGACGGTGTAGCGGAAACGGAACCCGAGGATCTGATCCAAGCGGTGCAGGACGCGATGTGGCACCCCGTATATAAACGAATTCGGCCGATGTAACCGAATAAAGCCCAAAACGCTGATGGTTTTGGGCTTTATTTTTTGCTTGTCCGAATTATGAGGCGACAGAATCAATGACATCGACAATCTGGCCTGTTTTTGCATTGACCATAACTTCATATTGCTCCAGTTCGCCGAATGCCGAACGTGTCACGCCGGTCTTGTATACCTGGATGGTTTCTCCGTTTACCTGGTAGGGCTCCGGCTCTGTGTAAATCCATGATCCGTCTATCGGCCCGCGCTGTTTAAAAGCCGCTTTCACGATACGGAGCGCTTTTTCTGAAGAGATATAAGGTTTCATCGCATACTTTTTCACTGCGATGGCAGCGCATAATCCGACTCCTGCACCTAAGAGAAAATGACGTAATTTCAATATGAAGCACCTCCAATTATGTCGTAGTTTTTATTATACAGAAGATGCCAGACGGTGTTAAGTAAAGCGTCGGTTTTCCAGCCCATTCAATCTGAGCGCTTGGAAAACGGTTGTTTTTCTAATAAAATAAAAGCATTACATAGAAATGAGGGGAAAATATGAATGAGGAAACGAAAACGCTTTTCCGGACGCTGACGCAGCTTCCCGGTGCACCGGGAAATGAACATCAGGTCCGCTCCTTTATGAAACGGGAGCTTGCGAAATATGCGGATGACATCGTGCAGGACAGACTCGGAAGTGTTTTCGGAGTAAGGCGCGGCGCTGAAGATGCGCCGACCGTTATGGTAGCCGGCCATATGGACGAAGTCGGGTTTATGGTAACGCAGATTACGGATAACGGCATGCTGAGATTTCAGACGCTCGGCGGCTGGTGGAGTCAGGTGCTGCTTGCCCAGCGCGTCGAGGTGCAGACGGATAACGGACCGATTATCGGCGTCATCTCAAGCATCCCGCCCCACATTTTAACGGATGCCCAGCGCGCAAAGCCGATGGAGATCAAAAATATGATGATTGATATCGGTGCCGATGACAGAGAGGACGCGGTCAAAATGGGGATCAGACCGGGACAGCAGGTCGTGCCTGTCTGCCCGTTCACCCCGATGGCCAACGAGAAGAAAATATTGTCCAAAGCGTGGGATAACCGCTACGGCTGCGGGTTAAGCATTGAACTATTAAAAGAGCTGCACGGAAAAGACCTGCCGAACAATCTGTACGCCGGGGCCACCGTTCAGGAGGAAGTCGGCTTGAGAGGGGCGCAGACAGCGGCCAACATGATTCAGCCTGATCTCTTTTTCGCGCTTGATGCCAGCCCGGCAAATGATATGAGCGGCGATAAGGAGCTGTTCGGCCGTCTCGGCGAGGGGGTGCTGCTCCGCATTCTCGACAGAACGACGGTCATGCACCGCGGGATGAGAGAGTTCGTCCTTGATATGGCGGAAACGCACAATATCCCTTATCAATATTTCGCTTCAGGCGGGGGAACGGATGCCGGACGGGTCCACATATCAAACAGCGGGGTTCCGTCTGCCGTCATCGGCATTTGTTCAAGATACATTCATACAAATGCCGCCATCATCCATGTCGATGATTATGCCGCGGCGAAAGAAATGCTCATTAAGCTGGTCATGGCGAGTGACAAACAGACGGTCGAAACGATCAGAGAAAATGTGTAAAAAAATAAGCAGGACCGCATAAAGGCGGCCTGCTTATTCTGTTTCAAATAAATAAGAGAGTGCTTTCATCGCTTGATTGACGGTTTCGACCGTGATATTCGCTTTTCCGGAAAGCTCTTTCAGCGGATGATGAAGTTCTTTCGGACGGATGAGAATGAGCGGCTTTCCTTTTGCGATGGCATAAGAAGCATCCATCGCGGTATTCCACTGCTTATATTTCTCGCCAAACAGGGCGATCACAAAATCGGCTTTTTCCATCAGCACCTCTGTACGGAAATTGTTGATATCAGAAGCTCTGGCGTCTTTTAAAACAGAATCGGGCTGCACGCCCATAATCTCTTCTCCGATATTGTCTGAGCGTTCATGGTTTTCCATCGGGCCGACAAACGTAATCGGCAGGTCCAGCGCTGTTGCTTTTTGTTTGATCTCGTCCCGCCAATCACTGTGGATTTCACCCGCTAAATACACGACAAACTGCATCTTTTGCCCCTCCTTATGTACATATTCATATTTTCGTACGGCTACAAGCAAAATGGTAAACGAAACTTGCTTGATAATGCAAATGAAATATGATAATGATATTGCATATAGTTGGTCTTGCCGTAAACAGTCTGGTATGATCCAATTGGACAAACATCAGCATATAAAAAACTCATAATCCAGATGGAGGAATGACAATGAAAAAGATTGAAAGCACGGAAGAATTGCAAAAAGCGGTACAAGACGATTGGGCGGTATTTATGTTTTCAGCGGATTGGTGCCCGGACTGCCGCTTTGTGGAGCCGTTTCTCCCTGAGCTGGAAGCGGACTTTCCTGAATTCACTTATTACTACGTAGACCGCGATCAATTTATTGATACATGCGCAGAATGGGAAATTTACGGCATTCCGAGCTTTGTTGTGTTTAACGGAGGAAAAGAAGTGAACCGCTTCGTCAGCAAAGACCGTAAAACAAAAGAAGAAATTGAGCAATTTTTAACCGATTCCCTTGCTAAAGCATAAAGGAGGCCACGGGCTTTGAAAATGACGTCAAGGAAGCTGGCGGATTTATTAAAACAGCGCCTGCAGCACGAGAACCGATCCTTCTTTTTTGACAGAGAAAAAGACACCCTCCGTGTTGAGGATCAAACGACCAAAAAAGGCATCACATTGGAGCTCCCGCCGATCATTGCGAAGTGGGAGACGAAAAAAGAAGAAGCGATCGACGAAATCGTCTACTATGTGTCAGAAGCGATGGAGGCGATGGAAGGAAGCGGACAGGAGATGTCCGGAAAGGAAGCCGGAATCTATCCGGTCATCCGCTCCACATCATTTCCCGATCAAACGAGTGACGGCATTCCGCTCGTGTATGATGACCATACGGCCGAAACGAGAATCTACTACGCGCTTGACCTCGGCAAGACGTACCGCTTAATTGACAGCCGTATGCTCGAGAAAGAAAACTGGACAAAAGAACGGATCAGGGAGACGGCGTCATTCAATCTCCGCTCTCTTCCTTCGGTCGTGAAACAGGATACGGTTGCGGATAATTATTTTTATTTTTTCAGGGCGAATGACGGCTATGACGCCAGCCGGATTCTCAATGATTCGATTCTTCATGAATACAAGCAGGCCGCTGAAGGCGAATTAGCGATTTCCGTTCCGCATCAGGATGTATTAATACTTGCTGACATTCGAAATGAATCGGGTTATGATATTTTAGGGCAAATGTCCATGAGCTTCTTTGCAAGCGGCACGGTGCCGATTACGGCCCTTTCATTTCTGTATAATGAAGGCAGACTGGAACCTGTGTTTATCATGGCGAAAAGCCGGCCGAAAAAGGATTAGAAAGGATTTTTCTTATGAACGCTTTTTACAATAAAGAAGGTGTGGGAGATACGCTTCTGATCTCTCTTAAAGATGCAGCACGCGAAGAAATCGGCTATGAAAGAGAAGGCGATGTCGTCAGAATCTTTAACAAAGAAACAAAAGAAACGACGGGCTTTAACATTTTTAACGTGTCTTCTTACTTACAGATTGAGGACAACGGCCCCGTCGCTTTGTCTGAGACATTCGTACAGGATGTGAATGAAATACTGAACAGAAACGGCGTTTCAGAAACGCTGACGGTTGACCTTTCTCCGAAATTTGTTGTCGGTCACGTTGAATCGAAAGAAAAACATCCGAATGCGGATAAACTGAATATCTGCCAAGTGAATGTCGGAGAGGAAACCCTCCAAATCGTTTGCGGCGCGCCGAACGTGGACAAAGGGCAAAAAGTCGTCGTCGCTAAAGTCGGCGCGGTGATGCCGAGCGGACTTGTGATTAAAGACGCTGAATTAAGAGGCGTTCCGTCAAGCGGCATGATCTGCTCCGCGAAAGAACTCGCTTTGCCGGATGCGCCGGCGGAAAAAGGGATTCTTGTTCTTGAAGACAGCCGCGAGGCCGGCGAAGCATTTCAATTCTAACTCCCATAAATAAGCGCACAGAATCGAATGATGTGAGAGAAAGCCGTTAAGCAGGCCTGCTTAACGGCTTTCTTCAGTTGGGAGCTTAATCTTTTCTGAGCCGCCCGGCAATGGTATACTAAATATCGTCCCAGACTACTAAAAAGGGAGTTAGAGAGTGATTAAACATGAGTTGGCTGAATAAATTTTTTGACTTATTTTTAGGTGAAAAAGAAGAAGAGCATGAACGTGAACCAAACACGCATGCCCAAATCCCGAAACAGCAGATACCGGATCAGCCAGAAGGCAAATTCACGCGCATGGAAGATCCTAAAATATATTACGAATATCCGAAAGGGAATTTCCGCTTCCCCGTCGTTCCGGACGGCTATAAGCGAACGGAGCAAAACCAAAGACAGCGGGAAAGGCACGAACGCCGCCAGCCGTCCCGGGATTATGCCGCCGGGAAGGAGCAAACCGAGCGGAAACAGCATACACATAAAGAGCCTGAAACGGTGAAAAAGCCCTTTAAACCGTCATCCATTCCTTCACCGGTTTACGGCTTTCAATCTCAGCACAGCATAAAAAAAGCGCCTATATCCGAAAAGCGGCGTGAAGAGAACGTAACATTGCTGTCAGAGGAGCAATTTGTTCCGCTAAAAGCCGGTCAGGAAACAGAAAAAGAGCCCGTCTTCACAACATCCGGCATAACAAAACAGACGAATGACCGGCCAGAACCGTTTGCGAAACAAGAAACGGAAGAAATCCCGGCCGTTAAAAAAGAGGAGCTTCACACCGAGGCTGAGAATGCAAAAGAGCAAGTGTTTGCAACAGCAGAACCGCAGCAGACTGAAGAGCGGGAGCACACGGAAAGCGCGGAGTCTGCCGGCTTTACAGAAGAACAAGAGCATGAACAAACCCGCCCGCAGCCTATTAAAGAGCCTGAGTATGAAGCATCCCGAACGGCTGACAACACAGAGGAACAAGCTGCGCCGCAGGAGGAATATCAGGAGCCTGAGCCGGAAAAAGCACCGCCTTTTGAAACCGCGGAAGAACCGGTGTATACATACACAGAACCCGGATACGAAGAGGAAGTTCAGCCGCAGGCTGAAGACAAGCCCGAATCAGCTGAAACCGACGCGAAACAGGAAGCAGACTCTCAGCCTGAGTACAATGAAGTCACGCGGCATTCAGACCCCGAGCCTGAACCTGCAAGCATCGAGACGGCCGATGCCCCGTCCCGGCCTGCCGAAGAAAAAACGGAGCATCACGGACAGCCTCAGCCTGTGAAAAAAGCGGAGCGGCCGAAAGAGCGCAATGTTCCGTTTAACGTCATGATGCTTAAAAGCGATAAACACAAGCAGGCGAAGACGCCAGAGGGCGGAGCGAGCTATGTCTTTCCGAATCTGTCGCTTCTGGACGTACCGCCGGCGCAAAGACATGACGACCAATCGTGGATTGAAGAACAGCGCGAGCTTTTAAACGTTACACTGAAAAACTTTAATGTGCGCGCCCAAGTCGTTCATGTCACACAAGGCCCGTCCGTCACACGTTTTGAAGTGCATCCTGAGCCCGGAGTGAAAGTAAACAAAATTACAAACTTAGCAGATGATATTAAACTGAGCCTGTCTGCCAAGGATATTCGGATTGAGGCGCCGATCCCCGGTAAAAACACGATCGGCATTGAAGTTCCGAACCGCGTAAGCAAAGTCGTCGATTTAAGGCAGATGATCAGAAGCGCCGCTTTCAGGACGAATCCGTCTCCGCTTACAGCCGCGCTCGGTGTCGATATTTCCGGAAACCCGGTCGTCATTGATTTGAAAAAGATGCCGCACGGGTTGATAGCGGGTGCGACAGGATCGGGAAAAAGCGTCTGCATCAATACCATTTTGGTCAGTCTGCTTTATAAGGCGGATCCGAGTGATGTCAAAATGCTTCTGATTGATCCGAAAATGGTCGAGCTTGCGCCTTATAACCAAATTCCGCATTTGGTCAGCCCCGTCATCACGGACGCCAAAGCCGCGACCGCCGCGTTAAAATGGGTTGTGGAAGAGATGGAACGGCGATATGAACTGTTTGCACATTCGGGTGTGAGAGATATCGGCCGCTTTAATGAATTAACCGCCGATCATAAGACAGGCGAAAAGCTTCCGTACCTCGTAGTGGTCATTGATGAGCTTGCTGATTTAATGATGGTCGCGCCGAACGATGTGGAAGAAAGCATTGCCAGAATCGCGCAGAAAGCGAGAGCCTGCGGCATTCATCTGCTTGTCGCGACACAGCGTCCGTCTGTCGATGTCATTACCGGAATGATCAAGGCAAACATACCGACGAGGATTGCATTCTCCGTCTCAAGCCAGGTAGATTCCAGAACGATCATCGACATGGCGGGAGCGGAAAAGCTGCTCGGAAAAGGCGACATGCTGTACTGGGAAAACGGTACCGGAAAACCGGTGCGCCTGCAGGGCAACTTTGTATCCGACAGAGAAATTGACCGCGTCGTCTCTCATGTCAGAAAGCAGCTGCCGCCTTCTTATTTGTTTGAACAGGAAGAACTGATCAGGCAGGGAACCGCCCTCAAGGAAGAAGACGAACTGTTTCCTGAGGCGTGCCAATTCGTCGTGGAGCAAAACAGCGCCAGCACCTCAAGCCTTCAAAGAAGGTTCAGAATCGGTTATAATCGCGCCGCGAGGCTGATTGACATGATGGAAGCCGAAGGCATGATCTCAGAAGCGAAGGGCAGCAAACCCCGTGAAGTGCTGATTACGGCCGCTGACATTGCTCAAGAATAAGAATATCGTTCATTTTTCTCACAAACATGGTATGATAGTGGATGGACCATCAAAACTGCATCACTGTCACGCGCTGAAATATCATGCGGCAGGTTTAATCAAAAAGAAAGTTACAGATACTGACGATAACGTAAAAATAAATGGAAGCGCCGCTGTGCGGGCTTTTTGCCCGCGGCGGTCGCAAAATGAAATGAGCGTCATATACTGGGGAACAGATAGACGTTTGTTGGAGGTACGATTATGACTGTTTATCATTTTGTTGGAATAAAAGGGACAGGTATGAGCCCGCTTGCTCAAATCCTGCATGATACAGGGTATCAGGTGCAGGGATCGGATATCGAGAAGCAGATTTTCACTCAGGCTGCCCTTGAAAAAAGAAATATCCCGATCTATCCGTTCAGCGCCGATAACATCAAACCCGGCTTAACGATAATCGCCGGAAACGCATTCCCTGATTCTCATCCGGAAATCGCAAAGGCGCTCGCTGAAGGGATTCCTGTCATCAGATATCATAAATTTTTAGCTGAATATATGAAAAAATACACAAGTGTCGCGGTAACGGGCGCACACGGCAAGACGTCCACAACGGGCCTCTTGGCACACGTGATGCAGCAGGCGAAGCCGACTTCGTTTCTTATCGGGGACGGAACGGGCAAAGGAAATGAAAGCAGCGAATACTTTGTATTTGAAGCTTGCGAGTACCGCCGTCATTTCTTAAGCTATCAGCCTGATTATGCGATTATGACGAATATTGATTTTGACCACCCTGATTATTTCGCCAACATTGACGATGTGTTTGATGCTTTCCAAAACATGGCGCTTCAAGTTAACAAAGGCATCATTGCCTGCGGTGATGACGAGTACCTGCCGAAAATTCACGCCAATGTGCCTGTCGTGTATTACGGCACGGGAGAAGAAAATGATTTTCAAGCGAGAAACATCGTGAAAAATACGGAAGGCACGACATTTGACGTCTTTGTCCGCAATACGTTTTACGATACGTTCTACATCCCGGCATACGGGCATCACAATGTCCTCAATTCCTTAGCGGTTATTGCGCTCTGCCACTATGAAGAGATAGACGTGAACATGATTAAGCGCGGACTTGAATCATTCGGCGGCGTCAAACGCAGATTCAATGAAAAAGTGATCGGCAGCCAGGTACTGATCGACGACTACGCCCACCATCCGACTGAAATCAAAGTCACGATTGAGGCGGCGCGCCAAAAATATCCCGAACGTGAAATTATCGCGGTATTTCAGCCGCATACGTTTACACGGACGCAATCATTCCTTGATGAATTCGCAGAAAGTTTAAGCGCGGCCGATCGCGTGTATCTGTGTGACATTTTCGGCTCAGCCCGCGAGAACGTCGGCAAGCTCACGATCACGGATCTTCAGGAAAAAATCGATAACGCAGAACTCATTGAAGAAAATGACACATCCGTGTTAAAAGCGCATGAAGGCGCAGTGCTGATCTTCATGGGCGCCGGAGACATTCAAAAATATATGAGAGCCTATGAAAACGTCATAGCGTAACGAAAAAGCAGTGGGGCTCTCACTGCTTTTTTGCGCGTGCTGCAAAGGGATTTACCGAGAAACGGAGAAATAGTATACATACAGATCTTTCATATATGTTTATCATTTTAAGAATTGGGTATATACCACTATATCCTGCATTAAGGAGGTATTAGATGATCATCATTCTTTACTTAAGTGTCGCACTCATTGCCGTTGCATTTCTCATCCTCGTCATCTATCTGTCCAAAACATTAAAGTCCGTGCAGATGACTTTAACAAACGTTGCCTCGACTTTAGACGGCCTTGAAGGGCAGATGAAAGGCATTACCGCAGAGACAACCGAGCTGTTACATAAGACAAACCGTCTCGCGGAAGACATTCAGGAAAAATCAGAGAAATTAAATACGGTTGTCCATGCTGTCCAGGAAGTGGGAACTTCCGTCCAGCAGTTTAATACATCCATAAAGCAGGCAGCAGGTTCCGTTACGGCCTCTGTAAGAGAGAATCAGGATAAGATCAGTCAGGTTGTCACCTGGAGCCAGGCCGCTATGGAAATATGGGACAAGTGGAAGCAAAAGAAAAAAACATCGCTTTAATCATAAGAAAAATCCACTAAGGAGGAATCATAATGAGCAAAGATGGAATCAATAGTAAGGATTTTTTAATCGGAACGCTGATCGGGGGAATTATCGGCGCGACAACGGCGTTGTTTCTGGCGCCTAAATCAGGTAAGGAGCTGCGCGACGATCTCGGCAGTCAGGCTTCTGCGTTAAAGGATAAGACGGACAGAATGACGGCCGACGCGAAAGAAAAAGGCTCTCAATATGTCAGCATCGCCAAAGACAAAACATCTAATATCACCCAGCTGGTAGCTGATCAGTCAGGCCAGATTATGAATAAAGTGAAGGATTTAAAAGACCGTTCTAAGAGCACACTAACCGAGAAAGCCGAAGAGACGAGAAGCGAAATGCAGGACACGGCCCAAAGCATCAAGGCCGAAGCGGAAGACGCCGGGGAAAAAGCCGGTCAGGCAAATCGCTGATCCTCAATAAGGAGAGATAACCGACATGACAAAACAGCTGATATCGTCTGAGGAAGAGTTCAAAAATGCCGCTGAGAAAGAAAACACGCTCGTGTTTTTGAAACACAGCACAACCTGCCCGATCAGCCAAGCCGCGTTTCAGGAGTTTGACGCCTTTGCATCGGCGCATTCGGAAGTGCCTTCTTATTACCTGCAGGTGCAGGACAGCCGGCCGCTTTCAAACTATATCGCCGAGACATACGGCGTGAAACATGAAAGCCCGCAAGTATTCGTCATTGCAAACGGCGAAGTGAAATGGCACGCGTCTCATTCACAAATCACAAAAAACGCAATAGAGCAGCACCTTTCATAATTGCTGGCCGCCGGTTGATACCGGCGGTTTTTTTTTTGAAAAAAACTATTGATCATTTCAGCCGGATCATGTAGGATATCAATATATACTGCTTCAACGCATAAAAGCTTAAAAGCGTTTTTGTGATAAAGTAGAATGTGAAAAAATTTATTATTTCATATTCCTATTTTCGCATAACTGTAGTAAGATGCATGTTAACCATTAAAATAAAACATAGCATAGAAGGGATGAAAAAGATGAGCAACAAGGAATTAGAGAGCCTAAGACAGCAGGCAGACGCACTAAACTTAGAAATCCTTAAATTAATCAATGAACGCGGAGCCGTTGTAAAAGAAATCGGTAAAGCAAAGGAAGCACAGGGTGTCAACCGATTTGACCCTGTCAGAGAGCGTACAATGCTTAACCGCATTATTGAAAGCAATGACGGCCCATTTGAAAACTCAACGATCCAGCATATTTTCAAAGAAATTTTCAAAGCCGGACTTGAACTTCAAGAAGAGGATCACAGCAAAGCGTTGCTCGTCTCCCGGAAGAAAAAAGCAGAAGATACGATCGTTGACATTAAAGGTGAAAAAATCGGTGACGGCGATCAGAGATTCATCGTCGGACCTTGTGCCGTAGAAAGCTATGAGCAGGTTGCCGAAGTAGCGGCCGCAGCGAAAAAACAAGGCATTAAAATCCTGCGCGGGGGCGCGTTTAAACCCCGCACAAGTCCGTATGATTTCCAAGGTCTCGGCGTAGAAGGCCTGCAAATTCTTAAACGTGTCGCTGATGAATATGACCTCGCGGTGATCAGTGAAATCGTAACGCCCGCCCACATTGAGCAAGCGATTGATTACATTGACGTCATTCAGATCGGCGCGCGGAACATGCAAAACTTTGAATTGCTGAAAGCCGCCGGTTCCGTTAAAAAGCCGGTATTGTTAAAACGCGGTCTTGCCGCAACAATTTCAGAGTTCATCAATGCAGCTGAATACATCATGTCACAAGGAAACGACCAAATCATTCTTTGTGAGCGCGGTATCAGAACGTACGAAACGGCAACGAGAAACACACTCGACATTTCTGCCGTGCCGATTTTGAAACAGGAAACTCACTTGCCGGTGTTTGTTGACGTCACACATTCAACAGGCCGCCGCGATCTCCTGCTTCCGACAGCAAAAGCGGCGCTTGCGATCGGCGCTGACGGCGTGATGGCCGAAGTTCACCCTGATCCTTCCGTTGCCCTTTCAGACTCTGCGCAGCAGATGGATATACCTGAATTCGAGAAATGGCTGAACGAATTAAAGCCAATGCTGAAAGTAAAAGCATAATACAACGTTCCGCTCTTTAAAGGCCGCCACGCGCGGCTTTTTTTTCGTATCTTCATTTTATTTAATTATAAAATGAAAGTGAACGTTTTCATCACTGGGAAAAACGTGTATAATTTCATGAGAGATATTTAAATTTGATGAATAATGAAAAATAATGTACACTACTGACTTACGCTTACAATCATAAACGACAGAATGCGAAATCGTACGACATTTCTTTACATAAAGTGTTTATGCTATAGATAAGGATAAGTGTATCCAGTAAAAGGAGTGGTTTCAGTGAGCAACATTACGATATACGATGTGGCCAGAGAAGCAAATGTCAGTATGGCGACTGTTTCCCGCGTCGTGAACGGCAACCCGAATGTAAAACCGACGACCAGAAAAAAAGTATTGGAAGCCATTGATCGGCTCGGCTATCGCCCGAATGCGGTGGCAAGAGGGCTTGCAAGCAAAAAAACGACTACGGTCGGCGTCATCATCCCTGATATCTCAAGCATTTTCTACTCTGAACTTGCGCGTGGAATTGAAGATATCGCGACGATGTACAAATATAATATTATTTTAAGCAACTCGGACCAAAATCTTGAGAAAGAACTGCATCTGTTAAATACGATGCTTGGCAAACAAGTGGACGGTATCGTATTTATGGGCGGCAACATTACGGACGAGCATGTCGAAGAATTTAAGCGCTCTCCTGTGCCGATCGTCTTGGCGGCATCAGTGGAAGAACAGGGCGAGACGCCTTCTGTCGCCATTGATTATGAACAGGCGATTTATGATGCCGTTAAGCTTTTCATTGATAAAGGGCATCGCGATATTGCACTCGTCTCCGGACCGATGCAAGAGCCGATCAACCGTTCGAAAAAACTGCAAGGGTACAAACGGGCGCTTGAAGAAGCGGCGATTCCGTTTAACGAGCAATTCGTAGCGGAAGGCGATTACACCTATGATTCCGGTATGGAGGCGCTTCAAAGCTTGATGGGCCTTGACCGGAAACCGACGGCGATTCTTTCTGCGACGGATGAAATGGCCCTCGGCATTATCCATGCGGCCCAAGATCAAGGTCTTTCGATTCCTGATGATCTTGATATTATCGGTTTTGACAATACGAGATTGAGCCTGATGGTCCGCCCTCAGCTTTCAACAGTCGTGCAGCCTACGTACGATATCGGCGCCGTGGCGATGAGACTTTTGACAAAACTGATGAACAAAGAGCCGGTTGAAGAGCAGATCGTCGAATTGCCTCACCGCATCGAATTAAGACAATCAACCAAGTCATAAAAAAACGGAAAAGCAAGCTTCACTCTGAGGGGTGGAATCTTGCTTTTTTACTTGAGTAAGGAGAAGATATGAAACGTTTTGATTATCTGACGCCCGTTGGCTTTATGTTAGGCTGTATTATTGTCGCAATCGGTATTCTGTCAGGGACGGGACTGGCGGGAATCAGTTCATTTTTAGATCTGACTTCTTTTTTAATCGTCACAGGCGGCCTTGCTGCGGCGATCTTTATCAGCTTTCCGCCGAGGGATTTAAAGAAAACCCCTTCTGTTCTGAAACAGGTATTCTCCCGTCAGGATGATAATGTGAAAGAGCTTGTCAGAGTATTTGTCAGCCTTTCGGAGCAGGCGCGCAGGCAGGGGCTTCTGTCTCTGGATGACCAGGCGCGTGAGATCAAGGATCCGTTTTTAAAAAAAGGGCTTTTGCTTGCGATTGACGGCTGGGACGAGGAAACGATCCGGCTGGTGATGGATTCTGAGATCGCCGCGATGGAAGAAAGACACAGAAAAGGAAGACGCGTTTTTGAAAAAGCCGGTGATTTCGCACCCGCCTGGGGAATGATCGGGACGCTCGTCGGACTCGTTCTCATGCTCAAAAACTTAAATGACCCGCATACCCTCGGACCGAACATGGCTGTTGCGCTATTGACGACGCTGTACGGAGCGCTGCTTGCCAACTTGGTATTTATCCCAATCGCGGCAAAGCTTGAAGAAAAAACGGAAAGTGAAATTTTCATCAAACAGGTCATGATCGAAGGGGTTGTCGGCATCCAATCGGGCAAAAATCCCCGCAACCTCGAAAGTCAGCTCGTCGTCTTCAGCTCAAGAGAAGACTGGCGTAAAGGACAGCCTGCGAACAAGAAAAAGGGCGCTGTCCATGAAGCTTAGAAAAGAGCGTTTTGAAAGAAGAAACAAACCGGAACATTCCGGCGGTTCACCGAGATGGATGGTGACGTTCGCTGACTTGATCACGCTCATTCTCGTGTTCTTTATATTGCTTTTTTCGATGTCGCAAATAGACGCGGAAAAATTTCAATCTGCCGTTTCATCGATTCATACAAAAGGCAGCGGGGGTGAACTGGCGTCATCAGACAAAGCAAACGAAAATAAAGAACAGGATTTGCTGTTACAAAACGTGAAGACATACATAAAAGCGCATCATTTGAGTTCGAAATTGACGGCGAAGCGCGATGAGCGCGGAGTGGTTCTTGTGCTGCAGGAGGCCGTTCTGTTTCAGACGGGAAAAGCGGATGTGCTGAAAAACGCCGAGCCGGTTCTGCATCAGATCGCGGTGCTTTTAAAAACAATTCCGAATGACATACAGGTAGAAGGCCATACGGACAGCCGCCGGATTTCCACCTATCAATTTCCGTCAAATTGGGAGCTGTCGTCTGCAAGAGCGGCGAGTGTGATCCGGTATTTTACCGCGAATGAAGACTTTTCCGCCAAACGGTTTATCTCTGCCGGGTATGCGGATACGAAACCTGTGAAGGACAACAAAAGTCCCGGACATATGAAAGAAAACCGCCGTGTAGAAATTGTGATCAAAAAAACGACCTCCTCATAAGGTCGTTTTTTATTTAGTTTTATACCGCTGCTCAGACCGGATGGCAAAAAGTGCTTTTTCCACGGTTTGGGCATTTTTTTCTGAAATTTCTTCTTTGCGGGGAATCGGAGGATATAATTGTTCAGGATCACTCCAAAAAGCGGGCAACGTGCAGGGGGAGTGCTTCTGCCATTTATCAATCCATTTCTGCGGTATGCGCTCCCCGGGATCAATCCCTTTCATCTCAAGCCAAATGCGGCTCCATGCTCTCGGGACGACTCTCCAAATATCGTATCCTCCGCCGCCGACCGCGATCCATCTGCCGCTGCAATATTGATGGGCTAATGAATGAGCGAGCCGCGGGATCTCCTGATAAATGGAGATTGTATTGGACAGGTGTGTCAATGGGTCGTAATAATGGGCGTCCGCACCGTTTTGGGTAAGAATCACATCCGGCTTGAAAAAAGCCGCGATTTCTGAGGCGGCCGTATTGTAAGCGTGAAGAAAGGAATCATCCTCTGTGAAAGCGTCCAGCGGAATGTTAAAAGAATAGCCGTAGCCTTGCCCGCTTCCTTTTTCCAGTACCTGTCCCGTCCCGGGAAATAAATAACGCCCGGTCTCGTGAAAAGAAACAGTGCAGACATCAGACCTGTCGTAAAACGTAAATTGAACGCCGTCGCCGTGATGGGCGTCTGTATCAATGTATAACACTTTTGCCCCGTAGTTCTTCTGGATGTATTGGATGGCCACGGCGCTGTCATTATAGATACAAAAGCCTGAGGCCCTGCCGCGGAAGCCGTGGTGAAGGCCGCCTCCTAAATTGCAGGCGTGCCTGGCTTGTCCCGTCATGACATAATCAGCCGCCGTTAAGGTGCCGCCCACCAGAAGTGACGCGGCTTCATGCATGCCGGCAAAAACGGGGGTGTCTTCCGTTCCGAGACCATAGCTTTCTCCTTCTGCGGCAGGGAGCCGGCCCGCACCCGCTAGTTCCACCGCCTGTATATAATCCTCCGTATGAACGAGAGCCAGCTCTTCTTTAGCGGCCGTGCGCGGTGTGACGATATCTCCTTCGTCAAACGCACCCGCCGCCTGAAGCAGATCGTATGTTAAAAGCACGCGACGCTGATTGAACGGATGTTCCTGATGAAATTGATACGTCTGATAAGAAGGCGAGTAAACAAAAACGCTGTCTCTCATGGCTGATCCCTCAAATGTTTCGGCCATAAGACATTGTATCCGGCTTCATGAACGGCACGGATAAAAGGGAGCGGATTCATCGTCTTCACCCGAAAGACGAGAATGTTCGACCCGGCGGACTCATGGGGATAGACGAGCACACTCAGGATTTGCAGCTGAAGATCACGGCACATGCAGCTGAGATCAGCAAGGCTTTTTGTCATATCCGTCACCAGGATTTCCACCTGTGATCCCGGCTGGGCCGCGCCTGTCAGGCTGACGAAAGTCCGGAGCACGTCGGTTTTCGTTAAAATGCCCGTCAGCTTATGGTTTACCGTAATCGGCAGACAGCCGATGCCGTGCTCATAAAAGGAAGCGGATATTTCTTCCACAAAGTCAAGCGGATGGGCGCAGATGACATTGCGCTTCATAATGGTCTCCACTTTGTTTGTCAGAAACGCGCCGCGTTCCTTTTGTTCAAAGCTGCCGGGGCCGGCCTGTTTAATGTCTCTGTCTGTGACAATACCGATGACGTGCAGCTCGTCGTCGATGACAGGGAGATGGCGGATATGATATATCTTCATTTTACGGACGGCTGTTTCAATGGAGTCGTGTTTTGAGACGGTGATGACGTCCCGTTTCATGATTTGTTCTGCAATCATCTTTTTATCCCCTTTGTATGTCAGTCAATACATAAATCGCTGATAAAAACGAAGCCTGTCGAACTGTTCAATTGACTCCTGACTGACGTGCCTGCCGATGCGGGCCATCAGACAATTGGCCGGATGAGAGCTGATTTCCGGTTCATCCGTTGCGAACCAGACAAGACCCCCGGCATTCATCATCTTTTCCATGATCTTTCTGTATTCCCACACATCTTTTTTCATTCCTTTTAAATCCCAATGCCAGTAATATTCCGTCGTCATGATGATGTACCGTTCCATCTGTTCATCCATCATGCTGACTGTCAGCAAAGTTTTTCCGACAGAACAGCCCCTGTAGCCGGGAGCGACCTCGATCGCCCCGAGTTCAAGGAGGTCTTCCATATTTCCGTCAGACCACCGTTCAAGCGGATCAGGATATAAATACGTCACATAGCCGATAATCGTCTGTCCGTCCCTGGCAATAATGATCCGACCTTCAGGAAGCCCGGCGATCTCGATTAACGCTTTGTGCTGTTCATGAGGAAGGCGAAAGGCTGTCAGACCTTCATGAAACTCATACTGTGCTAGATCCCCTGGAGGAACGGGCCCTTCTACTAAAAGAGGGCCGGCTGCTGTCTGAATTGATGAAGAATGGTACGTTTTATGATGTTTCACTGATTCACCGCCTGTCGGTTCTTAATAAAAACACATCTCTTTTAAGCATAACAAAATATAAAGCGTTTTCAATAGTGTTGTAATTTATATTTTAAAAATTGAGAAAACTGTGAACATCTACTATAATTAGTCTATAGATAAGCAAAGGGGGATGTTGCATGAATTTGAAAGCGTTGCCGGCGGAAAAGGGGAATTATCATCTGCGAAATTATGAGGAAACGTACCGCAGCTTCGATTGGAAAGAGGTCGAAGCGGCGTTTTCCTGGCATCAGACGGGGAAGCTGAATGCGGCGTACGAAGCGATTGACCGTCATGCCGAATCATTTCGAAAAAACAAAGTAGCGCTATATTACAAGGACGCAAATCGGGATGAAAAATACACATTTAAAGAAATGATGGAGGAATCGAACCGGGCGGGAAATGTACTGAGACGGTATGGAAACGTGGAAAAAGGGGACCGCGTTTTTATTTTCATGCCGCGTTCGCCGGAGCTTTACTTTATCATGCTCGGCGCAATTAAAATCGGTGCGATCGCCGGTCCTTTATTTGAAGCGTTTATGGAAGGCGCCGTCAAAGACCGCCTCTTGAACAGCCAGGCAAAGGTTGTCGTGACAACACCTGAACTGGCCGAACGGATTCCGGCGGACAGCCTGCCCGACCTCGAGCATATTTTCATTGTCGGCGGCAGCAAAGAAACGGGAGATAAAATCATTCATTATGATAAAGCGGCTGAGGGAGAAAGCACGAGACTTGATATTGAATGGATGGACAGAAGAGACGGCTACCTGCTTCACTACACATCAGGATCTACCGGAACGCCTAAAGGTGTGCTCCACGTTCATGAAGCCATGATTCAGCAATACCAGACCGGCAAGTGGGTGCTTGATCTTAAAGAAGACGATATTTACTGGTGCACTGCGGACCCGGGCTGGGTGACCGGGACGGTGTACGGGATATTTGCGCCGTGGCTGAACGGAGCGGCGAATGTGATCGTCGGCGGCAGATTCAGTCCGGAAAACTGGTACGGCACGATTGAGAAGCTCGGTGTCAGCGTCTGGTACAGCGCTCCGACGGCTTTCAGAATGCTTATGGGCGCCGGAGATGAAATGGCATCCAGATTTGACCTTACTTCACTTCGTCACGTCCTGAGTGTCGGAGAACCTTTGAACCCCGAGGTCATCAAGTGGGGACATAAAGTATTCGGCAAGCGCATCCACGACACGTGGTGGATGACAGAAACGGGCGGACAGCTCATCTGCAATTATCCTTGCATGGAGATCAAGCCGGGTTCAATGGGGAAACCGATTCCGGGAGTGGAAGCGGCGATCGTTGACAATCAGGGAAATGAGCTTCCGCCGTACCGAATGGGAAATCTCGCCATTAAAAAGGGCTGGCCGTCGATGATGGATTCCATTTGGAACAACAAAGAGAAATATGATTCTTATTTCATGCCGGGCGGCTGGTATGTTTCCGGAGATTCTGCTTATATGGATGAAGACGGTTATTTCTGGTTCCAAGGCAGAGTCGATGATGTCATCATGACATCCGGCGAGCGCGTCGGCCCGTTTGAAGTCGAAAGCAAACTTGTTGAACATCCGGCGATTGCCGAAGCCGGCGTCATCGGAAAGCCGGACCCTGTCCGGGGAGAAATTATTAAAGCGTTTATCGCGCTCAGAGAAGGGCATGAGCCATCCGATCAGCTGAAGGAGGACATTCGCCTCTTTGTAAAACAGGGGCTTGCCGCGCATGCCGCACCGCGGGAAATTGAATTCAAAGATAAACTTCCGAAAACACGGAGCGGAAAAATCATGAGACGTGTGCTGAAGGCGTGGGAGCTGAACCTGCCGGCAGGCGACCTGTCCACAATGGAAGATTAAAGACGGCGTTGACATCGTATCTTATTTATGTTAAAAATGAGTAAGCTTCATACGAAAAGGTTTTGATTGAGACAAGTAGGGTATCTGATTGTTCAAGAGAGCTGATGGCCGGTGAAAATCAGCACATAAGATATGCCGAATACACTCATGAACCGCTTTTGCGAACAAAGCCATTCCAAGGCTTTCAGTAGTGAAAGAACGGACACGGTCCGTTATCAAAAAGAGTGATAAAAGCTTTTTTATGCTTTTATTAGTAGGGTGGTACCGCGATTATATCGTCCCTTCGTTTTAAACGAAGGGGCGTTTTTTATTTTCATAAACAAAGGAGCAGACAAAATGACTAACTTATTAGAGGATTTATCATTCCGCGGCTTAATCCAGCAAATGACGGATGAAGAAGGACTGAATAAACAGCTGAACGAAGAAAAAATCCGTTTATACTCAGGGTTTGACCCGACGGCTGACAGCCTGCACATCGGACACCTTCTGCCGATATTGACACTGCGCCGTTTCCAGCTTGCAGGCCACCATCCGATTGCGCTTGTAGGCGGCGCGACGGGACTGATCGGCGATCCGAGCGGCAAAAAAGCGGAGCGTACGTTAAATACTCAGGATATCGTTGTCGAATGGTCGCAAAAAATTAAAAATCAGCTTTCCCGATTTTTAGATTTCGAGGCCGGAGAAAACCCCGCTGTCATAGCGAACAACTTTGACTGGATCGGAAAGCTGAGCATCATTGAATTTCTCCGCGACGTCGGAAAGAACTTCGGAATTAACTACATGCTTGCGAAAGATACTGTAAGCTCAAGAATTGAAACCGGAATTTCTTACACGGAATTCAGCTACATGATCCTGCAATCCTACGATTTTCTGAATCTGTACAGAGAAAAGAACTGCAAACTCCAAATCGGAGGCAGTGACCAGTGGGGCAACATCACGGCCGGTCTTGAACTGATCAGAAAATCAGAAGAAGAAGGAGCGAAAGCTTTCGGTCTTACCATTCCGCTCGTCACAAAAGCTGACGGCACGAAATTCGGCAAAACGGAAGGCGGCGCCATTTGGCTTGATAAAGAAAAAACATCGCCGTACGAATTCTACCAGTTCTGGATCAATACAGATGACCGCGACGTCGTCAAATACTTAAAATACTTTACTTTCTTATCAAAAGAGGAAATTGAAGGTTATGCTGAAAAAACGGAGACGGCTCCTGAGAAAAGAGAAGCGCAGAAACGTCTCGCTGAAGAGGTGACTGTTCTTGTACACGGCCGCGAAGCGCTTGAGCAGGCCGTTCATATCTCCCAGGCGCTGTTCAGCGGCAATATTAAAGAGCTTTCCGCTCAAGACGTCAAGGTAGGATTTAAAGATGTACCTTCGTTTGAAAAAGACCGCTCTGAAGAACTGTCTTTAGTAGACGTGCTTGTGGAATCTAAATTGTCGCCTTCAAAACGGCAGGCCCGCGAAGACATTCAAAACGGAGCTGTTTACATTAACGGCGAGCGCCAGACGGACATCGGGCATCTTCTGACTGCGGAAGACCGCATTGAAGATCAATTTACCGTACTGCGCCGCGGAAAGAAAAAATACTTCCTGATCACGTACTGAAAATAAAAAGCAGTCCGGCCGCTCAATGCGGCAGGCTGCTTTTTTATGTTTTGTGAATACTGCACGGGGAAATGAGTACAGTACATAGTATAAGCAAAACAGGGAAGGGGTGCTGCGCCGTGAATTTCATGTTTACCATCGCAAAAGAAAGATTGCAGCGGGATCATTGGGAACAGCAGCAAAGCATAAACGCCGAAGCCAAAGCCGAGGAATCAGAGACGGAAGAAGAAAATCCGACATCATAAAGGGAAAGCCCCCATTCTGCGGAATGGAGGCTTTTGATTGTCACCATATCAGCCTGACGGCGGCCATCAGCACGACTCCTGTGATGACCGTGATGGATAAGCTTTTTGTCCGCATCGCGCAAAGCAATGTCGGGATGAGAACGATCATTGCTTTCCAATCAAAGGTCAAAGCGCTGTTTGTTTTCACAATCATGCTTTCCGTTACCAGAGCCGTCAAAATGCAAAGCGGAATAAAGGAGAGCCATTTTAAAGCCAACTCAGGCATCTGAATGTTCCGGACAAATATAAACGGAACAATGCGCGGCACAAGTGTAACAATCATGCAGCCGAGTATAATCCAGATCATTTGTGTGCTGATGCTCATTTGTCCGTCACCACCCCGATCGTTGCCACAATCACGGTTGAGACGATGACCGCGATGTGTGACGGGACGAAATACGATAACAAGACCATAAAAATGATCATATAGAGAATTAAGGAGAGGCTGTGCTTCAGCTTTTCCGAAGCGGACGATTGCAATTGCAGCACAAGCAGCGCCGCAAACATAGCGGGCAAAGCAAAGTCCAGGCCGAGCGCGTAAGGATCAGATATCCATTGTCCGAGAAGCCCGCCCATCACGCAGGAAATAACCCAGCACATGTAAGCGGTTATATTGAGGCCGTTCATCCACTTATCGTATAACCTGCCGTTCTGAGCCGCTTTGTTCACCGCTACTCCGAAAGATTCGTCAGTAAGCAAAGCCCCGAAGCCGATATTTTTCGCCAAAGAGTATTTCGTGAAATACGGCGCGATGGTCAGGCTCAGCAGAAGGTGCCGCAGATTGACGATAAACGTCGTTAAAATAATGGCGGAAATCGGACTCCCGGAAACAAGGAGCGAGCAAATAATAAATTGGGCGGCGCCGGCATAGACACACAAAGATAACAAACAAATTTCAAGAATGCTTAGATGAGAGGCAACGCCAACGATGCCGAAAGCAAAACCGATGCTCATATAGCCCAGCAGCGTAGGCACACAATCCCGCACCCCCTGTAAAAACGTATCGTTCATTTCCCGGGAAACGGCGGTTTTTTGCCCTTCTGTGTTAATCATTTTTTATACTCCTTTCATAGAGATTATAATGATAACGACTAATGAAAAAATCAAAGAAAATACGGTTCACATTTATATGAACCGATTTCCGGTGACGACATGAAATAACGAATGGTTTTGTTTCATCAGGCCTTCAACTTTCTCAGCCCCGACTTCTTTCACAAGCTCCGCGAACATCAGATCGTGCCTCATATATTCCATGGCCACGAGAACGAGAGCGGGATCTTCTGATTTAATGGCCCAGGCATTCGTCTGCGGAGAAAAATTGGCGATTAAGACTTCTTTATTATCGCGGGCAGCTATCGTTAATCTTCCGCCCATCCGTTTCTCCGCCACTTCAGGAGACATATTATGATTTGTCGTATTTCCGAGCTTCACTTCCGGAGGGCCGAACACAATCGAAAAGACGGGCAATTGTTCGGCGGCGCGTTTGTTAGCGGCTTCTTGAATAAAGGGAATCTGCTGTTCCCAGACAGACAGCCACAACTCTTCCTCGGCTTTTTCAATCATATCCTTCATCTCATTGATGACATGATCATTCGTGCTGATGCGGCGGATGACATTCATCTCCTGCTCGCTTTCCAGTGCCAATAACTTTTCCTCAAGGTAGCCGAATGAGCTCTCGAAATCGTGCCGGAGCCGGTCGATTAATTCCTTTCCGGCAAGCGGAGCATATGTAACCGGATCAGACGGCACAATATGGACAGCGCCTTTATCAACTAATTTCCCCAATACTTCATAGATCATTGAGCGGGGGACGCCTGACCTTTTGCTGATTTCATATCCGGTAACAGGCGAGTGTTTCAACAAGCCGATATATGCTTTACATTCATATTGAGAAAATCCAAACTTCTGTAATTCTTTCAGAACATCCTCCATAAACATCCTCCGTAGTGGTTATTCATGAAACTACTATAATGTAAGCGGTTATATCTTGTCAATGGGACTTGAGTGCTGAAAGAAAGGTGCGCCTGTTTTGTCGCTTTCCAACTTAGTTTATGGTGAGTTACATGTATGGCTTTTGTGAAAAACGTTGCCGTAGACCCACACGAATGCCGTTTGATACGATAAATTCAAGAAGTTAAAAAGAGGAGGATCACGGTGGAAAACACCTCTAAAATCGCTTTTTTATCGGTTATAAGCAATTCCCTGGTCGTCATGCTCAAAATAGTGGTGGGGATCATAACCGGATCTGTCGCGATACTTTCTGAAGCCATTCATTCTTTTTTAGATTTGATCGCCGCCTTCATTGCCTTTATCTCCGTCAGGATTTCAAAAAAGCCGGCTGATACAGGGCATCCGTACGGTCATGGAAAAGTCGAGAATCTGTCGGGGACTATCGAGACGATTCTGATTTTTGCGGCAGGGATTTGGATGATATATGAATGCGTTCAAAAACTGGTGAACCCGGCGCCGGTTCATCTGCCTGTATTGGGAATTGTTGTGATGCTTGCGGGGGCTCTCATTAATTTGATCGTTTCGAAGTTCGTAAAAAGAGAAGCCGAAAAGGTTAATTCCGTGGCAATGAAATCAAATGCCCTGCATTTACTGACTGACGTGTACACATCATTAGGCGTAGCGGCAAGCCTTTTGGTCGTTACCGTAACGGAGTGGTACATACTTGATCCCATTATAGGTATGGTGCTGGCGGTGTATATCATATATGAAGCGTTTAAGTTAATGAAAGAAGCATTCCCGCCGCTGATTGATACCCGTTTGTCGGAAGAGGAAGAAAAAACAATTTTAAAGATTATTGAAACATTTCAACAGGAATTTATTGAAATTCACGATTTTCGTACAAGACGCTCCGGCCCGCAGGAGTATATTGATTTTCACCTGGTCGTAGCCTCTCACGTGACGATTAAAGACGTGCATGACCTGTGTGACCGCATTGAAAGAGATATTACGAATGAATTCAAACAAGCACAGGTAATGATTCACCCCGAGCCGGAGAGCGAGAGGAAGAAATAAATCGATCTTAAGTTTGCGTTTGTTCCCGGCAAAATGCCTGCAAAAGGCCCGTTCCCACGGGTCTTTTTGTTGTATAAATGACTATTTCTCGCTCATATGAGAGATAAGCTTATACACGTGAGGGGTTCATTTCATACGTTATGTTGTAAAGAAAAAGGGAGGTGAACAGAATTGAACGCTATTTCTGTTAAAGAAATTGAACATGGAGTTGCCGTTGCGGAAAGAGAAGGTTTAGGGGAGTATTTATACCAAGAACCGGTTTCTAAAAAATGTTCGCGCCGTTCCCGCAGCAGAAAACGGACACACCGTTCTCGCAGCAGAAGACGGACGCATCACCGGACACACCGTTCCCGCAGCAGAAGACGGACGCATCACCGGACACACCGTTCCCGCAGCAAAAGACGGACGCATCGCCGGACACACCGTTCCCGCAGCAGACGGTCTCATCAAAAACGTAGCCGCAAACGCTGTTTTAAATGCTGACTGCAGACTCTATTACAAGTAACGGGGATCTGCTATAATGGCAAGAGAACTGCATAAAAGATCCAGTATCATCATCTGCGGACACTGAACTGACAACATGGCGCTGTTTGTTCGTGTCCGTTTTTTATGTCAAAAAAGATGCCGGAGGATAAAAAGGAAGGGATGACGCCGAATGAAGCTGAATGAGGATTTTTATAACTCTGAAGGAAAGACAGTCTCTTTGCCAAACATAAGCAGCAAGCTTTTGCATATCACGGACAGCGGGCATATCAGCGTTGACTTCATCAGCATAAGCAGGCTGCGGAAGGCTTCGAAAATCGCGATCTTAGGTGACAGCGTCGCCCGGGGGCTGCGTGCGGAATACGGCTTTGGTGACATTCTGAAAGACCGGACAAACGCTGAAATAACCAATCTGTCTGTCAGCGGCGTTAATATGAGCAACAACGGAAGCGATAACATTTATCAGCAGGCGCTTAAAACAAAGGGACATGATGTCATCATTGTCCAGGGAACAGATGATGATTGGTGCAACCACATTCCCATCGGCACAGATGAAAAAGATATCACCACGTTTTACGGAGGCTTCTGCCAAGTGATCCAGCAGCTGCGGAGCGGAAATAAAGGCGCGAGCATCATTGTGGTGACCCCAACGAGACAAGCCAAAATGTCAAAAGGAAAAATCGTCCGCCGTGATACTGATAAAAATAAACTGGGCCTGAAGCTGGCTGACTATGTGAAAGCCCAAAAAGAAGCCTGCACACTCCTCTCTGTACCGTATGCCGATCTGTTTGATACTGATCTCATCGACCCGTATAATCCCGCTTTCCGCAGCATGTGCATGTCAGAAGGTCTTCATCCGAACGAGAAAGGGCATCAAATCATATTTCAGGAAATCTGCCGGAATTATTATTACTATTATGGGTAACACAGCGCTAACAGATTATTTTCGGCTTTGCTTTTCTAAAAGCTCAATTATTCTTTGAGATGCGTGTTTTTGCGCTCTCAAAAGCGAGACGATATTACCGGTAAAACCGATTAAAATGATAAGCAGCAAAATGATCATCCACATAGCGAACCTCCCGTCGAGTGTTGAAAAACCCACTCTTTATTTTACTTATTATGGATGGGGAGAGAATAGGTCTAACTATTGGGATTTCTTTATAAATCCATAAAAAAATGAACAGACTGAACGGGTCTGTTCATTTTTATTCGCTTATTTCAGCAGGTTCAATGATTCGCGATTAAAGGCTTCCAAATCGTCAGGCGTTCTGCTTGTTACGATGTTATGGCTCACGACGACTTCTTCATCTTTATAATGTGCGCCGGCATTGATTAAGTCTTTGCGGATGCTGCGGAATCCCGTGATATCTTTTCCTTTAAGAAGGTCGGTATCAATCAGCAGCTGCGGGCCGTGGCAGATCGCGAAAACGGGTTTCTGATTTTCCACGAATGCTTTAGTGAATTCACCCGGGCGGTCATCTCCGCGCAGAAGATCCGGTGAAAAGCCTCCGGGAATCAATAACGCATCGAATTCCTTGGCGTCTGCGTCTGAGATCGCTTGATCGATCTTTACTTTCTCACCGTGCTTGCCCGTCACTTCTTTCCCAGCTTCCAAATCTATTGTCACCACACTGTGGCCCGCTTCTTTAAATGCTTCCGCCGGGCTTGTATATTCAATATCCTCAAATTGATCTGTCATCAGAACTGCGATTTTTTTGCTCATACATCATGCCTCCTGTGAATTTGTATATGACAAGAATATCAGGCAGATTCCCGCCTCACAACGTATTTGCTTATGAAAAAAGACTCCTCTGAAAAAGAGGAGCCAAAAGGTACGGAGGTCTGCTTAAACTTACGTGTTTAACCTGAGATAAGGCAAGAAATCGAACCAATTACTTTTTGCGTCTTTTTTTCTGCTTTTTACACCCGCATTTCCCCGGATCGCCCGGATCAATGACTTCGTGAATTGTTTCTTCCTTATAAACGTGGCGGGGAACATAACGGATATGCTCTCTGTTAATGTGTTTGATGGGATGGACGTAAACCACTTCTTTGTCAGTATACTTGTCAGTCACAATATACTTAGGGTCACAGTAATACACTTTCGATTTTTTACCCATTCATCTCACCTCCCGTACTTTATTAAATGCTGACAAGGAGGATTTTGCATCGGACAAGTACACCATGGCAAGTCCACAATTTTTCAGCTGCAATTTCGTTTTTCTGATTTTTCCTGAATCCGCCTCAAATTGGAACGGCTAACCCTTTTTGAGCGGGGAAATCTATAAAAAAGAATTCAAAAACGATTCTTTTCTCAGGTCAATCGAGATGCATACATCTTTAGGGGGATTTCAGAATGCTCGATGAAAAAACGATTGAAATCATTAAAAGCACAGTGCCGGTCTTAGAAGAGCATGGTGAAGAAATCACAGGCCGATTTTATGACCTGCTGTTTCAGCATCACCCTGAGCTGCTGAATATCTTTAATCAGACGAATCAAAAGAAAAAAACACAGCGTACGGCCTTGTCGAATGCTGTGATTGCAGCCGCAGCCAATATTGACCGGCTGGAAAACATCGTTCCCGTCGTCAAACAAATCAGCCATAAACACCGGAGTATCGGTGTTAAACCCGAGCATTACCCAATCGTTGGAAAGTACTTGTTAATCGCGATAAAGGATGTGCTAAAAGACGGGGCTGCTCCTGAGGTCATTCAGGCATGGGAAAAAGCATACGGCGTCATTGCAGACGCTTTTATCGGAATTGAGAAGGACATGTATGAACAAGCGGAAACGCAAAAAGGCGGCTGGAAAGACTATAAGGCGTTTAAAATTGATAAAAAGGTAAAAGAAAGCAAGGAGATAACGTCGTTTTATTTAAAACCGGAAGACGGACAAGTTCTCCCCGAGTTCAAAGCGGGACAGTATATCAGTGTAAAAGTATACATTCCGGACACGGGTTATACGCATATCCGCCAGTACAGTTTGTCGGATGTATCCGGTAAGGATTATTACAGGATTTCCGTGAAAAAAGACGGAATTGTTTCTTCATATCTGCATGACCAATTACACGAAAAGGATTCAATTGAGATCAGCGCTCCGGCCGGCGATTTCGTATTAGACCCTGATTCCAAAAAGAATCTGGTTCTCATCAGTGCCGGTGTCGGAATTACCCCGATGATCAGCATGTTAAAGACGGTTGCCGAAACCCAGCCGCAGCGAAACGTTCTCTTTATCCATGCGGCAAGGAGCGGAGAGTATCATGCGTTGCGGCATGAAGCTGAAGAAGCCGCGGAACACTCATCCGTTGACACCCTCTTTATTTACAGTGAGCCGTCCGAACAAGACCGTTCAGAAAACATTCGTTTTCGGGAAGGCCGGATTGACAAACAGCTGTTAGAAGAAGTGATGACAGATAAAGATGCTGATTTTTACCTGTGCGGGTCACCGTCGTTCATTAAAGAAATGAAAAAGCTGATTTCTGAATTCAATACACCGCCGGAATCCATTCACTATGAATTATTTGAACCGCAGCTGAGTATGGTGTGATTGAAGAAGGAAGGACGATGATTTTAATGTATGAAGCACCCGGATTGGGTGCTTTTTTTATTCTCTTGCAAGGAAGGGTTGCTGAGGAATCACTCTGTAGAGGAAAACCACTTTTTGTCTCAACTCGCTTAATTATCGAATGAAATAAGTGCCGCATGTTAAAAACACATGGCCCGCGAGTTTATTGCTCACTTATCCTGCTGCTCGGATTTTTGGTGTGTGAGAAAAAAACGGTACGGCTGCATAATCCGGAAGAGACGCCGACCTTTTACTTGTAAAAGAAGTTTAAAGACAGGATGAACGCTTATTTGCTAGTTTACGAGCGGCAAAAGCAAAAAGAGGAATCGGTATTTTAAAATTAAAAATAAGAACTGATAGAAATGAAAGTTTCAGGATACAATGGGATTTTTATATTCGGGTTTTGTGATAGCAGTATAGGGAGGGGAATAATAGAGTGAGTAACTTTTTTGAGGAATCGGTACAGGGAGGGGTTGTATCTATGCTTACTGATATTAAACAAAAGGTTTGGGGATGCTCTTTTATCTGAGAATCGATTTGAGATGAAGCGGGGATGCCGAGGGGATCAGAGGGCGAACGTCAGGCAGAATTACGCCAAGTGGACCGCCGAGAAAAATGGCTCTGGAAATGTGAATCTATTGTTGATTTTCTTGATTGAGCTACTGAAGAAATAGTTGACGAGAAACACAGGACTGTCTTTGTAGTAGACGGGGTGAAATATCGTGAAATCGCTCTGCATTCTGGCGTTTCCCGCGAAACGGTCAGACGCATCAAAGAGAAGATCTTTTGCCAAATATGTAATTTTTATTGTTGAAACAGATAAAATCCGCAGTGTAGACTGGAAGGCAAAATATTTCTGCTTCCCCATTGATTTCAAATAGGGATTACAATAATGTGAAGAGTTATTTATAAACAGAAATTGATAAATAATATAAGATCAGCTGACAAACTTAATGAGGATCAAACTAGTGCTCACTTATTTATAAATTAAACATATTATAATGATATATTAATCATTAAGGGAGATGAGCAGCTGATGGGTTATGATCAGCATAGAAGATGCCCTAAATGTAAACAAAAACTACCGAAACCAAACTGCTGTAACTGCTGTCCCATCTGTTATACAAAAGTTATTGTAGGACAACGAGGATTACGAGGGTTGCGAGGGATTCCAGGGGTTACAGGACCAGCCGGACCAGCCGGACCAGCCGGACCAGCCGGACCAGCCGGAGCGACCGGGGCCACAGGAGCTATCGGTCCAGCTGGAGCCACAGGAGCGACCGGGGTAACTGGAGCGGCGGGAGCCACCGGAGCGACCGGGGTAACTGGAGCGGCGGGAGTCACTGGAGTGACCGGGGCCACAGGAGCTATCGGTCCAACCGGACCAGCCGGAGCCACAGGAGTGACCGGGGCCACAGGAGATATCGGTCCAACCGGAGTCACAGGAGCGACCGGAGCCACCGGAGCTATCGGTCCAACCGGAGTCACAGGAGCGACCGGAGCTATCGGTCCAACCGGACCAGCCGGAGCCACGGGAGCAGCCGGAGCCACGGGAGCGACCGGGGTAACTGGAGCGGCGGGAGCCACAGGACCAGCCGGAGCCACGGGAGCGACCGGGGTAACTGGAGCGGCGGGAGCCACAGGAGTGACCGGAGCCACAGGAGATATCGGTCCAACCGGACCAGCCGGAGCCACCGGAGCCACTGGAGCGACCGGGGTAACTGGAGCGGCGGGAGCCACAGGAGTGACCGGAGATATCGGTCCAACCGGAGCCACCGGAGCCACGGGAGCAGCCGGAGCCACCGGAGCCACGGGAGCAGCCGGAGCCACTGGAGCGACCGGGGTAACTGGAGCGGCGGGAGTCACTGGAGTGACCGGAGCCACAGGAGATATCGGTCCAACCGGAGCCACCGGAGCCACAGGATCTGGGCTATCAGAATATGCTTATGTGTACAATCTAAGTGCAGAAACGGTAGCTATAGAGGCTCCGGTAATTTTTGACTCAACTGGAATCACTACTGCTGGCATTACACATGCCCCTGGAACAGCTCAAATTATAGTAACCACTCCAGGAGATTACGAGGTCACTTTTTCAGTCTCGGGTGTAGAGCCTAACCAATTCACTTTATTTGTAAATGGAGGGCCGGTGACGAACACAGTTTACGGTTCAGGAGCTGGTACTCAACAGAACAATGGTCAGGCCATAATTACTCTAGCAGCAGGTGACATTCTTACTCTTGTAAATCATACTTCTGCAGCAGCAGTTACTCTTCAAACTTTAGCAGGGGGAACGCAAACAAACGTAAACGCTTCTATTGTTCTCAAAAAATTAAATTAGATAAGTGGTTTAAATCTCCATATTAAACAAGAAATGCGAATGACTTAAAAAAGCTTATAGAGCTTAATATACAGCTTTAGAAGGATGAAGAAATTTAAAATATAAGCAAACTCATCTAATTTTTTTATATAAGGTATTATGGTAATAGGTAATAAACAGGCAGGCGCTTTCCCGCAGGGGAGGGTGCTTTAAATTTAAGGACAAAAGCCTCCAACTGTTAAGCGAGTCAACACAGTAGGAGGCTTTTCTCTTATGGGTGGTACAGCAGCAGTATTCTCTTACAAATCAAATATTCCCAGAAAGTTATGGCAGTATTCGTCTCTCGAGTAATGAAAAAAGTTTTATGTTCTCTGTAAACTGCGTCCGGTAAATCTCGGGATAAACGATTGGCGGTTAACGACTGAGTACGGGGGCAGTTTAGAAAGAATATGATTGGAGGGATTACATAAAATAATTAGTCAAGCCTTAGAGGAATTAGGAAAGAATGGGAGGTGTGCGGCTGAAAGGGTGCCAAATCTCAACCCTGTTATTATCCATAAAAAAGACATGGCAGCGCAACTACAGGAATTCAGTTCGGATTTAGGCTTGTCAGCAGATCTCCATCATTGCCTAGATAAAAAGGTAAAGAACTTATTAACGGCGTATATGGCTCACAAACGGCATATGCAATCCATGACTCCTGACGGCATTTAGGGTTAAAACAAAAGCAAAGCGCGAATCTCTACTAAACAGTTACTTTAGGACTTCTCAAAAAGGAACTCCTATTAAAGGGAGCAGGGTTAATTTTCAAATTGTTTAAATAAAAGTAAAAATATAGCATGATAGACCAGAAAACAAATGAAGGAGGATTTGTATGAGGTTGTTAAAAAACTCAATCTGTTTACTTGTCGCAACTCTATTGATTGCTATTGGATTTTCGCCGCAAACGAAAGCAACACAAGAGGACTCGTTTGGATTAGCAAAACCAGTAACCTTTGAAGAAAAAGAAACTTTAACAGTAGATAAGAATGGAGTGGCTAAGAGCAATAATGATGGCCAGGCTTCCATCATTAAGGAGGCACGACAACTTGCCAAACAGGATAGCCACAATGAAATAACCTATAAGAACCCCTTAGCCAAAGAAGAAAACAACATTGTTAATGTGCCAGACGTTGAGAAAAAAGAAGAAAAGCGCACACTAAAGCAGCTAGCTTAGTTACGATGTCCTACACAACAATATATGACCCCAACAAAAAATCCACACAACCACAATTAAAATAGCAAGCATAGTTGGCGAAAAGCCGATAGTTATCGAAGCAAGAAACGATTTATATGAAAGTAACACTTATAGCGGAAAATACGGAAGGGTTTTTCTCCATAACAGAGAATTTTTAGGAAAAGACATTAAAGTAGGTAAATCATATTCAAAGTCGTATTATCCTAAAAAGACAAAGTTGATCCAAAGTGGAATTGGAGTTGATTCGATATTCACCATGTGCTTCCGCTAAAGTATGGGGGAAAAAATAACTTTAATAATTTGTATCCTCTCCCTCGTGATATGCACCAAAATCTATTAAATCCTTGGTGGGATAAATATTAATAAGTAAGAGGTGGCTCAATGGCAGTTTTTGTTGAAAAAACGCTCCAAGGTCTAAAAGAATTAATTGATGAAAAAGGCCGCTTAAAAATTTTAGGGAATGAAGGAACTCTTTTAGAGACAGAATGTACTTTCTCTAAAGGTGCAACAGATCTGGAGATTGAGAGTTTTGAGAAGAAAATAAAAGTCTCACTTCCTGAAGATTATAAAACCTTTTTAAAATTGCATAACGGAGCCAGAATATTTGATTTGTTGATTTACGGTGAGAATGTGGGTGGGGGTTTGCATATTCTTAATTTAGAAGAGATTGAAAAGTATATGCAAAATGGTTTTTTAGAGCCTCAGTTTATTCCTGTCGCTCATCTGTTAGACGGATGTTATTTGTTAATTCACAAAACCAAAATGCCACAGATCCAAACTATTTATGGTTCCGCGGATTTATTGAATATGAACCCATGAAACTTAATTTTGAGATATTTTTAGATAGGTATATCATGTCTCAAGGAGCAGATTTTTGGGAGTGGAATATCTATACTGCTGAAAATTATTATAGGACTCACCAGGGTGATGAGGATTAACCTTTCCTACAGTTGGGTTGGTTCATTTTTACTATTAGACTTCGATTTGAACTTTTAAAAATAGGTTTAATTTAGGAGACGAACCGATTAATTGGTGTATAGAGGATTTATAAAAAGCGCAGATACTCTGCGCTTTTTTATTTAAGTATTTTCCGAATCATTCGCAGCCCGTTTTTGGAAGAAGGATAACGGAAAGCGAAGTCGAAGCGGTTCGTTTGTTTGACGACGCTTTTTTTGTGCGTAAACGTGTTAAAGCTGTCAAATCCGTGATAGCTCCCAATGCCGCTTTCCCCGACGCCGCCGAATGGCAAATACGGCGTCGCAACATGCATTAACGTATCATTGATACAGCCCCCGCCAAACGACAGATTCTCTAAAACAGCGCGCTCAGTTTCTTTGTTTGTGGTGAAGAGATACAGGGCGAGCGGCTTTGGGCGCGATTGGACTTTCTCGATGACTTCATCGATATCGCCGTATGTAAACAGCGGAAGAATCGGCCCGAAAATCTCCTCCTGCATCACTGGAGAGTCATCCTTCACTTGATCTAGAATCGTCGGCGCTATTTTGTGGTGATCAGGATTAAATTGTCCGCCTGTAAGCGGGACGCCATCATTCAGAAAGCTGAGCAGCCGCTGATAGTGGCGTTCACTGACGATTTTGCCGTACTGCGGATTTTGTTCAGGCTGAGGACCGTAAAATTCGCTGATCGCACGCTTCATTTCTTCTGTGAGCTTCATTTTGATATCTTGGTGGACAAATAAATAATCCGGTGCGATGCAGGTTTGCCCTGCATTTGTAAATTTCCCGAAGATAATGCGTTTGGCGGCAAGCTGTATATCAGCATCCTTATGGACAATGCAGGGACTTTTGCCGCCGAGCTCCAAGGTAACGGGAATTAATTGTTTGGCGGCGGCCTCCATGACGATTTTTCCCACGGCAACGCTTCCAGTGAAGAAAATATAGTCAAAGGGCTGCTGTAATAACTCAGTGCTGACGTCGGGCCCGCCTTCTGCCATAGCGACATAGTCACTCGGAAAAACGCTGCTGATGAGTTTGGAAAGAACAGCGGAAACCGCCGGCGTATATTCTGACGGTTTGAGAACGACCGTGTTTCCCGCTGCAATGGCTCCAATCAACGGAGAAAGCGCCAGCTGCAAGGGATAGTTCCAAGGCGCAATCACCAAAACGGTTCCATATGGCTCAGGGATAATGATGCTTTTCGAGCCTAGGTGAGTCAGAGGCGTTTTGACTCGTTTCGGTTTGATCCATTTTCCCAGCCGCTTCATCACAAAACTGATTTCCTCCAGTACAATTCCGATTTCTGTCGTGTACGACTCCTGTTCGGATTTGTGGAGATCCTGATAGAGAGCGGCTGTTATATCGGCTTCTTGTGTTTTGATGGCTTGTTTCAGCTTTTGCAGCATGTTCAGTCTCGATTCTAGCTGTCTCGTATGCCCCGCCGCAAAATAGGCTTTGTGCTTGCTGACGATAGAGGGAATGCTGTTCATTCAGTCGCTCCTTTTTTGTAAGGTATGATGATTCATTATGTAAAAAATCGCTTCTGCTTGTCAAATGGGTTTTTCTAATGTACATGTAGCTGAAAAGCCAGTTGGCACATAAAAAAGCCCCTGTCCGGGGCTTTTTTTAATAAAGAGAGGGAGCATCTGTCCATTATTCTGACAGCCCAAAAGAAAAACCCCGGAAACATTGTCATCACAACATGTCCGGGGTTTAATCCAATGCTCTTTAAAGAGCGTTTTACTTAACGGGAGTAGAACTCAACGATAAGCGCTTCGTTAATTTCCGGAGCAAGCTCAGAGCGCTCTGGAAGACGAGTGAATGTACCTTCAAGCTTTTCAGCGTCGAAAGTAAGGTACTCAGGAACGAAGTTGTTTACTTCTACAGATTCTTTGATGATAGAAAGGTTTCTTGATTTTTCGCGAACACCGATTGTTTGACCAGGTTTTACTTGGTAAGACGGAATGTCAACGCGGCTTCCGTCAACAAGGATGTGACCGTGGTTAACTAATTGGCGAGCTTGACGGCGAGTGCGTGCAAGACCGAGCTTGTACACAACGTTATCAAGACGTGCATCTAAAAGAATCATGAAGTTTTCGCCGTGTTTACCAGTCATTTTTGCAGCTTTGTCAAACAATGTGCGGAATTGACGTTCGTTTACACCGTACATGTGACGAAGTTTTTGCTTTTCTTGCAATTGCAAACCGTATTCTGATAGTTTTTTACGCTGTCCCGGACCGTGGGGGCCTGGTGCGTAAGGGCGTTTTTCTAATTCTTTACCTGTACCGCTAAGAGAGATTCCTAAACGGCGAGACAGTTTCCAAGATGGACCTGTATAGCGAGCCATAATGTGACTCCTCCTTTGGTTTTATTTTGTGGAAAATAAAAACCGTCTGTTCGATCCGACCGTGCACATTTTGTTTTCATGTATCCTCGCTCCAGCAGCAGAGAGTTACACGATACACCTTACAGCTAAGGAACAAAATGCAAACACAGAAGCTGAACAAAAAGGCTGCAATATTTCACACAAAGAACATTATATGATTTTTCTCCGCCGCCGTCAACCATTTCTCCATGAAGAGTGCCGGTTTATGATATAATGTACAAAAATGAGTAGTACATGTTTAGGTGATAAAAATGAAAAAACAAACAATTGATGAAGTGACGGCCTTTCATCAGAAAATGCTTTCTTTTTTCTTAACGAAATCTGAATCCGTCTCATTATCCGACTCGCTGTTATGGCTGGCCTCAGCTCTAGAATCCTGCTTTACATCTCTTTCATTGACCCTTTCACCGGCAGAATCAACACGTTTCACCATAAAAACAGAAGATGAACCGCATTATGCTCCGCTGAAAGAGAGTGACGGCCGTTTTATGATCAGGAATCAGACGTCCGGCAGATCCTTTTATCTGTGCTCGGAAGGCGGGCTGCCGATCCCGGAATCATTGCCTGAGCTCGTTACTCAGTTTATTAATCAATCTGTGAGACAAAGCGGGCTGTTTGACAAAACGAAGCATCAGCGGAAAATTCACAGAATGACAGAAATGTTCCATTCGCTTTTGGACCAAAATGAGGTTTTGGAAAAACTGCAGGCAAGTTTGAGTACGGCTTTCCGGTCTTTCCGTTTTTCACTGTTTATCACGCAGGATCAGGATACGGACAGACAGCTTCCCGCAAAAGAATTACATATGGACGGAAAAGATGCCGATCCGTCTGCCCTGAAGGTTTATTTATCGGGGAGACTGCTCAGAAAAGGCAGGTCATCTGCTTATCTGCCGATCAAAGGCCAGCAGGGGACTTACGGGGTTCTGAAGACGGAGGGGCTGCAGGATGCCGTTCTTTCGTGCAGTACTCTCAGTGAAATGCTGCTGCTTGCGGGCGCAGCGGGAAAAGCATTTGAAAATGCGCAGCTCTATGAGCAATCGAAAAAAAGCATTGCGAATCTGGAGCTCATTAATGAAACATCGCGCCAGCTGAATCAGCGCCTCAGACTCACTGATACGATGCGGGAGCTCGCCGCCATTATGACCCAATCGTTTCATGCGGAAGAAGTGGCTTTTTTTCATATTGATCATTTTGAGACGCAAAATCTGCTTCCGGGACATACCGCTTTTTTTAAGACAGAACGTGCGAACCCCTATATCAGCATTGTGAAAGAAAAGCTGTTCGAGGGAGAAAAGGGCGTGTTTATCGGCAGCGGAAAGACTGTATTCGGCGAAAACGGTTTCGGCTCGCTGATGGCGGTGCCGATGATCGAAAATGACACCGTCTTCGGGTTCGCGATTTTATTGAAAAAGGATTTGTATGCTTTTACGTTTGAAATGTATAAGCTTTTTCAAGCGCTCATTCACCATGCGACATTGGCGGTCACGAACTCCATGCTGCGCGACAGGCTTGAGCATCTTGTTCAGACAGACCAGCTGACGGAGCTGTATTCAAGAACCTATCTGGATGAGAAAATTCAATACAGCATGAAAATTCATAAACGAGGTGTATTCATCCTCGTTGATATCGATAATTTCAAAAATATTAATGATACATACGGTCATCAAACGGGAGATTCGATCCTGATTCAGGTGGCCACCGTTATGAAGAACCATATTCGTGAGCATGATGTCGCTGCGAGGTGGGGGGGCGAGGAGCTGGCTGTCTATCTGCCGAATATCAACGTGTCATCCGGAGAACGCATCGCTAAAAGGCTGGTTCGCGCCATCCGGGAAAATACCGAGCCGCGCGTGACGATTTCCTGCGGCGTTTCCTGCTGGTCAAAGACCGGCCCGATGCCGTTGAAATTGCTCGTTCAGCAAGCGGATGAGGCGCTTTATATCGCCAAACGGAACGGCAAAAACCGGCTGATCATCCATCAAAACAGCACGACGACATAAAAAAGGAGCCGGCCTGCCGGCCGGGCTCCTTTTTTTATCCTAATCGTTTTTCAAGCGTTTCAACAAACTTTGCTAAATAGGTTTCGTCCGTTTCATCAAAACGGTTTTTCACAGGGCTGTCAATGTCCAGCACACCGATCACTTCACCGTTTACGCGGATCGGGAGGACGATTTCTGACTGGGAAGCCGCGTCACAGGCGATATGTCCCGGGAACGCATTCACATCGGCAATCCGCTGCACGTCGCCATTAGAGTAGGCAGTGCCGCATACGCCTCTGCCGAACGGAATGCGCACACAGGCAGGAAGTCCTTGAAACGGTCCGAGCACGAGCTCGCCCTCTTTAGCGAAGTAAAACCCCGCCCAGTTGACTTCATGTAATGAATGGTATAAAAGCGCTGACGCATTCGCGTAATTTGCGATCGCATCCGTTTCATCTTCTGTCATGGCTTCGAGCTGTTTAAGCAGAAGCTGATAACTTTTTTCTTTATCTCCGGATTGTTTTTCGACATGAAACATGGAAAACCCTCACTTTTTCTATAATATCAAACAAAGTTCCGGCCGTTCTGCCGGCATTTGTCGAGAAGTTCTTACAGGAACGGCGCCTTTCTGCTTGAATTGTTACACATAAAGGGGTGAGCCGTATGAAAGTAAGCACCAAAGACAAAATTATTAACGCCGCTGTCCAGCTGTTTAACCAAAAAGGTTATTCCGGCACGTCCGTCCGTGAAATCGCAAAGTCAGCTGATGTAAATGTTGCGCACATCTCCTACTATTTTAAAGGGAAAGGCGGATTAATGGAACATTTAGTTTCCGAGTTTTACGAAGGCTATACTGAAGCGCTGGAAAAAGCCGCCGTCAGTATGAACGGTGAAGACGCGCAGGAACGCATCCTGCGGGTGATTTTCGATATTTTATCCTATCAGCACGATAACCGTCAATTAACGCGGTTTGTATACCGGGAAGTGACGATTGATTCCGTGCTGATCAGGGAAATTATGTCTACTTACTTAATGAAAGAAAAATATATTTTCCAGCTGGTGATTGAAGAAGGGCAGTCACGTCACAGACGGCTGACACTGCCCGTCCCGCATTTTATTCTGCAATTGAAATCCCTCTTGATGATGCCGTATCTTCAGCCTCAATATATTACAGAGGTGCTCTATATGCAGCCTCATGAACCGTACTTTTATAAAAGGTATTTTGAAGAGGTGAAGATCTGGATCGAAAGCGTGTTCCGACGGCCTGATGCGGCGCTTATGAAGTAATGATGTTTTTGTACGTTTCGTAGGAACTGCCGACATCTTCCGCTTGATGGGCGTCCGACCCGAATATGAGCGGGATTTTTTTTTGCTTCGCCGTCTTAGCCATCCAATCCTCCATGTATACTTCCCCGGCAAACTTCTTTCTGAGCCCGGATGTATTCACATCCAGCTCCATTCCGTGTTCTTTCACGGCGTCAAGACAGCGGGCCGCAAGCTCTCTTATTTGAGGTGACATGCTGTAAGGGAAAAGGCGCGCGAATTTTTTGACGAGCGTGATATGGCCGACCCGTTTTGGCTTAAAGGGGCCGAGCGGTGTTACAATGGAAGAATACACGGTTTCATAGTATTGTTCATATACGGCTTCAACGCTTCCGAAGCGGTCGGCAAGCTGCTGAAAGGCGTGCTCGTCAAAATCGAGGCATATATAAGACGGACCGGTTTTCAAAAAATGAACGGATAAAATGCCGTCATCCAGTGAGGGGCCGTACGTGTTCAGAAACGCCGCGGTTTCCTCTTCATACCCTGTGATAAAATCGGTTTCTAGCCCAGTCAGAATGCTGATTTGTCCATCGTATTCCTTTTTCAGCTGTGACAGCCGCTCCAAATAAACCTCCATCTGTCTGAGATCCATCGCGCTGTCCTGAAGCGGTACGGGATCTTGAAATGACGGAGGAAGGGGGGCGTGCTCTGTAAATGTGATCGAGTCAAAGCCTCTTTCCAGGGCCTTTTCGACATATTGTTTCAGCGCATCCTTCGAGCCGTGAGGGCAAAAAGGGGTGTGGATATGAGCGTCTCGTTTTTCCATTTGTGTCACTCCATTAAAAAATTGCAGAATCCTGCCGAAATTATGCAAAAAGTTTTTGATTTCTGGTCAAAAAATGTTGGTTACATGGTATCATAATAACAATGAAAACGACAGATTTTCTCAATACATATATTGAAATCTTTCTGAATACATAAAACACCCTGACAGATTAAGAGAACAACAAGGGGGCTCATTATGGAGTTAGTCATCGGATTATTGGTTATACTGCTCGCGCTCTTTGCGGCGGGCTACTTTTTCAGGAAAAAAATTTATACGGAAATTGACCGGCTGGAGTCATGGAAGATTGAAATTTTAAACCGTTCGATAGTGGAAGAAATGTCCAAGATCAAACATCTGAAAATGACCGGAGAGACGGAAGAGTTCTTTGAAAGATGGCGCGAGGAGTGGGATGAAATTGTCACAGCCCATCTGCCGAAAGTAGAAGAGCTCCTTTATGATGCCGAAGAGAACGCCGACAAATACCGGTTTAAAAAAGCGAATCAGGTGCTTGTCCACATCGACGACCTCCTCACTGCAGCCGAATCAAATATAGAAGGCATACTGCGTGAGATCAGCGACCTTGTGACGAGCGAGGAAAAAAGCCGCGGAGAGATTGAACAGGTGCGTGAGCGGTATTCAAAAGCGCGGAAAAACCTTCTGGCGTACAGCCATCTCTACGGAGAGCTTTATAACAGCCTGGAGACGGATCTCGACGAAATCTGGAGCGGCATAAAAGAGTTCGAAGAAGAGACGGAAAGCGGCAATTACATCAAAGCGAGAAAAGTGCTGCTTGAACAGGACCGCAGACTGGATCAGCTTCAGACATACATAGATGACGTTCCGAAACTGCTTGCGGACTGTAAACAGACCGTGCCGAACCAAATTGCCAAGCTGAAAGACGGCTACCGGGAAATGACGGAAAAAGGCTACAAATTGGAGCATATTCAAATCGAAAAAGAGCTGGAGACCCTCACAAATCAATTGAAACGGGCCGAAAACGCGCTTTTAGAAGAATTGGATGTCGACGAAGCGTCCGCCATCCTTCAGCTGATTGATGAAACCATTCAATCGATGTATGAACAGCTGGAAGGCGAAGTGGAAGCAGGACAGTCCGTATTAAGCAAAATGCCTGAGCTGATCATCGCGTATGAGAAGCTTGAGGAAGAAAAAGACCGCACAAAAACCGAAACGGAGCTCGTCAAGGAAAGCTATCAGCTGACGGCGGGAGAAATCGGCAGACAGCATGCCTTCGAAAAACAGCTGGAAACGATCGGCCGGCTCCTTGAGCAGGCGAGAGAAAAGCTTGACGGCGAGCATGTCGCTTACTCGCTGCTGATTGAAGAAGTCGAGGCCATCGAAAAGCAGATGGAAGAGGCTCAGAAAGAACATGCCGAATACCGTGAAAATCTGCAGGCGCTCAGAAAAGAAGAACTGCAGGCGCGGGAAACGCTGATGCATCTTCGGAAAACCATTTCTGACACGGCCCGAATGCTGCAAAAAAGCAACGTGCCGGGAATTCCTGAACAAGTCAAGGACAAGCTCGAGACGGCAAATCATCATATAGAAGAAACCGTCAGCCAATTGGAAGAGCTGCCGCTGAACATGGAGGAAGCCGCCAAACATCTGGCTGAAGCCGAAAAGGTGGTTGAGGAAGTCAGTGAAGAGGCGGAAGATCTTGTGATTCAGGTGAAGCTGATTGAGCGGATCATCCAGTACGGCAACCGCTTCCGAAGCCAGAATCATATTTTATCCGAACAGCTGAAAGAAGCGGAACGGCTGTTTTATGCTTACCGCTATAATGAAGCTTATGAGATGGCGGCAGATGCTGTTGAAAAAGCAGCTCCCGGCGCCGTGAAAAAAATTAAAGCTGATCAATCTGCTTCATAGACGCATAAGCAAAAACTGCACCCTGATGGAAATCAGAGGTGCAGTTTTTTAGTTTCTCACGGAATATAAAAAGCGCCTGCGGCTGATATACATCAAACCGCAGGCGCTGAATGTTACGATTTTGCTTTATTTAATTCGATGGGCGGGCTGGTAAAAAACGTAATAATGCAGCCGATGATCGCTCCGGCAATGCCCGGAAGCACCCAGCCGATTCCCATGCTGTAAAGCGGAAGATTTGCGTTTAAGAATGAATCTAATGATCCGAGCGGAATGCCGGCTGCCTTCAAACCGTCCAGGATACTGAACAGCCCCGTTCCGATCAGGCAGGCGATATAGACTTCGCGTCTTTCCTTAAAGATTTTATCAATAAAGGAAAGGACGATAATGACAATCGCCAGCGGGTAAATGGCTGATAAAATAGGAACTGAAAATGCAATAATCTCAGCAAGTCCGAAATTTGAAATCGCCAGACTGAACAGCGTGACAATCGTAACCACCATTTTGTATGATAAAGCTGGAATCAATTTTGAAAAATATTCGCCGCAAGATGTGACAAGCCCGATGCTTGTCGTTAAACACGCAACGGTGATGGCGGCGCCGAGAACGATGTTTCCCAGTGAACCGAACAGGTAATCAGATGAAGCTGATAAAATCTTTGCGCCTTCGCCGAGCGGCCCCACAGCGTCCGTGCTTGTCGCTCCCAAATAGGCCAAAGATAAATAAATGAATGTCAAACCTGCCGCTGCAATCAGACCCGCTTTAATACAAGCGGCGGCGAGCGCTTTACGCTGGGTGACGCCCCTGCTTTTAACAGCGTTGACGACAACGACGCCGAAGACGATTGAGGCGAGCGCATCCATTGTTTTATAGCCTTCCAAAAATCCTTTGAACACCGGCGTTCCGGAATATGCCTGATGTACAGCGCCCAGCCCGCCCATCGGAGTGACAATGGCTTTTACGACGATGATTAAAATAATACCGAATTTAATAGGAGTCAAAATCTTTCCGACTCTGTCCACGATTTTGGACGGGTTAAGAGCTAAATAATACGTAATAGAAAAAAAGATCAACGTGAAAACAAATAAAGATAATCTTTCCGGAATGCCGCTTAAAAACGGAACTGCACCGATTTCATATGAAACGGTTCCGGTTCTCGGAATCGCGAAAAGCGGCCCGATTGATAAATAAAGCACAACGGTGAAAATAGTCCCGAATACCGGATGAGCTTTATCGGCAAGCCCTTTCGCGTCTTTGCCCGTTAATGCGATGGCGATAATACCCAAAAGCGGCAGACCAACGCCGGTCAGTAAGAAACCGCCCATCGCTTTCCAGACATTATGCCCCGCCGCTTGCCCGAGCTCCGGCGGATATATCATATTTCCTGCCCCGAAAAAAAGTGCGAAAAGCATGAAACCGATAATAACGGTATCTTTGACAGGTAGTGAGTGTTTCATAAAAATCCTCCTAAATACTATGTTGAAATATTCTGTCAATTAATTGTCAGATAATATAACAAAACGAACATTACTTATTATATGGCAATGTACAGAGAAGTCAATACTCGATTTATTGCGAATTTATATTTACTTTTGTTATGGTAGCATAAATATCATACGATGTACCGTTTTCATTAAAGGAGTAAAAAAAATGATATATTTAGACAACAGCTCAACGACCGAGCCGTATGAAGAGGTATTGGATGTGTACAAACAGACGAGCAGCCGTTATTTCGGCAATCCTTCGTCTCTGCACCGGTTAGGAACTGAGACGGAACAGCTCCTTGAAGCGGCCGCTCAGCAAATAAAAAAAACCTTGCGTTTAAAAAATTATGATATTGTATTTACATCGGGCGCGACTGAAGCGAATAACGCTGCGTTAAAGGGAGCAGCCTGGGCAAACATGAGTAAAGGAAGACATATCATTGCTTCGGCGATTGAGCATCCTTCTGTGACGGAGACGCTTGATCAGCTGACAGAGCTGTTCGGCTTTGAAGTCACATATCTTCCGGCCGATCAAAACGGCTTCGTTTCTTTGAAAGACGTCAAATCGGCTATCAGGCCGGATACGATAATCGTCAGCGTCATGCATGTCAATAACGAAGTCGGCTCCATTCAGCCCGTAAAGGAAATCGGCGGGTTTTTAAAGCAGCACCGGAATATTCTGTTTCATGTTGATCATGTGCAGGGCATTCATAAAGTTCCCCTGTCTATAGAAGAAGCGGACATTGACCTTTGCACCGTTTCAGGGCATAAGTTTCACGGCTTAAAAGGGACCGGAGCGCTTATCGTCAAAAAAGGAACGCGGCTCATTCCGCTTATAACAGGCGGCTCGCAGCAAAAAGGCGTCCGCGCCGGAACGGAACACACGGCAGGCGCCGTTTCCCTTGCGAAAGCGATCAATCTTTCCGCGCGTGACATGAACGAGCGGCTTTCTTCCGTGGAGGCTGCCAAGAATGCGCTCATGGAAAGGCTGAGCGGGACGGACGGGGTCGTCATCAACACCCCCGCTGAAAGCAGCGCGCCGCATATCATTAATTTTTCC
Source organism: Bacillus sp. EB106-06-01-XG163 (assembly GCF_058791615.1). NCBI lineage: Bacteria > Bacillati > Bacillota > Bacilli > Caryophanales > Bacillaceae > Bacillus > Bacillus sp. EB106-06-01-XG163. Next base: position 73,437 of record NZ_JBYTDS010000003.1, read on the forward strand.
GTTCCGGGCGTGAAGGCGGAAGTGCTGCTGCACATGCTTGAGGAAAAAGGAATATATGTCTCCACAACCGCGGCATGTTCGGCAAGAGAGCACAAACCGAGCCGTGTTCTTCTGCAAATGAATAAAGGCGAACAGATTGCATCAAGCAGCATAAGAGTCAGCCTGAACTTCAGCCATACGGCTGACATCACGGAGCCGTTTATGGCCGCGCTGGTGCCGGCTGTTCAAAAACTAAAAAAAATGATGAGGTAGCATATGAATTACGATCATATTTTAATCCGTTTTGGTGAAATATCCACAAAAGGAAAAAACAGACGCAGTTTTATTGAAAGATTAAAACAGAATATCCGCCTGGTATTAAAGGATTATAAAAAAGTAAAATACTTTTCAAACCGGGACCGGATGTCGATTACTCTTAATGGAGAAAACCCGGAGGAAATTTGTTCCTTATTAAAGAATATATTCGGCATTCAAAGCTTTAGTCTCGCAATTAAATGCGAAAGCAAGCTGGAAGACATTAAAAAAACGGCTTTAGCCGCGATAGAAGGCGAATATAAACCGGGGAATACGTTTAAGGTCGAGACCAAACGGGCTTACAAACAGTTTGAATTAGATACGAATGCGATGAACGCTGAAATCGGCGGCCATATTTTGAAAAACACGGATGGATTAACCGTCGATGTGAAACATCCCGATATTCCGCTTCGGATTGAAATCAGGGAGGAAGCGACATTCCTGACGATTCGCAACGAAAAAGGCGCCGGAGGCCTTCCTGTCGGTTCCGCGGGTAAAGCGATGCTGATGCTTTCCGGCGGTTTTGACAGTCCGGTCGCCGGTTTTTACGCGATGAAACGGGGATTATCAGTTGAAGCCGTACATTTCTTCAGTCCGCCGTATACGAGTGAACGGGCAAAGCAGAAAGTCATGGATCTCGCGGGATGCCTCGCGAAGTTCGGCGGCAGTATGACACTTCATATCGTGCCGTTTACAAAGACGCAGGAACTCATCCAAAAACAAATCCCGGAGAACTATACGATGACGGCGACGCGGCGTCTTATGCTGCAAATCGCGGACAGAATCAGAGAAGAACGGAAAGCGCTCGCGATCATTACGGGAGAAAGCCTCGGGCAGGTAGCGAGCCAGACGCTTGAAAGCATGTATGCGATCAATGCGGTGACGGCAACGCCGATTTTGCGCCCTTTAATCGGAATGGACAAAACAGAAATCATCGAGAAATCAAAAGAAATCGGCACTTATGAAACAAGCATTCAGCCGTTTGAGGACTGCTGCACCATCTTTACGCCGCCAAGTCCGAAAACACGCCCGAAAAAAGAAAAAATCGAGCACTTCGAAAGCTTCGTTGATTTTGAACCGCTGATTGCAGAGGCCGCTGCCGGCATCGAAACCATCACTGTTTACTCGGAGCAGGAAGCTCACGATAAGTTTGCCGGCCTGTTTTAAAACTGTATACAATTACCAAAGTTTTTTTGAATGAAGACATGTGTTTTATCACATTCTATACTCACAAGGAGGTGATACACATGTCACAACAATCAAACAGCGGAAACAGCAACCAGCTTTTAGTGCCAGGCGCTGCTCAAGCTATCGACCAAATGAAGTATGAAATCGCTTCTGAATTCGGTGTAAACCTTGGACCGGAAACAACTTCTCGCGCCAACGGTTCTGTCGGTGGAGAAATCACAAAACGTCTTGTCTCTTTTGCTCAGCAAAGCATGGGCGGAAGCAGCCAGCAGCAGTTTTAATCACAACTTCACATAATGGCTAAGAGAGCGGGGAATTCCCCGCTCTTTTTTCATGAGTATAGATAGAAGGCGGGAAGCAATTTATGCATATTTTTATTGTAATGGCCTATGTTTATGTATAATGGGGAAAGAAAGTGAGGAGTTGTTCGTGTTAAAACGAGAAGATTTAATCGCCCCAAAGAACTATAACCTTGTAAATGAAATCGAAAAGTTCAGCCGTTCCAAAGAGAAGAACGCGCTTATTTGGGAAGATCAAACAGGCGGCAAGAAAGTCTGGACGTATGAAAAATTGATGGAAGAAACGAATAAAATCGGAGCCCGCCTGAAAGGTCTCGGATTTGAAAAAGGCGATAAGCTGATTGTCATGGTTCCGAGAGTGCTTGAAGCGTATGCCGTTTATTTAGCGATCTTAAAAGCGGGGATGGTCGTCATTCCTTGCTCGGAAATGCTGCGCGCCAAAGACCTTGAATACCGGATCAAACACGCCGAAGTGAAAGGCGCTATCGTTTATCCTTCATTTATAAACGCGTTTGACGAGGTGAATACCGAACAGCTGGTGACATTGTCAATCGGTGAAAATGATGCCGGCTGGAAAAACCTCCTAACGATTGAAGCGGACGGAGACAGTTTTCAAACAGCTGATACAACAAGAGAAGACATGGCGTTTTTGTCCTATACTTCAGGCACGACCGGCCAGCCTAAAGGCGTTGTACATACACACGGCTGGGCCTTTGCCCATTTAAAAACATCAGCCGGTGCATGGCTGGATATTTCTGAAGACGATACAGTGTGGGCCACCGCGGCGCCCGGCTGGCAGAAATGGGTGTGGAGCCCGCTGCTCGCAATTCTGGGAAGCGGCGCGACAGGAGTCATTTATCACGGCAGATTCAACGCCAAGACGTATTTAGAGCTGCTGGAGCGCCATCAAGTAAATGTCTTCTGCTGTACCCCGACGGAATACCGCCTGATGGCAAAAGTGGAGGAGTTGGACAAATATGATCTTTCTGCCCTTCACAGCGCAGTTTCTGCGGGTGAGCCATTAAACCGGGAAGTCATTGACGTATTCCGGAAGCATTTCGGCATTAAAGTGAGAGACGGATACGGCCAAACGGAGAGCACCCTGTTAGTCGGCGTCCTGAAGGATATGGATATTAAGCCGGGAAGCATGGGCAAACCGACCCCTGGAAATCAAGTGGAGATTATAAACGATAAAGGCGAAATATGCGAAACAGGCGAAACGGGCGATATCGCCGTGCATTTGAGCACACCGGCCTTATTCAAGGAATATTATAAAGATCCCGAAAGAACGAAAAAGCAGATTCGCGGAGATTACTTTCTTACAGGAGACCGCGCGAAAAAAGACGAGGACGGCTACTTTTGGTTTGAGAGCCGCAATGATGACATCATCGTCAGCTCCGGATATACAATCGGGCCTTTTGAAGTAGAGGACGCGCTCGTGAAGCATCCGGAAGTGAAAGAATGTGCCGTCGTGGCGAGCCCGGATGAAATCAGAGGTTCAATCGTAAAAGCCTATGTCGTTTTACAAGACGATGAAAAGCGCAGTGATGAACTTGTCAAAGAACTGCAAAACCACGTAAAAACGATTACGGCGCCTTACAAATATCCGAGAGAAATTGAGTTTGTCGAAAGCCTGCCGAAAACGGCGTCCGCAAAAATCAGACGTGTGGAGCTGAGACAGCGTGAAGAACGGCTGAAGGCTGATAAAAAAGCATAATACAGGATAAAGGGTGAGCGGGGATGAAAGCGATTTGGCACGGCGGCACCATCTATACAATGCTGGACAAGAATCATGTCACTGAAGCCATTTATACCGAAGAAGGCGTCGTCAGGCAGACGGGCAGCTTCCGGGAGCTCCAAGGAACATACGGTTCGCCTGATACGGAGGAAATCGATTTACATGGGGCTGTCATGTTCCCGGGGTTTACGGACAGTCATATGCATTTAATCGGACACGGGGAAAAACAGCTTCGCCTCGATTTGTCGCAGCTGACGTCAAAAGAAGCGATACTGCGGGCCGCAAAAGAAGCAGAGCGTGAATTGGAAGATGGCGAATGGCTGATCGGCGAAGGCTGGGATGAAAATCTGTTTGAACAGCCGGATTACGTCACGAAGCATGACCTTGACCCGCTCTTTCCCGACCGCCCCGTCCTGCTGAAGCGGGTATGCCGGCACGCCGCGGCGGTTAATTCGGCCGCATTGCGCGCGGCGGGAATTACAAACGAAACACCTGATCCAAACGGCGGGATTATCGTCCGGGACGGCACCGGTCCGACAGGCCTCCTGCTGGATAAAGCCCAAGAGCTTGTGACACAGGCCCTGCCGCCCGTCTCACTTCACTATGTCAAACGCGCGCTTCAAACGGCGATTACGGACTGCTGGTCAAAAGGCCTGACCGGCGGGCATTCAGAAGATCTGGCATACTACGGAGACGCGTCCGTTCCCGTTGCCGCGTACGAGTCATTAACCGGCAGCGGCCTTTATCCTTTTCGCGCCCATCTGCTCGTACATCACGAAGCCGTCGACAGCTGGAGCGCTCTGGATAAATCGACCGGACCTTATTTGGAATACGGAGCGATGAAAATTTTTGCTGACGGTGCGCTCGGAGGCAGAACCGCTCTATTGAAAAAGCCTTACCATGATGATCCGTCTGTTTCCGGCGTTCAGGTGCATGATGACGAAACCCTTGCCGCTCTTGTTTATAAAGCGAGAGAGAAAGGGATGGAGATCGCCGTGCACGCGATTGGCGACCTTGCATTTGAAAAGGTGCTGGATGTTATCGAAAGATACCCGGCAAAGCCCGGACAGCTAGACAGGCTCATTCATGCGCAAGTATTAGATGACGGATTGATTGAAAGAGCCGCCCGGCTGCCGATCGGACTTGATCTTCAGCCGCATTTTGTGGCCAGTGATTTTCCGTGGGTGATTGACAGGCTCGGAGAAGAGCGGATGAAAACGGCTTTCGCCTGGAAAACACTGCTGTCAAAAGGGCTGCTGTGCGCCGGAGGTTCAGATGCCCCGATTGAGCCGGCCGATCCGCTTCTGGGCATTCAATCGGCTGTGCTCCGTACGAGCAAGCAGCACCCGGAAGGTCCGGCCTATTATGAAAAAGAGTGTCTGACCGTGTACGAAGCCATTCAGCTTTACACGGAGGGAAGCGCGGCCATCATCCATAAAGAACATAGCCGCGGACGGATCGCCCCCGGCTATGATGCCGACTTTACCGTACTCAGCGGTGATCCGTTCAGGACGGACCCGAAAAAGCTTCATGAATTGGAAGCTGTCAAAACCGTCGTCGGCGGCCGTATCGTATATGAAAAAGAGGACAGGCAGTGATGCCCGTCCTCTTTTTTTATGATAAAAATGATCGTTTTACTTTTTCCCAGAAAGAGTTGTCTTTCAGTTTCACCGTTTTTATTTTTTTATCGGATAGTCTAATCTCAACCTTTTTGACATTCCGCGTGCTGAGCGCTTCATTATCAAGCCCGATAATCGGATGCTCATTGCCGTCTTGCACCACCTGCAGTGTCAGCTTCCGGTCTGAGCTTAAAATAAACGGAGATCCGAGTGTACGGTATGTGTTGTTGTTCAACGACGCCAGTTCGGATACCTGCATGCAGGAAATCAAAGGATCAACAACGGCGCCTGAAACAGATTTATTGTAGGCAGTGCTGCCCGTCGGGGTGGAAATGATCATCCCGTCTCCTCTGAACGTCTCAAAATGAAGATCATCAATTAACACATCCATCACAAACGTTTTAATAATGCTGGAACGGATGGAAACCTCGTTTAAACAGTGAAAATGATTGCTGCCGTCCACCGTTACGTGAATGAGCGGGTATTTTCTGACCTCAAGCTGTTCCGCGGTCATGCTGGCCGCCATTTTTTCAGGTTCATCGCTGTGAAAATCACAGTACAAATGGGCTTTCCCTTTTTTAGCGATGCCGACATACAGGCAGTCATCACGGAATCCGGTTTTTCTGACGGCTTGCAGAAATGAGCCGTCGCTGCCGATGCTGGCGATAATTCCGGCATCCTCCGGTTGAGCCGCAACTGTAAAACCGTGCGATTCAGCAAGCTGCTTCAAAGAGCTGACTTGTTCTTTTGTTTCGTTGTTTTGTTTGTGAAAAAAATAAACATTGCGGCGAAGATCGGTCATATCCCCATTCCCCTTTGCTGTCATATTTACGTTTTTCTCCCAGCAGGTATTGTGTTAAAATACCTGTGGCAATAGTGTAACATGTTTCCTGTTTATCCGTTAAGGGAAAGCGCTTCATGAAAAAAATGAATCTTTTTTTACGGGGGAACGTACGAATATTGACAGAAAAGGAGGAGAACAAATGAATGCAAAAAGATGGATTGCGCTCGTCATCGCGCTCGGCATTTTCGGCGTATCAGTCATTGCAAGTGTGACCGTCGGGGTGCTGAAGAATATCGGAGATACAGGGTCTGACTTTGCATCACTGACAGATGACACAGAGGAAGTGACGCTGGATAAGGGCAGCCCCGGCAGTAAAATCGCCGTGCTTGAAGTGGACGGCACGATTGAGGATAACGGCGGGTCCGCTGGCCTGCTCAGCTCAGGCGGGTATGATCACAGATCATTTTTAAAACAGGTTGAGCGTGCGAAAGAAGACAAAAGCGTCAAAGGAATTGTGCTGAAAATCAATTCCCCTGGCGGAGGCGTGTACGAAAGCGCGGAAATACATAAAAAACTGGAAGAACTAAAGAAAGAAACCAAGAAACCGATTTATGTATCCATGGGCTCCATGGCGGCATCGGGAGGCTACTATATTTCAACGGCCGCCGATAAAATCTATGCTTCACCGGAAACGCTCACGGGTTCACTGGGCGTCATCATGGAAAGCGTCAATTATTCCAAGCTCGCCGATGAACTCGGCATCAAGTTTGAAACCATTAAAAGCGGCGCGCATAAAGACATCATGTCCCCGACCCGCGACATGACGAAGGAAGAAAGAAAGATCATGCAGACAATGGTCAACGATTCTTATGAAGGATTTGTCAATGTCATTTCAAAAGGCCGGCACATGTCAAAAGCGGATGTGAAAAAAATTGCCGACGGCCGTGTTTACGACGGCAGACAAGCGAAAAAAATCGGCCTCGTTGATGAGCTCGGTTTTTACGATGATACGATCAGCGCGATGAAAAAGGACCATAAAAATATGAAAAACGCTTCAGTCATCACATACGAGGAAGGATTCGGATTAGGCTCGCTCTTTTCCATGAGCGCAGCGAAAATGTTTAAAAGCGAAATTGATTTTCTGAATATGAAAGAACTCATTTCGCAATCCGGTTCGCCGCGGATGATGTATCTCTATGCAAAGTAGGGGGGAAGAAAGAATGGACGCGACTTACGAAGGCTTTCACGGCAAAGAAGAGGAAGCCGAACAACAGAGGGCGCCCGAGCAGGCATATGCGGGCTTTTGGATCAGGTTTTGGGCGTTTCTTCTTGATTGGCTGGTGGTCTGGGGACTTAACCATCTCATCGTTTCACCGATTTTCACGCTGATGAAGCTCCCGGCAACAAGCGGAATGTTTACAATCTCAGCTTATTCCGTCACAACCCTGATCGTCTACCTCGCCTATTTTGTGTTCATGACGAAATGGTTTCATCAGACACTCGGCAAGATGGTCTTCGGGTTAAAGGTCACTTCTTTGACGCCCGGAAAGCCGCTGACTTGGAGCACCGTCATTTTCAGAGAAGCGGTGGGGCGTTATATCGATAAAATCTGGATTCTCTATATCGTCATTGCGTTTACGCCCAAAAAGCAGGGCATTCATGATCTGATCGCCGACACAACGGTGATTCACGAAGCGCTGTACCGCAAATAAAAGCAGTAAACCCGGAATAAACGTCCGGGTTTATTTTTTTTGGTTTTGGCGATAATGCTGCTAAGGAAGTGAAGCTTATGGGATATGCCGCAGCAGCTGTTATTCTCATTCTCATTTTAGCCTGGCTGCTCATGAGGATGAAAATCCACCTGACTTTCGAATATCTTCACGATAAAGATAACGACAAACTGACGTTTAAAATCTCGGCCTTATACGGGCTGATCCGTATTAAAAAAACGCTGCCCGTCATTAAAGTAAACAGCGAAGACGCGTCAATTGATGTCAAACAGGACACAAAATCAGAAATGAAAGGTCAGAAAAAAGAGAAGAAAAAAATCACATATGAAGATGTCAAACAGAGCATTCACAGAATAGAAATGATTCTGCACCAAGTCTTTCAGATGCGCCAAATCGCCGCTTCATTTCTTGCGGGAGTCCGTGTTACGAAGTTCGAATGGGTGACGGTTATCGGAATAAAGGACGCCGCCGTTACGGGAATCGCCGCCGGCGGATTGTGGGCCGTAAAGGGAGGCCTGACGGCGATGCTGTATGATCATCTGCGTTTCATACATAAACCGGTGTGCGAAGTCATTCCGTCTTTTCAAGTGCCTGCATCCAAAACGCATTTGCAGTGTATATTCTTTTTTCGTTTTGGACATCTTATAGGTGCAGCTTTCAAATTGCTCAAATACGGGCGGAACGGACTTTCTATCATACGAAAGAAACAGCCGGTTCCGGTTGCTTCAAAGAATGATTCATCAGTTTAAGGAGGAGCGCATATGGCAGACCATCCCATTCAAGGTTTAATGAAAACCGCTATGGAAAATTTAAAAGAAATGATTGACGTGAATACAATCATCGGCGATCCTGTTGAAACGCCTGACGGCAGCGTAATCTTAACGGTTTCAAAGGTCGGATTCGGATTTGCAGCGGGCGGAAGCGAGTTTGGAGGAAAGCCGGCTGAAAAAAGAACCGAGGACGATGAAAGAAAAGAGCAGAAGCTCCCGTTCGGCGGCGGAAGCGGCGGCGGAGTATCCATTACGCCGATTGCGTTTCTGATTGTCGGAACAAACGGCGTTCGCATGCTTCATTTAGACGAAAACACCCATCTGATTGATAAACTGTTAGACTCCGCGCCTCAAACGATTGAACGCATCCAGCATATGTTTAAAAAGAATGAAAAAGGCCGGAACCAAAAAAGAACGGATATCGATTTATAACAGAAAAGTTAACTGCCGCCCGCAGTTAGCTTTTTTTACGATGCGGCATAACCTTTGCAGTTTGCATAAAACTCGACTATGATAGAGCTATACATAGATAAAGGGAGGAATCAGAATGGCTGAAATTACATTTAAAGGCGGAGCTGTGACGCTGATCGGACAAGAAGTGAAACCGGGGGACCCAGCTCCTGACTTCACGGTTCTGACAAACGGATTAGAAGAGAAGACATTAGCAGATATGAAAGGGAAAGTAACGATCATATCCGTTATTCCTTCCATTGACACAGGCGTATGTGACGCGCAGACACGCCGCTTCAACGAAGAAGCCGCAAAACTCGGTGATGTGAACGTTTATACAATCAGCGCCGACCTTCCGTTTGCACAAGCGCGCTGGTGCGGAGCGAACGGAATTGATAAAGTTGAAACATTATCGGATCATAAAGAGATGTCATTTGGTGAAGCATTCGGTGTTTATATCAAAGAACTTCGTCTTTTGGCACGTTCCGTATTCGTCCTTGATCAGGACGGAAAAGTCGTTTACGCGGAATACGTAAGTGAAGCGACAAACCACCCGAATTATGAAAAGCCTATCGAAGCTGCAAAAGCGTTAATCAAGTAAAGAGAGAAAAAGAGCTCCGGGTGCTGCCGCGGAGCTCTTTTCATGGCAAGGAGGAAACAGCATGCAACACGACCATGTCGGTCAGATTTATGAACTTTTAGATGAAGCCGCCCAAGTGATAGCAGAAGGCCTTCAGATTTCTTATATTGAGGGGCTTGCGGAAGCGGGAGAAATGTATTTTCTTGAAAAGGCCGACCAGCTTCCGCTTCAGGAAAAGCAAACCGGCGAGCTTAACAGCCTGCTTGCGAAAGCAGACTTCAGAAAATGGGAGCATGAATGGATCCGCAAGGCGTTCCAGCTCGCCATTTTAAAAGGGCTGAAAGATAAGTCCCATCCGAACAGACAGATGACGCCTGATACGATCGGCATTTTCATCAGTTACCTCGTGAATAAATTTACGGGCGGCCGAAAAGGCCTGACATTGCTGGACCCCGCCTGCGGCACCGGAAATCTTCTGCTGACCGCGGCAAACCAGCTTTCGGACAAAGCGGCAAAAAGCTTCGGCATTGAAATCGACGATGTCCTTCTGAAGATCGCTTATGCTCAGGCGAATCTGCAGGAAAAAGAAATGGAGCTGTTCTGCCAGGACAGTCTTCAGCCGTTATTTATCGAACCGGCCGATGCGGTCATCTGCGATTTGCCGGTCGGCTACTATCCGAATGACGAAGGCGCTGAAGCGTTTGAGCTGAAAGCGGATGAAGGCCACTCTTTTGCTCACCACTTATTTATTGAGCAGAGCGTCAAACATACAAAACCGGGCGGATACTTATTTTTTATGATTCCGAACCATCTGTTTGACAGCGCGCAAAGCGATAAACTGAAGCGGTTTTTTGCGGAAAAAGTGTATATCAACGCCCTTCTTCAGCTGCCGGCTACTATGTTTAAAGACGAAGCGCAGGCAAAGAGCATTTTAATCTTGCAGAAAAAAGGCGAAGACGCAAAGCCGCCGAAACAAGCGCTTTTGGCGAATCTTCCTTCTTTTGCGAACCAGCAGGCGATGCGGGAGATGATGGCAAAATTGGATCAATGGATTCAAAAAGAAAAATAATGGCGAAAAAGCAGTGTGAGATGCAAAATCCCGCGCTGCTTTTTGCTTTTTAAAATGAATGGAAATCAGGACGATAACACAAATTAAGGAAAGAAAATAACATTCCGTAAGACCGTGCCGTCCATTTGGCACAAATGAAATTTATCAGAAAATATCGACTTCATATTGTAAGCGGTACCAATGTGGATGTTGACTTGAAATGCTGAGTTGACAATGTTTAAATGGAAAAGTCAGATATTTTTTGGACTGCAATTATGGTCTGGGAAAAAAGAACGAACAAACGAAGAAGAATTTTGATAGGAGCGTCATTTATGTCTAAAATTATTGCAATTAACGCAGGAAGCTCATCTTTAAAATTTCAGTTATTCGAAATGCCTTCAGAAAAGGTGCTAACAAAAGGTTTAGTAGAACGGATCGGTATCGCCGACAGCGTTTTCACAATCTCTGTTAACGGCGAAAAAAATACAGAAGTGACAGATATTCCGGATCATGCGGTTGCGGTGAAGATGCTGCTTCACAAGCTGACTGAATTCGGTATTATAAAGGATTTAAATGAAATTGACGGAATCGGCCACCGTGTGGTTCACGGCGGAGAAAAATTCAGCGATTCTGTTTTGCTTACGGATGAAACAATCCGTGAGATTGAAGAGATTTCAGAACTAGCGCCGCTTCACAACCCGGCTAACATCGTCGGCATTAAAGCCTTTAAAGAAGTGCTTCCGAATGTGCCTGCGGTTGCAGTGTTTGATACGGCGTTCCACCAAACGATGCCTGAACAATCTTACCTGTACAGCCTACCGTACGAATACTACGAGAAATACGGCATTCGCAAATACGGTTTCCACGGCACATCTCATAAATACGTGACACAGCGCGCAGCTGAGCTTCTCGGCCGCCCGCTTGAAGATTTGCGTCTGATTTCCTGCCACCTCGGTAACGGCGCAAGTATCGCGGCGGTAGAAGGCGGAAAATCCATTGATACGTCAATGGGCTTCACACCGCTTGCGGGTGTTGCGATGGGAACACGTTCAGGAAACATCGACCCTGCATTGATTCCGTACATTATGGAAAAAACGGATCAGACGGCAGATGAAGTATTAAATACGTTAAATAAAAAGAGCGGACTGCTTGGCGTATCCGGTTTCTCCAGCGACCTTCGCGATATCGTGGAAGCTTCAAAAGAAGGAAACGAAAGAGCGGAAACGGCTCTTGAAGTGTTTGCAAGCAGAATCCATAAATACATCGGTTCTTACGCTGCGAGAATGAGCGGCGTTGACGCGATTATTTTCACTGCGGGTATCGGTGAAAACAGCGTTGAAGTCAGAGAACGCGTGCTTCGCGGCTTAGAATTCATGGGTGTATATTGGGATCCTGCGCTGAACAACGTGCGCGGCGAGGAAGCGTTTATCAGCTACCCTCACTCTCCTGTCAAAGTCATGATCATTCCGACTGACGAAGAGGTCATGATCGCACGCGACGTTGTCCGCCTTGCACAGTAATGATCAAAAAAAGCACATCCTTTTAGGGTGTGCTTTTTTATTGAATGCCCCAGGATCAAACGTTACGATATGTTTAATACATAAACGATGAGGTGAAGCAATGAGTGTGCATGAACATAAACAAGAAGCCCCGTCAGCCGTGCGCTGCAAGGTGATTACAGTCAGCGACACGAGAACGAAAGAAACCGACAAAAGCGGGCGCGTCATGATGGACTTCCTCAGGGAAGCGGGATTTGAAACGGTCGCTTATGACATTGTTAAAGATGAAAAAGATGAATTGCAGAAAGCCGTTTTATCCGGCTGTATGGATGAATATACAGATGCGGTGCTGTTAAACGGAGGGACGGGCATTGCCGAAAGGGATGTCACAATTGAAGCGGTCACGCCGCTGTTTTCAAAAGAACTCCCGGGATTCGGCGAGCTGTTCCGCATGCTGAGTTATACGGAGGACATCGGTTCCGCCGCCATTTTGTCCAGAGCGGCAGCGGGTGTGATCCAAAATACCGCAGTCTTCTGCACGCCCGGCTCCTCAGGCGCCGTAAAGCTTGCAATGAGTAAACTGATTATTCCTGAACTGCCCCATGTGCTCCGGGAAATCCGAAAAGATTTATAAATGTATAAAAAGGCTCTGCTCCGCTCAAAAAATTGGGTGGGGTTTTTTTTATAAAAGGCTTGAAAAAACAGAATTTACTTGTTACAGTGTATACATACAAAATGCATTTTTATTAATTAAAACTAATTTTTATACAAAAGGGAGCTTTTAACATGGCAGAACAAAAAAAGGTTGTATTGGCATACTCAGGAGGTCTTGATACTTCTGTAGCGATAAAATGGCTGCAAGAACAGGGATACGATGTTGTTGCCTGCTGCTTAGACGTAGGGGAAGGAAAGGATTTGGCATTCGTTCAGCAAAAAGCGCTGGAAGTAGGCGCCGTAAATTCCTATGTGATTGATGCGAAAGAAGAATTCGCCCGGGAGTACGCGCTCATTTCTATGCAGGCCCATACAATGTATGAAGGCAAGTATCCGCTCGTATCTGCACTATCCCGTCCGTTAATCGCGAAAAAACTCGTTGAAGTCGCGGAAAAGGAAAACGCGGTGGCCGTAGCGCACGGCTGCACGGGAAAAGGCAACGATCAGGTGCGTTTCGAAGTATCCATTAAATCATTAAATCCTGATCTGGAGGTCATTGCTCCGGTCCGTGAGTGGCAATGGTCGCGTGAAGAAGAAATTGAATATGCTGCAAGCCGCGGCATACCGATTCCGATCAATCTTGACAGCCCGTATTCCATCGACCAGAACCTATGGGGACGCGCCAATGAATGCGGTATATTAGAAGATCCGTGGGCGGCGCCGCCTGAAGGGGCATATGACCTGACAGCATCTCTTGAAAACACGCCGGACGTTCCGGAAATCATCGAAATCGCATTTGAAGCCGGTGTTCCGGTTTCAATCGACGGCGTAACCTATCCGCTCGCTGATTTAATTCTCAAGCTGAACGAGACTGCCGGAAAACACGGCATCGGCCGGATTGACCATGTGGAAAACCGCCTGGTCGGCATTAAGTCCCGTGAAGTTTATGAGTGCCCGGGCGCCATGACTTTGATTACGGCTCACAAAGAGCTTGAGGATCTGACTTTAGTGAAAGAAGTGGCCCATTTCAAACCGGCAATTGAACAAAAACTGTCTGAAATCATCTATAACGGTTTATGGTTCTCGCCGTTAAAAGACGCGCTGCTTGCATTCCTGAAAGAAACTCAAAAACACGTCACCGGCGTCGTACGCGTCAAGCTGTTTAAAGGCCATGCCATTGTAGAAGGACGTAAGTCGGAATATTCACTCTATGATGAAAAACTTGCGACATATACAAAAGACGATGCTTTTGACCATCACGCGGCAATCGGTTTCATTGAGCTTTGGGGGCTGCCGACAAAAGTAAACAGCATTGTGAAAAAGAAGGAGCAGATTGAAGCATGAAGAAGCTTTGGGGAGGCCGTTTTCAAAAAACACCGGAAAAGTGGGTCGATGAGTTCGGCGCATCCATCACGTTCGACCAAAACTTAGTCAAAGAGGATATTACAGGGTCTCTCGCTCATGCGGCAATGCTGAAAAAATGCGGCATTCTGACGGAAGAAGAAGAAGGCGCCATCCGACAGGGGCTGCAGACCCTCCTGCAAAAAGCAGAGGAAGGAACGCTTGAATTCTCTGTTGATTATGAAGATATCCATTTGAATATTGAAAAAATGCTGATCGAAGAAATCGGACCGCTAGGCGGCAAGCTCCATACCGGCAGAAGCCGGAATGACCAGGTGGCGACCGACATGCATTTGTATTTGAAAGATCATGTCTCACATATCATCGTGCTGATTGAACAGTTCCAAAAAGCGCTGATCGAAAAAGCGGAGGCCAATGTCGAGACCATTCTGCCGGGGTACACCCATTTGCAGCGGGCTCAGCCGATTTCTTTCGCCCACCATCTGCTTGCTTATTTTTGGATGCTTGAACGGGATAAAGAGCGTTTTCGGGATGCTATGAAGCGGATTAACATATCGCCGCTCGGATGCGGGGCGCTTGCCGGAACTACGTTTCCGATAGACCGTAACTATTCGGCGGAGCTGCTCGGTTTTGACTCCATTTATGAGAACAGTCTTGACGGAGTCAGTGACAGAGATTTTATTCTCGAGTTTTTAAGCGGCAGCAGCATGCTGATGATGCACCTTTCGCGTTTATCAGAAGAAATCATTCTATGGTGCTCGCAGGAATTCAGATTCATTGAACTGGATGATACGTACGCGACGGGAAGCAGCATGATGCCGCAGAAGAAAAACCCCGACATGGCGGAGCTGATCCGCGGTAAAACCGGACGCGTATACGGTGATATGATGGGGCTTTTCACGATTATGAAAGGGCTCCCGCTCGCTTACAACAAAGACCTGCAGGAAGATAAAGAAGGCATGTTTGACACGGTGAAAACCGTTGAAGGAAGCCTTCAGATTTTCACGGGCATGATTGAAACGATGAAAGTAAACAAAGACATCATGAAACAAGCGACAAAACAAGATTTTTCAAACGCGACGGAACTTGCCGATTATTTAGCTAAAAAAGGCATGCCGTTCAGAGAAGCGCATGAAGTGGTCGGCAAGCTTGTGTACAGCTGCATTGAAAAAGGAATCTATTTAAGTGATATGGCATTTGAAGAATTCCTTCAAGCCAGCAGTCTCTTTGAAGAAGATATCTATACCATGCTCGATCCGCATCATGCGGTTGAAAAAAGAATGAGCGCCGGCGGAACGGGTTTTCAGCAGGTAGAACAGGCGCTCGTAAAAGCAAAAGCCTGCGCCGGCATTTAATTTGCTGAAATTTCCTTCATATTTTCCCGTCATATCAGACACCCTACATCTATAAAGATGGGAGGTAGAAGGAATGCGCAAAGAACAAGACCGTTACATCTATGATGAAAAAGAAAGTGAAGAAACGGCCAGGCTCATCTCAGAGGCATACGAAAGCGGTTATGTCGGCATGGAGGAAGCCTCTGCTCCTTCAGAAAATTAAGCTGTCTGTAAAGACGGCTTTTTTTTCGTGCGGACGAAGTGCAAAAAAGTGATATTGCCGTTTGTTTATAGTAAAGTAGAGGGAGAAACGTCTTGATTTTATTGAAGCGGCAACGTTGCCTGGGGAGGGTATTCAATGTGCGACATGCTCTAATCACTGCCGGTACAAAGGGATTGGGCCGAAAAGTGACTGAAATGCTTCTGGAAAAAGGCTTTTCTGTCACAGTGAATTACAGACAAGACGAAGAAGCGGTCGCCTGTCTGAAGGCGGATTATCCCGGGTGCCATGACAGATTGCAATTCGTTAAGGGCGATGTAACCCGGAAAGAAGATCTCATGCGGATCGCCGATGCAGCCCTTCAGCGGTTTGGAAGGATTGACATACTGATTAACAATGCCGGGCCGTACATATTTGAGCGCAAAAAGCTTGCCGATTACTCCGATGACGAATGGTATGACATGCTTGAAGGGAATTTAAGCGCCGTTTTCCATCTGTTTAAAGCGGTTATCCCGGTCATGAGACAGCAGCGGTTCGGCCGGATTATTACATACGGTTTTCAAGGAGCGGACCATGCCCCCGGCTGGCTTCACCGTTCCGCTTTCGGAGCGGCTAAAGTCGGATTGGCTTCGTTAACGAAAACCATTGCGATTGAAGAAGCTGAATCAGGCATTACGGCCAATATGGTCTGCCCGGGTGATATTGTAGGAGATATGAAAGAAGCGTCTATAGAGGAAGCAAGACGGAAAATCGGCAAAGAAAAGACGCCGATCGGCAGGTCCGGAACCGGAGAGGACATTGCGAGAATCATCGCCTTTTTATGTGAAGATGATTCCGATCTTGTAACCGGAACGGTCATTGAAGCAACAGGCGGGCTGAATGTGATTAACAGGCATCAATCCCTGTAAGTTTTTTCGTTTGTCAAAAAGGGAACTTGATAAATATTAATTTTTTATGAGGTGAAAACGATGAAAGTGACTTATCACGGACATTCTGTCATTCAAGTGGAAACGAAAACCCATAACATTATTTTTGATCCGTTTCTGACCGGAAACAGTCTGACAAATTTGAAACCGGAAGAAGTGAAAGCGGATGTCATCCTGCTTACTCACGGACACAATGACCATGTCGGAGATACAGAGCAGATCGCTAAACAAAACGATGCGCTCGTTATTGCGCCGAATGAGCTGGCCGTTTATCTCGGCTTTAAAGGTTTAAAGGTCCACCCGATGCATATCGGAGGGGCGCGCCAATTTGATTTCGGTAAAGTGAAACTGACACAGGCATTCCACGGATCGGCGGTCACTGATGAAGAAAACAAAACCATTACGTACACGGGGATGCCGGCCGGGATTTTATTGACGATTGACGGCAAAACGATTTTCCACGCCGGGGACACGGCGCTGTTCTCTGATATGAAACTGATCGGGGAACTGAATCATATTGACCTGGCGTTTCTGCCGATCGGTGATAACTTCACCATGGGCCCTGAAGATGCGAAACTCGCGGCTGAATGGCTGAGAGCGAAACAGGTCGTTCCCGTTCATTACAATACATTTCCTGTCATTGAACAGGACCCTGACGCTTTCGCCGAAAGTCTGCCCGGAGGCGTCGGCAAAGTCATGGCGGCCGGCGAGACCATTGAGCTTGCCTGACATATGTGTCAAAGACCTTCTGAATCAAGCATTCAGAAGGTCTTTTTGTGATGCCGCCTTTTTTCGGGCGTCTCATTGCGAATGAATCCCCCGTACCCTTATAATAAAAGCAGAAGACTGTCCTTAGAGGTGAAACGCTTGGCAACAAAGCATGAACAAATCCTATCATACATAGATTCGCTTCCTGTCGGTGAAAAAATTTCGGTCAGAAGAATTGCGAAAGAAATGAAAGTCAGTGAAGGAACGGCTTACAGAGCCATTAAGGAAGCCGAGAACAAAGGATTCGTTTCCACTATTGAACGTGTGGGGACCATCCGGATTGAACAGAAGAAAAAAGAAAATATTGAAAAGCTGACATACGCCGAGGTCGTCAATGTGATAGACGGCCAGGTGCTCGGCGGAAAAGCCGGTCTGCATAAAACGTTGAATAAGTTTGTGATCGGCGCGATGGAGCTTGACGCGATGATGCGTTATACGGCGGCGGGGAACCTGTTAATCGTCGGGAACCGAATCAACGCCCACCGCCAGGCGCTTGAAGCGGGCGCGGCTGTTTTGGTAACGGGAGGGTTTAATACCGACGACAGCATTATCGAGCTGGCCGATATGCTTGAGCTTCCGATTCTCTCCACGAGTTACGATACCTTTACGGTAGCCGCGATGATCAACCGGGCGATCTATGATCAGCTCATAAAAAAAGAGATTGTGCTCGTGGAAGACATTTTGACGCCCGCAGATCGGACAGTGACGCTGTCCCCTAAGGATAAGCTGGAGAAATGGTACGAAAAAAACTATGAAACCGGACACGGCCGCTTCCCGGTGATCGATCAGCAGATGAAAATCCACGGAATCCTCACATCGAAAGATATCGCGGGGCATGACCGGTCAGTTCCGATTGAAAAAGTAATGACCAAAAACCCTGTCACGGTGATCGGGAAAACATCTGTCGCCTCAGCGGCTCAAATGATGGTTTGGGAAGGAATTGAAGTGCTTCCGGTGACAGACGGGCATCACAAACTGATCGGAATGATCAGCCGCCAGGATGTCTTAAAAGCGCTTCAAATGGTTCAAAAGCAGCCTCAGGTCGGGGAAAAGCTGGATGATATTGTTTCAAGGGGATTTAAAGAAGACGAAGATGACAAAACGCCGGCCGTTTATCAATATGAAGTCACGCCGCAAATGACCAATCAGCTCGGCACGATTTCTTACGGGGTGTTTACGACGATTTTAACCCAGGCCGCCAGCCGATTTTTACGCTCCCGCAAACGCGGCGAGCTGGTCATTGAAAGCATTACGATTTTCTTCCTGAAGCCCGTACAGATGGAGTCGGTCATTGAAGTGAAACCGCGCATTTTAGAGGCGGGCCGGAAATTCGGGAAAATGGAAGTGGAAGTGTCAAGCCAAAGCGGCATCGTTTCAAAAGCGATGCTCATGGTGCAGCTGATGGAGAGAAGTTAAGGGACGCACCCGGGTCCCTTGGCATTCATTATGCGTGGTCCCTCTCCGCTTCCTTTGCATGGATGGGCTCATAATGCTTATAGGCTTTATACCCGGCCCATGCGCTGCCTGCTCCGATTAAAATGAAGACGCCGCCGATGACCAGGGTCAGGACGGAGTGAAACAGAATCATTTGGTTTACTCCGTACAAAAGCACCAGCGCGCCTAATGCCATACTTGATTTAGCCGAAAAACATTCCTTCTCCAGCGCCCGTTTCGTCTGGATTCCTTTTACTTTGTAATACACGTAAAAGCAGGCAGAAAGCCCGATGAGAAAAACAAAAACCAGCATAAATGAAATCCTCCATTATATGAGTTTGCAAAACCGTTTATACCGTTGCTGAAAGATTTTCCTTTTCCATGGATAAAGAGTATGATTAAATGAATAAAAACGAAAAGGAGAAAGCGATGAAATCCGAACTGATCAGAACCATATCATTATATGACACCATTATCTTACATAGACATGTGAGGCCTGACCCGGACGCCTACGGTTCACAGTGCGGCCTTACGGAAATCCTGCGGGAAACGTATCCCGAAAAAAATATTTTTGCCGTCGGACAGCCTGAGCCGTCCTTGTCTTTTTTATATTCCCTCGATGAGGTGGATGACGAAACCTATAAAGATGCTCTTGTCATCGTGTGCGACACCGCAAACCAAGGCAGGGTCGACGATCAGCGCTACCATTCCGGCGCAAAGCTCATGAAAATAGACCACCATCCAAATGAAGATCCGTATGGCGATCTGTTATGGGTCGATACGAATGCAAGCTCCGTAAGCGAAATGATCTATGAGCTGTACCTGGAAGGAAAGCAGCACGGCTGGAAACTGAATACGAAAGCAGCTGAGCTGATCTACGCGGGTATCGTCGGTGATACGGGGCGCTTCTTATTCCCGAACACCACAAAAAAGACATTAAAATACGCGGGAGAGCTCATTGAGTTCCCATTTTCATCGTCAGAGCTGTTCAATCAATTGTATGAAACAAAATTAAATGTGGTGAAGCTTAACGGCTTTATTTATCAAAATGTGTCACTGTCTGAAAACGGCGTCGCTTCCGTGTTCATTAAAAAAGACATTTTGGAGACATATGGAACCACCGCTTCTGAAGCGTCGCAGCTTGTCGGAACACTCGGAAATATTTCGGGTATCCGCGCTTGGGTGTTTTTCGTAGAAGAAGACGATCAAATCAGAGTCCGGTTCCGTTCAAAAGGTCCGGTCATCAACGGAATTGCCCGGAAATACAATGGCGGCGGACATCCGCTTGCGGCCGGCGCATCCATCTTCAGCTGGGATGAAACCGATCAGATTCTTGCTGATCTGGAAGAGGTATGTAACGAACACAAGTAGAGGGGAGACCCTCTTTCTTAGTGTTCATCTGTCACGGGGATGAACCAGCAGCCGAAATCAGTCAGGTCTTCGTAGACGCGGAGATTACAGATTTGGAGTTCTTTTTTTATGAGGGAAGCGAGTGTGTCTGTTTCTGCATATGCGGAATAGCCTTGTCTGATTCGGGCTGCATGATCTTTTGCCAAGCGTCGTTCACTAAAAACCTCCATTTTCCCTTCCTCCCTTCAGAATCATTGAAAATGTCTCATTTACAGTTTATAAAAAAGCGGAGAAAAAAGCGACAGATCTATGGAAAATTTTTAAAAATGACATAATTACGTCGCAAAAGAAATATGAATTTCGACAGACAATCTCGTATAAATCGTCAGTTCCTTTACTTCAGCTTTAAATTCCTTCTCATTTATGGTGTATATTTTGTTTTCGATCGTCCGTTTTAAAAGCTCCTTTGTTTTATACACGCTTTCAATATCTTTTGTGATGACTTCAGAAATATTATCTTTCACTTGTTCCTCAAATTTCATCTTGTCAGGCTGGGCGATTCTGTATTTTCCCCCATTGATCAGCTTCACATCAACACTTTGGATGAGAAGTCTTTGCTTATTATCCTCATTTAATTTATGAAGATCCTTCTGATAGATGGAGATTTGGTTTTTTAAATCCCGCGCGTGCTCACGCTGCTTTTCAATTAACGTCACTTGTTCTTCCTGAAACGTTCCGTATGTAAACAGAAAGAACAGCCAGCTGACGATGGCTCCGCACATCATTCCCGCGAAAAAACGCTGCCATCCCGGTTTTTTATAATACTCGGGAATTCTCATGATGACATATTCTCCTGGGTCAGCCATGAAATAATCAGCCAGCCGGTCTGCGCGCCGCCCATTGCTGAAATAATTAAAAGAAGCTGTTTGAAAATGTCGCGCGTGTTGCCTTCAAACAGCCCCCGCTCGAAACTGTATACCGCGTCAAATGTTCCCCCGATCGCCGCGACAAGTGCCCAGATCTTCAGCCTGTTCGCCAATTTTGTGATCGCCGTCAGCGGAGGCTCGCCTGATAAATAAGCTCCGAGGCCGCCGATCAGCGCGCCGCCGAGCAACACACCGAGGGCGATAAAATAACTGCTGATGAAATTCGCCATAAATCCGGCTTCCTGATCCATATATACACCACCTCACTTTTCTATCATATTGAGCGAAACGGACAAGTATGATGATGAGTCAAAAAAGAACATTTGTTTCTTAAGAAAACCCGTCTTATAATGTAGAAAGGCAAAATGAACGTATGGGAAAGGAGTGGCGGCATTGTCTTTTGTTCACCTGCAAGTACATAGCGGCTACAGTCTGTTAAACAGCGCCGCTTCTGTAAAAGAGCTTGTTACACAAGCGAAGGAACTCGGATATTCATCATTGGCGCTGACGGACGAAAATGTGATGTACGGCGCCATTGAGTTTTATAAAGCATGCAAATCAAACGGAATGAAGCCGATTATCGGTCTGACGGCTTCTATATACACGGACGATACGGAGCTTGAAGCACACCCGCTCATTCTTTTAGCAGAGACAAACACCGGATATCAGAACCTGGTGAAAATCTCAAGTGCGCTGCAATCCATGGCAAAGGGCGGCATGAAGCGAAAATGGATGAAGAGCTATCATGAGGGGCTGATCGCCATTACGCCCGGTGAAAACGGCTACATTGAAAGCCTGCTTCAAGCCGGGAAGTTTGAAGAAGCGGTCCGGGCTGCCGAAGGATTCCGGGAGCTGTTCGGAGACGGCCGTTTTTATTTAGGGTACCAGCCGTTTAAAGGACGTGAGACGTTATCAGAAGAGATTCTCCGCCTGTCAGCCGAGACGGAAATTGCTGTCTGCGCTGCGGGGGATGTCCGTTATATCAAGAAAGAAGATCAAGATGCGTACCGCTGTCTGTGCGCTATTAAAGCCGGAGAGAAGTGGGAGGATCAGAGCGGGAATCTGCCGGACTTATACTTGAGGGCGCCTGAAGAAATGGCAGAGCTTTACACGCGGCATCCGGAAGCGATTGAAGCAGCCGCGCGTATCGCCCGGCAATGCCGGGTCGATGTCAGCCTCGGACAGACACAGCTTCCGTCTTTTCCGGCGCCGGACGGCAAATCAGCCGATGACTATTTGGCGGAGATCTGTCATGAGGGGCTGCGCCTCCGTTTCGGCACTCCTGATGAGCGCGCTGTCCGCCGGCTTGAATATGAGCTGGACGTCATCAGGCGCATGAAATTCAGTGATTATTTTCTCATCGTATGGGACTTTATGAAGTACGCGCATGAAAAGGGCATTGTGACAGGTCCGGGAAGAGGGTCCGCGGCAGGCTCGCTTGTCGCTTACTCCCTTTTCATTACCGACGTGGATCCGCTTAAACATTCTCTGCTGTTTGAGAGATTTCTTAATCCCGAGCGGATCAGCATGCCGGATATTGATATCGATTTCCCTGACACGAGAAGGGATGAGGTCATTCAGTATGTACAAAATAAGTACGGGGCCATGCACGTCGCCCAGATTATCACCTTCGGGACATTGGCCGCAAAGGCGGCGTTAAGGGATACCGGGAGAGTGTTCGGAATCAGCCCGAAAGAAGCCGACCAGCTTGCCCGCCTGATTCCGTCAAAACCGGGAATGACGCTTGAGGAAGCGAGGCGGCAGTCCGCTCAGCTGAACAGGCGGCTGTCCGAATCCGCCGTTCTTCATAAAGTGTTTCAGATTGCAAGGAAAATTGAAGGTCTTCCGCGGCACACGTCAACACACGCGGCGGGGGTCGTTCTCAGTAAAGAGCCGCTTTCTGAAGTTGTCCCTCTTCAAGAAGGGCATGACGGCGTGTATTTAACGCAGTATGCGATGGATCACTTGGAAGATCTCGGTCTTTTAAAAATGGACTTTTTAGGTTTGCGCAACCTTACGCTTATTGAATCCATTAAAACGATGATTGAAAAAGAGACGAATACGAAAATTGATTTTTCCGAGATTTCTTATCAGGATGAAAAAACGTTCTCGCTATTGTCAAACGGTGATACGACGGGTATTTTCCAGCTGGAATCATCAGGAATGAGAAACGTGCTGAAGCGCCTGAAGCCGTCAAGACTGGAAGACATTGTCGCGGTTAACGCGCTTTACAGGCCGGGACCGATGGAAAATATTCCGTTATTTATCGACCGGAAGCACGGGCGGGCGCGTGTGGAAGTGCCGCACGAGGACGTACGAAATATTCTCAGTGACACTTACGGCGTCATCGTCTATCAAGAGCAGATAATGATGATCGCCTCGCGCATGGCAGGGTTTTCATTAGGTGAAGCGGATCTGCTCAGACGGGCTGTCAGCAAAAAGCAAAAGGACATTCTGGACAGAGAGCGAAGCCATTTTGTTGAAGGGTGCTTAAAAAAGGAGTATTCTGTAGTCACTGCAAACGAGGTCTACGATCTGATTGTAAAATTCGCTAACTACGGATTCAACAGAAGCCATGCTGTCGCATACAGCATGATCGGCTATCAGCTCGCCTATTTAAAAGCGCATTATCCGTTATATTTTATGTGCGGGCTGTTGACGAGCGTCATCGGCAATGAGGACAAAATATCGCAATATCTGCATGAAGCGAAGGGGAGCGGGATTCAAGTCCTTCCGCCGTCAATAAACAAAAGCGGTTTTCCGTTTGCGCCGGAAAACGGAGCCGTCAGATACAGTTTGCGGGCCGTTAAAAACGTAGGCGTCTCGGCAGTGAAAGATATTTATAAAGCAAGAACACATAAACCGTTCGAGGATCTTTTCGATTTCTGCTTTCGCGTACCCGCAAAAAGCGTGAATCGGAAAACCATCGAAGCCCTTATATTTTCTGGCGCCATGGACGAATTCAATCAAAATCGCGCCGCCTTGCTGGCCTCCGTTGATGTGGCTTTAGAGCACGCTGAACTTTTTCGTGCAGACGATGACCAAATGGGATTGTTTTTGGAAGAATCGTTCTCCATTAAGCCAAAATATGTAGAGGCTGAGGAATTTCCGCTCGTGGACAAGCTTCGGTTCGAAAAAGAAGCTCTCGGTGTTTATTTCTCGAGCCATCCTTTATCTGCTTTCAGGGATCTCCTGAAAAAACGGGGGGCGCAAGCGATCACAGCAGCGCGGCAGATGCCGAAGGGGCAGCTGTCAATCGGCGCTTTGCTCGCGGGCATCAAAACGATTCGGACAAAGACAGGTCAGCATATGGCGTTTCTCACATTAAGCGATGAAACAGGAGAAATGGAAGCCGTCGTGTTTCCTGACCAATATAGAAGGCTGTCTCCGCTGTTAGAAGAAGGCGCGCTTTTATTCGCCGCCGGAAAAATGGAAGAGCGTCAGGAGAAGACACAATTCATCATGTCATCCGCCTCTCTTCTTGAGCAGACGGAGGCAGACAGAGCGCCGTCTGTTTACATCAAAATCGAAGGCAGCCGGCACAATCAGGAGTTTTTGGAAAAGATGAAGCGTATTTTACTGGAGCATAAAGGGGAAACCGGCGTTTATCTTTATTATGAAAAAGACAAGCAGACGATCAGGCTGCCGGATACTTTTCATATTCAGGCGGACCATCAGGCGTTATACCGTTTAAAAGAGCTGCTGGGCCGCGAAAACGTCGTGTTAAAATAGTGGTAACAATAATCGTTTTGTTATACAATTGAAACAATTGTGCTATCTTATTTAAAGATTCTGAAATTTTTCACCTCCAGCGATTGTACCAGTCTATGCGGCAGAATATGTAACAAAGTACTTAAAAGGAGTGTTTAGAATGTCATTAAGAGAAGAAGCGTTACATTTACACAAAGTAAATCAAGGAAAGCTGGAATCAAAAGCAAAGGTAGAAGTCAGAAACGCGGACGACTTAAGCCTTGCCTACTCTCCCGGAGTAGCTGAGCCTTGTAAAGAGATTTATGACGATAAAAACAAAGTATATGATTATACAATGAAGGGGAACATGGTAGCAGTCGTAACAGACGGATCAGCCGTTCTCGGTCTCGGTAATATCGGGCCTGAAGCTTCACTTCCGGTCATGGAAGGGAAAGCGGTGCTGTTCAAAAGTTTCGCGGGCGTGGATGCATTCCCGATCGCGCTTGACACAAACGATGTGGACAAAATCGTTGACACTGTAAAGCTGCTTGCACCGACATTCGGCGGTGTCAACCTTGAAGATATTGCGGCGCCGAACTGCTTCATTATCGAAGAGCGCCTGAAAAAAGAAACAAACATTCCGGTTTTCCACGATGATCAGCACGGCACTGCCATCGTAACCGTTGCCGGACTTGTAAACGCGCTGAAATTATCAGGAAAATCCATGTCATCCATTAAAGTTGTGGCAAACGGAGCGGGAGCGGCAGGCATCGCGATCATCAAGCTTCTTTACCATTTCGGCGTACGCAACATCGTAATGTGCGACTCTAAAGGGGCGATTTACGAAGGGCGTCCGGCCGGCATGAACGCAGTGAAAAACGAAGTGGCGAAGTTTACAAACCAAGACCGCAACGACGGTTCGCTGCAGGATGTCATTAAAGATGCAGACGTCTTTATCGGCGTATCAGTCGAAGGCGCGCTGACGAAAGAAATGGTGGAAAGCATGGCGAAAGATCCGATTATCTTCGCAATGGCCAACCCGAATCCGGAAATCATGCCTGAAGACGCGCGCGCAGCCGGCGCAAGCGTAATCGGAACAGGCCGTTCTGATTTCCCGAACCAGGTCAACAATGTTCTGGCATTCCCTGGAATTTTCCGCGGGGCGCTTGACGTTCGCGCGACTCACATCAACGAAGAAATGAAAATTGCTGCGGTTGAAGCGATTGCTTCCCTTGTTTCAGAGGAAGAATTAAGCGCTGATTATGTCATCCCGGCTCCATTTGACAAACGTGTGGCTCCTGCCGTTGCGAAAGCTGTTGCGAAAGCAGCGATGGAAACGGGCGTCGCCAGAATTACGGTCGATCCTGAGGAAGTGGCTGAAAAAACAAGACAGCTCACGGTTATCGGCGAATAATAACACAAAAATGAAATGGCAGCGCGTTGGAAAAAAACAACGCGCTGCTGTTCAATATACGGACTGCTGGCATTTTTTTAAGGGCAGGTCTTAAAAAAATTTCAGCAGAATCCTTATTTCTTTTGAAAACGCTGACAGATAAGGCTGAACAACGCTTTTTACGGTATGAAATCCGTCCGTTTCCGTCTGTTTTGCAGCAAAAAATGTCGAATGGAGGATGACACCGTTTGACAAAAAAAGTACAATAGTTTCGGTAAAGTTATTAT
Source organism: Bacillus sp. EB106-06-01-XG163 (assembly GCF_058791615.1). Lineage (NCBI taxonomy): Bacteria > Bacillati > Bacillota > Bacilli > Caryophanales > Bacillaceae > Bacillus > Bacillus sp. EB106-06-01-XG163. The sequence continues at coordinate 99,780 of NZ_JBYTDS010000003.1, forward strand.
TAAGTCTATCTAATCGGAAGACATGCAGTGAAGAGAACCCTTCACAAAAGGGAGGTAATCATTTGTTAAAGGATATATTCACAAAAAAGAAAAAATATGCTTCCGTGCCGTCTGAGCAGGCAAAACATGATGTTCCGGAAGGCATTATGACAAAGTGCTCCAAATGTAAAAAAATCATGCTCACAAAAGAGTTAGATAAAAACCTGCGCGTCTGCATGAACTGCGGGCACCATTTCCCGATGAATGCAAAGCAGCGCATTGAAAGCCTCCTGGATGAAGATTCATTCGAAGAATTCAACCAGGGAATGATATCTGAAAACCCGCTCGGTTTCCCGGAATACTTAGAAAAAATCGAAAAAGACCGTGAGAAAACATCGCTGAATGAAGCGGTGATTACCGGAAAAGGAACCATCAGCGGATTCCCGGCCGTGATCGCGATCATGGATTCAACATTCCGAATGGGCAGCATGGGTTCGGTTGTCGGCGAAAAAATCACGCTTGCAATTGAAAAAGCAAAAGAGGAAAAAGTCCCGTTTATCATCTTTACCGCTTCAGGCGGCGCACGTATGCAGGAGGGGGTCTTAAGCCTTATGCAAATGGCCAAGACAAGCTCTGCATTAAAACTGTTCAGTGAGGAGCAGGGACTGATTATTTCTGTCATGACCCATCCGACGACAGGCGGCGTATCGGCCAGTTTCGCGTCTCTCGGTGATTATAATTTCGCTGAACCGGGCGCCTTGATCGGATTTGCCGGAAGACGTATTATTGAACAGACGATCGGGGAAAAACTGCCGGAAGATTTCCAGACGGCGGAATTTTTATTAAAGCACGGCCAGCTTGATGCGGTGATTCACCGAAACGACATGAAAGACAAACTCGCATTTCTGCTGGACATGCACCAAACAGGAGGTGAGCATGAGTGGCTGCAAGATTAGAATTTGAAAAACCAGTGATTGAACTGCAGACGAAAATCGCCGAACTGAAAAAATTCACCCAAGATTCGGAGATGGATTTAAGCGCTGAAATCGCAAGGCTTGAAGACCGGCTCAGCAAGCTTCAGGATGAGATTTATAAAAACCTGAAGCCGTGGGACAGAGTGCAGATCGCACGCCTTCCCGACCGGCCGACGACGCTTGATTACATTCAATACCTGTTTACCGACTTTTTTGAGTGCCACGGAGACAGAACATACGGAGATGATGCGGCGATTGTCGGCGGAGTCGCCAAATATCACGGCATGCCGGTCACCGTTATCGGACATCAGCGCGGAAAAGACACGAAAGAAAACCTTGTCCGCAATTTCGGGATGCCTCACCCTGAGGGCTACCGCAAAGCGCTTCGTCTCATGAAGCAGGCGGATAAGTTCAACCGCCCGATTATCTGCTTCATCGACACGAAGGGAGCGTACCCGGGTAAAGCGGCGGAGGAACGGGGACAAAGTGAAGCCATCGCCAAGAACCTGTTCGAGATGGCCGGCCTGAAAGTGCCTGTCGTTTGTATCGTCATCGGGGAAGGCGGCAGCGGAGGCGCGCTTGCGTTAGGTGTGGGCAACCGCATGCTGATGCTTGAGAACTCGACGTATTCCGTTATTTCTCCTGAAGGAGCCGCATCCATTTTGTGGAAAGACTCCAGCCTTGCGAAAAAAGCGGCCGAAACCATGAAGATTACTGCGCCCGATTTATTAGAATTAGGAATTATTGATGATATGATTAAAGAAGTGAAGGGCGGAGCTCACCATGATATCAAGCAGCAGGCGGGCTACATTGACGGTATACTTAAAGAAACGTTAAAATCTCTTCTTCAATTGAACGCCGAAGAATTGATCTCACAGCGATATGAAAAATATAAAGCAATCGGGAAAGTTTCGGTTGAGGATCAATATATCGGGGTAAACTGAATAGACGTGAAGCCTATGGCTCACGTTTATTTTTTGTGATTTTTGTGATATTCCTTAAATTTTATTTAAAAACAATTTATTTAATTGTATAATAGGTAAGGTTTCATGGGAGCTCAGGCGTCCCTTTTCATTGTTTTAGGGCAATGATCATGATATGTTTAACATATATATGTTGCTGAGGTGAATAGGAAATGAAGCGTATAGGAGTTTTAACGAGCGGCGGGGATTCCCCGGGTATGAACGCTGCGGTGCGCGCGGTTGTGCGGAAAGCTATCTACCACGACGTCGAAGTGTACGGAATTTATAACGGTTATTCAGGATTAATCAGCGGAAAAATAGAGAAACTGGAGCTTGGTTCGGTCGGTGACATCATCCACCGCGGCGGAACAAAGCTGTATACGGCCAGATGTCCTGAATTCAAAACAGTTGAAGGCCGTGAAAAAGGAATCGAAAATTTAAAGAAACTCGGCATTGAAGGTCTTGTCGTCATCGGCGGAGACGGTTCATACATGGGTGCGAAAAAATTAACGGAACACGGGTTTCCGTGTGTAGGTGTACCGGGTACGATAGATAATGACATCCCGGGAACTGATTTTACGATCGGATTTGATACGGCGTTAAACACCGTAATTGATGCGATTGATAAAATCCGTGACACCGCTACGTCTCATGAGCGTACATACGTTATTGAAGTGATGGGGCGCCATGCGGGCGACATTGCTTTATGGGCAGGTCTTGCAGGCGGAGCGGAATCAATTTTAATTCCTGAAGCGGACTACGATATGCAGGAAATTATCGGCCGTTTGAAGAGAGGGCACGACCGCGGCAAAAAACACAGTATCATCATCGTTGCAGAAGGGGTAGGCAGCGGGGTTGAATTCGGAAAACGCATCGAAGAAGAAACGAACCTTGAAACACGGGTATCCGTTTTAGGGCACATCCAGCGCGGCGGATCTCCAAGCGCTTCTGACCGGGTTCTTGCAAGCCGCCTCGGCGCTTACGCGGTTGAGCTTCTGCTTAAAGGAAAAGGCGGACGCTGCGTAGGTATACAAAACAACAAGCTTGTAGACCATGATATTATAGAAATTTTAGAATCAAAACATACTGTTGAACCAAACATGTATCAGCTTTCAAAAGAACTGTCTATTTAAGGCGGAAGAAGCTGAAGATTTCAGAAGGAAGTGAACGAGTTGAAAAAAACAAAAATCGTTTGTACAATCGGTCCGGCCAGTGAAAGTGTAGAAATGCTGACAAAATTGATGGAAGCGGGTATGAACGTTGCTCGTCTGAATTTTTCACACGGTGATTTCGAAGAGCACGGCGCAAGAATCAAAAACATCAGAGAAGCAAGCAAAAAGCTCGGCAAAAACGTGGGGATTCTCCTCGATACGAAAGGTCCGGAAATCCGCACGCACGATATGGAAAACGGCGCGCTTGAGCTTCAGGCGGGAAATGAAATTATCGTTTCTACGAAACAGGTGCTGGGAACGCTTGAAAAATTCTCAGTTTCTTATGAAGGCCTGGCAGACGACGTGTCAGCAGGGTCTATCATCCTGTTGGATGACGGTTTAATCGGATTGGAAGTGCTAGAATCAAATCCGGAAAAACACGAAATCAAAACAAAAATCTTAAACAGCGGCACGCTGAAAAATAAAAAAGGCGTAAACGTTCCCGGCGTCAGCGTCAACCTTCCCGGAATTACTGAAAAAGACGCCAAAGACATCGTATTCGGTATCGAGCAAGGCGTTGATTTCATCGCTGCGTCATTTGTACGCCGTTCTACGGATGTCCTTGAAATCCGCGAACTGCTTGAAGAGCATAACGCGTCTGACATTCAAATCATTCCTAAGATCGAGAACCAGGAAGGCGTGGACAACCTGGACGCGATCCTGGAAGTATCTGACGGCTTAATGGTAGCGCGCGGAGACCTCGGCGTAGAGATTCCGGCCGAAGAAGTGCCGCTCGTGCAAAAAGAAATGATCAAAAAATGCAACGCGCTCGGCAAACCGGTTATTACTGCGACACAAATGCTTGACAGCATGCAGCGCAACCCTCGTCCGACACGCGCTGAAGCAAGTGACGTTGCCAACGCCATTTTCGACGGCACAGACGCTATCATGCTTTCCGGTGAGACGGCTGCGGGACAATATCCTGTCGAGGCGGTTCAAACAATGTTTAACATCGCCACACGCACGGAAGAATCTCTGAACTACAAAGAAATTCTGTCTAAACGCAGAGATCAGGTCGGCATGACGATTACCGATGCGATCGGCCAATCAGTTGCGCACACGGCGATCAATCTGAGTGCGGCAGCTATCGTTACCCCTACAGAAAGCGGCCATACGGCGCGTATGATCGCGAAATACCGTCCGCAGGCTCCGATTGTAGCCGTTACGGTTAATGAGTCTGTATCACGCAAACTCGGTCTTGTATTCGGTGTATTCCCGGCAAGCGGCCAAAACGCGAATTCAACCGATGAAATGCTTGAAGACGCGGTTCAAAAATCACTTGACAGCGGCATCGTGAAACGCGGTGATCTGATTGTCATTACAGCAGGTTCTGTCGGTGAATCAGGCACGACGAATCTGATGAAAGTCCACACTGTCGGCAGCGTTATCGCGAAAGGGCAAGGCATCGGACGCAAATCTGCATTCGGTCCGGTCGTTGTTGCAAAAAATGCGAAAGAAGCTGAACAAAAAATGACAGACGGCGCAGTATTGGTTGCTTCAAGCACTGACCGCGACATGATCGCTTCACTTGAAAAAGCATCAGCGCTCATCACTGAAGAAGGCGGTCTGACAAGCCATGCAGCCGTTGTCGGTTTAAGCTTGGGCATTCCGGTTATCGTCGGTCTGGAGAACGCAACTTCAGTTTTAACAGAAGGACAGGTTATCACAGTTGACGCTGCCCGCGGCGCTGTGTATGAAGGCCGCGCAAGCGTTCTTTAAACAGCTTTAAAAAAGAGAGGGGGGTTCTCCCTTCTCTTTTGTCTTTAGGTTGATTTTCCTATTCCCATGCGGGCGGTGACGCGCTTTTAGAAGGGCAGGAGGGCAGAAAAATGAGAGTGTTATTCTTACTGTTTATCGTGTGTCCGGCAATTGAAATCGGTTTGTTTCTGCTGGCGGGAAAATGGCTCGGTATTTTTCCGACCTTCCTTCTCATCATTTTGACAGGCGTGTTAGGCGCCTTGGTGGCAAAAAGACAGGGAACCGATGTGTATCATCGGGTGATGCGCGACCTGCAGCACGGCAAAATGCCGGGGGAAGCGCTTCTTGACGGAATATGCGTCTTTTTCGGAGGCCTGCTTTTGATGCTTCCGGGTTTTCTGTCCGATATTGCAGGGGCCTGTCTTCTGATTCCGTTCACTCGGAACCGCATGAAGCCGCTTTTGTTCAAATGGCTGAGAGGAATGTCAAAAAACAAGCGGATCATTATCAAATAAAAACGGCAGCCTTCTTACAGGGCTGCTGTTTTTATTTGGACTGAACAGTAATATAGGCCCATATTTCTTTTAAAGCGCCCGTTGTGATAAAGGCCTGAATGAAAACGAGCAGCGCGGGCCCCGCAGCCAGTCCTAAAATTCCGAACAATTTAAAGCCGGCAAACAGAGCGATTAAGGTCGCAAGCGGATCAAGTCCGATTGACTTGCTTAAAATTTTCGGCTCCGTCAGCTGGCGCTGGATAAGAACCACAATATATAAAACACCGAGACCGATCGCTTGAGGAAGCTGACCGGCAATGGCCAAATACATAATCCAGGGAACAAAGACCGACCCGGCGCCGAGATACGGGAGAAGGTCCACCAGGCCGATAAAAAAGGCGATGGTTGCCGCATGCTCAATCCCTAAAAGAAAAAGTCCGATAAAGACAATGATCATCGTGAAAAGTATGAGCACGGCCTGCGCCTTAATGAAACCTGCCATCGCTTTTTTCAGCTCTCCCGATACGGCCTTGGCGTTTGCTGAAACCCGTTCCGGAAGAATGGAATAAAGCAGCGCCTTCAGCTTATGCCAGTCCTTTGTCATAAAAAAAGTCGCCAGCATTGCGAAAATGAAGACGGCAGCTGTATTGGGAAGGAAGGCAATCCATTTCGGCACCAGCTCCAAAAGATGTGAAAGCATCAGCCCCGCATTTTTAGCGGCTGTATCACCGAGGGTCTGAATATGCGTCACGATGGATGCTTGCTGGTTGGTTTCCAGCCCGTTAAATAGGACGGTCAGCTCGTGGTACAATGGCTGAATGCGGGAAGTGAACAGCTCTTCACAATACGTCATAAAGGCGCTGATATGAGGAGGGAGCGTTTTGGCCAGATAGGCGGTTCCCGAAATGATTTCCGCAACGAGAAATGTCGCCGCGCCAAGAAGAATAAGCAAAAAGAAGACCAGGACAATGACTGTATTGACTGACCGGGGCATCCCCGTCAGTTTGTCCAGCCAGTCAACAACGGGAATGATCGCTGATGACAGAATAAGGGCGATCAGAAACGGATAAGTTAACGGAAATGAGGCGTAACCGGCCGCTAAAGCGCCGCCGGCCGCAGCGAGTACAAACAGCGCGCGGAAAAAAACAGTTGCATAGTGCGGATTCACATCGATCCTCCTCTCGGTCGGCACGTCCTATTACATTAGTTTATTCGTCAAAAAAAAGGATATGAATACAGATATGATGAAAGAGGGTGCTTTCAGGATGTTTACACAGGCGAATTTATTTTTACTATTATTGCTGGCCATCGCATTGGTAGCCAAAAATCAGTCATTGCTTTTTGCCGTCGGCTTTCTCATTGTGATAAAAGCTGTCGGTCTTGATCAGAAACTATTTCCGGTTATTCAGTCAAAAGGCATCAACTGGGGAGTCACCGTCATTACAATCGCCGTTTTAGTGCCGATTGCCACAGGTGATATCGGTTTTAAACAGCTCGGAGAAGCGATGAAATCATATTATGCGTGGATCGCTCTCGGTGCCGGGATCGCGGTTGCCTTAATCGCCAAAAACGGTCTCACCTTATTGGAAAACGACCCTCATATTACAACGGCGCTGGTCATCGGCACGATACTTGCCGTCGCGCTTTTCGGAGGCGTCGCCGTCGGCCCGTTAATCGGCGCCGGAATCGCCTACTTGGCCATGCAAATCGTTAAAATATTCACTTCGTAAAGTAAAAAAGCGGCGTAAAGCTGCTTTTTTTTGTGGAGAAAATTAGAGTTTGCACCTTCGCATTTTGTAGTTCAGACAAATGCCATTTGCATTATTCCGATGAATGAAGCGGCTTACCATGTAACAAAGAACTTCGGGATTGACGGCGCACATGGAGTGAAAACAGCGATTGCAGTAGATTAAAAGCTGATGGGATTTATGGGCCTGATACCAAAGCAAAACTTGAAGTGTTGTTAAAATAAGCGGAGACCCTTTCCTTCAATTTGAAAGTTTGTTACATTTATAATGAGAATGAAAAAACACAATTCGGTTGGTAGTCCGGATGCATGATTTAAAATGTCAGTAACCTTCCCCTCCTCGGGATGTCCATCATTCTTCAGTAAATTTAGGAGGAGGGAATCGTTATGAAATTAACGGTTTACTACGATGGTCAGTTTTGGGTAGGAGTCATTGAAGTTGTGAATGATGGGAAATTAAGAGCAATTCGTCATTTGTTTGGACAAGAGCCAAAGGATTCAGAAATAATGCATTTTGTTAATAATCAACTTTTACAGACTCTCTCCCACACTGAACAAGAAGGGGTTTGTGTTAAAGCAAAATCTAAGAAATTAAACCCAAAAAGATTGCAACGACAAGCTTCTAAAGAGATGAAAAATATCGGGATATCAACTAAGGCACAAAAAGCGATAAAACAGGAGCTTGAAGCAAGAAAGGAAAAGAAAAAACAACTGAATAGAAAACAAAGAGAAAAAATAAAGGAACAAAAATATTTAATCAGAAAACAAAAAGCAAAAGAAAAGCATAGGGGAAAATAGTTGGAGAGCCCGATGAAGCCCTTCGATTGAAAAGTTGAGCGGCATCAGTTAGTTTCTTCGGACTGATTTAGAGAAAAAAAGTATAAGTCAGAGCCCTTCTCGAGATGAGGAGGGTTTTTCTGCCATTTATTTAAAATCACTTACATCAGTAAATGAGTCAGTTTCAATTGATGAACGGTTTGATGAGGATATTTACAGCCCGAAAACAGCGCAAATGCAGTCAAACGATTCCAGTCCATGTGCGGCATGACTGCTGACGGCATTTATTGGCCAAAGACAAAGATGAAAATCAGCGTTAAAGAAACAGGAAAAATTAGATAAAGAACGAAAAAATTTCTAAATATAGTTGGATTGGTATATTATTGAACAGCTTTAAATAGGTGTAACAGTAGGTAAATTACTAAAGAATCTAAGGTTAGTATTTGGATTCTAATATTTGGGTAGGGGGAAATAATGCTATCACTTAATAGAGCTTTAAAATTACGTGATTTAGAAGTTTTTCGTGTGCTGAAAGATGGTAACATTTTATCTTACGTAATAATTGAAGATACTCGAAAGCCATTTACAGAAGAAGACAAAAAATTAGAACCACTGTGTTATATGGACGAAAAAGATATTAATGCGATTTTAAACGTTTTTAAGATTTCAATTGTTAATGATGAAAAATTAAATGAAGATAATTCAATTTTTATAAGATCTTACTTTTCTGAATTTGTTAATCATACAAATTTAACGAATTTTATTATTAAAGAATATGTTCAAAAGAATTTATATGATTACGATGATGAAGATGACATCATTTTTTTTAATAGAATTTTACGTAGTATAGGATCAGATTATGTTATCAAAGAATTTGACGATATAAATTGGATTTATTTATCTCAAGATTGATTTCTTATTTAGATTTTGAAGGAGTACAGAAGATAATTTCTGTACTCCTTTTTAAGGCGAAAAATAGACTTCTAGTTTCTCTTATAGCATAAATACACTTGACGAAAATCGTAAGTTCAGCACGCGCAAGGGGTGTATATAAGTGCTTTATTGTCATGGATGTTCTATTTCCAAAATCGCTATCAATTTTTTGTTATTTTCGGTTAATTAGGAAAATTGCGGTATTTTTTCGTTTACAGAAAATAAGAAATTAGTGGAAAATAAATCAAAAGAGGAGGAGGGGAATGAATGCATGGACCAAGTATTACCGTCTTCACATGTAGGCGTTAAAATTAACGAGTGGTACAAGATGATTCGTCAATTTAGTGTGCCAGACGCGGAAATTTTAAAAGCCGAAGTGGAACACGAAATAAAAGAAATGGAAGAAGACGAATATTTACTTATTTATTACTCTCTCATGACTTTTCGTCATCAACTTATGCTAGATTATTTAAACCCAGAAATAAAGTATAGGACTGATAGGCCAACCACCACAGAACTACTTGAGAAGATTGAGAAACCACAAAAAACACTTACCGGCCTCTTAAAATATTACTCACATTTTTTTCGCGGAATGTACGAATTTGATCAGAAGCAGTATGTAGAAGCAATTAATTTTTATCGTAAAGCAGAGATGGAAATTCATCATGTCTCTGATGAAATAGAACAAGCTGAGTTTCATTTTAAGTTGGCAGAGGCTTATTATAATATGAAACAAACGCACGTATCTATGCATCATATTCTAAAAGCGTTAGAAATTTATGATCGAAACCCGCTTTATACCGTCCGAAAAATTCAAAGTTTATTTGTAATTGTGGGTAATTATCTTGATTTTAAACATTACGAAAAAGGATTACAGCATCTTGAAGAAGCCTTGAAGCTTTCGCAAGAATTTGGTCATAAAAGGTTGATTTCCTCTGCTCTTTATAATTTGGGTGAAAGTTATCACTACATGGGACAAGAAGAAAAGGCCGAAGCGTATTTGAGACAAGCAATTGTGATTGGTGAAGAAATGAAATTGAGAACTCTGCCCCATTCATATTATTCACTTTCCATAGTATTATTTAAGCAAAAGAAAACAGCCGCGGCAGGCCAAGCTTTAAAAGAAGGTTTAAAAACAGCAGTAAAATATGACGACAATTTGTTTTGCTTATTAACAGAGTTTTTATATGTTTTATTTGCTGAACCGATTAACAAAGACAGCCTTGTAGAAATTTTAAGTAAGCTTGAAAATATTCATATGTATTCGTATGTCGAAGAGTTGACACTTTTAACAGCAAACTTTTTCAAAGGAATGAAGGACTTTGAAATGGCTACAATTTTTTATGATAAGATGGTGGAGTCTCAACTTCAAATACAGCGGGGGGATTGTTTGTATGAATATTAAAAAAGCAATTTGTTTCTCTGTCTCTGCTTTCGCTATTACGTTCGGTGTAATTGCTTTTGTGGGAAACACGACTCATCTTCATCATAATGCAGCCAAAACTGATAACGAGGTAATACAACTAGCTGCGCGACTGCAAACATGATTTCGAAACAAAAAAAGATGTGGCCTTTTTAGGGCTGCATCTTTTTTTATCATGTATTTTCGTTTTTTCTCTTTTTAGGCGGGGCTGCGGCTGCTGCATTTATAAGCATGGTAACAGGTTATGTTGCTTCAAAGGGTGATATTCGTTTGAAGTTCGCAGAAAAATACAAATGGAACGTTATATACACAAAAGCGAAATACGAAGTAACAACAAAGATATATATAAGAAAATTTGAGCCAACTAAAACCAAGACATGGATTTCTGAAGCTGATCCGAACATTGATTCAGTCGAGTAAAAAATTAACCCCCTTCTCCGGTAAAGAAGGGGGGTTAAATTTGCGGTGAAGTTGTCGCGCTTGTCCTTTTAAAGTCTCCTCCAAAACTCCCCCAAATGAAAACATGAGAATACATGGTTTTACAAAGCGCCTGAAAGCAAGCGATTAAATTTATCAACGTAAAACCTTGATATATAGGGCTTTTAAAACATTTTTAGTTAAAAGTCTACAAATTAATCAGATTATTGTTTATAATAAGAATAGGCTTAAACTTAAATAAGCTTATAAGAATTTGTTATGTTCCTCTATAAGCATATCGGTTATGTAACCGCAATCAGTGAAATGTAAGCATTTTCTTAAAGGGGAAAGGGATTGTTTGCATGACTCATTTTAAGTAAGCCGTATGTTTTATATACTCTTTAAAGGGGAATTTTGATTGAAAAGGAGAGGTTGAATATGACAGCAACACGCGGTCTTGAAGGGGTTGTAGCAACAACATCATCTGTAAGCTCTATTATCGACGATACCCTTACATATGTAGGGTACGATATTGACGACTTGACAGAGAATGCAAGTTTTGAAGAAATCATTTATTTGCTGTGGCATCTGCGCCTGCCGAATAAAACGGAACTTGCTGAACTGAAAAAACAGCTTGCGAAAGAAGCTGCCGTTCCACAAGAAATCATTGAGCACTTCAAATCATATCCCCTCAATAACGTACATCCAATGGCTGCGCTCCGGACGGCGATTTCATTACTCGGTCTGACTGACAGTGAAGCCGATGTTATGAATCCGGAAGCGAACTACAGAAAAGCCATCCGTCTGCAGGCGAAAGTGCCGGGCATTGTCGCCGCTTTCTCAAGAATCCGCAAAGGACTTGATCCTGTTGAACCGAAGGAAGAGTACGGAATCGCGGAGAACTTCCTTTACACCTTAAACGGTGAAGAGCCTTCTCCGATCGAAGTGGAAGCGTTTAACAAAGCGCTCATTCTTCATGCGGATCATGAGCTGAACGCATCAACGTTTACGGCGAGAGTATGTGTCGCCACCTTATCTGATATTTACTCAGGCATCACTGCCGCCATCGGCGCTTTAAAAGGGCCGCTTCACGGCGGAGCCAATGAAGCCGTCATGAAAATGCTGACAGAAATCGGCGAAGTGGAAAACGCCGAGCCTTATATCCGCAGCAAAATGGAGAAAAAGGAAAAAGTAATGGGCTTCGGACACCGTGTGTATAAGCATGGAGACCCGCGCGCCAAACACTTAAAAGAAATGAGCAAACGCCTGACGAATCTGACGGGTGAAAGCAAATGGTATGAGATGTCAATCCGTGTCGAAGAAATCGTGACGTCGGAGAAAAAACTTCCGCCTAACGTTGATTTCTATTCCGCATCTGTATACCACAGTCTCGGCATTGATCACGATCTGTTCACGCCGATCTTTGCGGTCAGCAGAATGTCAGGATGGATCGCCCATATTCTTGAACAGTACGATAACAACCGCCTCATCCGCCCGCGCGCTGATTACACGGGTCCGGATAAGCAGACTTTTGTTCCGATTGATGAAAGAGCCTGATCAAACGGGAGGCTGGTGATTTTCATGTCGTTAGCCTCTTGTTAATCAAGCCCGGATTGGTTTACAATTTTGATAGAATCTTGAGAAAAGTCATTTTATTTTCTATACAAGAAAAATAAAATGTTTTCTAAATATGAATTACATACTGGGAGGTAATATTGTGTCACAAGGTGAAAAAATTACAGTCTCTAATGGAGTATTAAACGTACCAAATAATCCGATTATCCCGTTTATTGAAGGCGACGGCACAGGCCCTGATATTTGGAACGCCGCTTCTAAAGTATTGGAAGCCGCTGTTGAAAAAGCATATAAAGGCGAGAAAAAAATCACGTGGAAAGAAGTTTATGCCGGTGAAAAGGCTTATAATAAAACAGGTGAGTGGCTTCCTGCCGAAACGCTGGAAGACATCAGAGAGTACTTCATCGCCATCAAAGGTCCTCTGACGACACCGGTCGGCGGCGGTATCCGTTCTCTGAACGTGGCGCTGAGACAGGAGCTTGATTTGTTTACGTGCCTGCGCCCTGTCAGATATTTCACGGGAGTGCCTTCTCCGGTCAAACGACCTGAAGATACGGATATGGTCATTTTCCGCGAGAATACGGAAGATATTTATGCCGGAATTGAGTATGCGAAAGGTTCTGAAGAGGTTGAAAAGCTGATCAGCTTCCTGCAAAATGAAATGGGTGTTAACAAAATCCGTTTCCCTGAAACGTCAGGAATCGGCATCAAACCTGTTTCTGAAGAAGGCACAAGCCGCTTAGTCAGAGCTGCCATTGAGTATGCGATCGAAAACGGCCGTAAGTCTGTCACGCTTGTCCACAAAGGAAACATCATGAAGTTCACTGAAGGGGCATTTAAAAACTGGGGCTACGAGCTTGCCGAAAGAGAATACGGAGATAAAGTATTCACTTGGGCTGAATATGACCGCATTGTCGAAAAAGACGGAAAAGAAGCGGCTGATAAAGCGCAGAGCGACGCGGAAGCGGCAGGGAAAATCATCGTCAAAGACAGCATCGCTGATATTTTCCTTCAGCAGATCTTAACCCGTCCGAGCGAATTCGACGTCGTGGCGACAATGAACTTAAACGGAGACTATATCTCTGATGCGCTTGCCGCTCAGGTAGGCGGAATCGGGATCGCGCCGGGAGCGAACATCAACTATGAAACAGGGCATGCGATTTTCGAAGCGACTCACGGAACGGCTCCTAAATATGCCGGCCTTGACAAAGTCAACCCGTCATCCGTCATCCTTTCAGGAGTGCTTCTTCTTGAACACCTGAACTGGAATGAGGCTGCTGACTTGATCATTAAATCTATGGAAAAAACGATTGCTTCAAAAGTAGTAACGTACGATTTTGCTAGATTAATGGACGGTGCAACTGAAGTGAAATGTTCAGAGTTTGGTGAAGAGCTAATTAAAAACATGGACTGAACCTAAAGCAGACTTCTAATGAAGCCAAAAAAGGAGAAGAGAATCATGGGAAAAACACGCAGTAAAGTTTCTGTTATCGGAGCAGGATTTACGGGAGCGACAACAGCCTTTCTGACAGCTCAAAAAGAGCTTGCGGACGTTGTGCTCGTTGATATTCCGCAATTAGAAAACCCGACAAAAGGAAAAGCGCTAGACATGCTCGAAGCAAGTCCGGTTCAAGGATTTGACGCGAAAATCACAGGCACGTCCAACTACGAGGACACAGCCGGTTCTGATATCGTCGTCATCACAGCCGGAATTGCGAGAAAACCGGGCATGAGCCGTGATGATCTCGTATCTACAAACGAAAAAATCATGAGAAGCGTCACACGTGAGATCGTGAAATATTCTCCTGACTGCATTATCGTTGTATTGACAAACCCTGTTGATGCGATGACATATGCGGTGTACAAAGAATCAGGCTTCCCGAAAGAACGCGTCATCGGACAATCCGGAGTGCTTGACACTGCACGATTCAGAACATTCGTCGCTGAAGAATTAAACCTGTCTGTAAAAGATGTGACCGGTTTTGTTCTTGGCGGACACGGTGACGACATGGTTCCTCTCGTCCGTTATTCCTATGCGGGCGGCATTCCGCTTGAAACGCTTATCCCGAAAGACCGTCTTGATGCGATTGTAGAACGCACAAGAAAAGGCGGCGGGGAAATCGTCAACCTTCTCGGAAACGGAAGCGCCTACTACGCGCCTGCTGCATCACTGACTGAAATGGTAGAAGCCATTTTGAAAGATCAGCGCCGCGTGCTTCCGACCATCGCTTACTTAGAAGGCGAATACGGTCATGAAGGCATTTACTTAGGCGTACCGACGATTATCGGAGGAAACGGCCTAGAGCAAATCATCGAGCTTGAACTGACAGACTATGAAAAAGCGCAGCTGAGTAAATCAGTTGAATCTGTCAAAAACGTGATGAAAGTATTGTCATAAGAAAAAAGGGAAGGCTTCCGAATCAGAAGCCTTCCTCTTTTTACAATTAATGAAAGCGTTTTCTTTTTCCCTGAGCGATCCTTTCTCTGAAAATGATCAAAAAGGCGAATTGTCTGAACGGGCAGTATTGGATAAAATGAAATCATAAAGTGATATGCAGCACATAAAATAGAGAAAATTGGATGTCGGGGAAAATAGACAGCGGAGGGCGCAGCATGAACAAAAAAATTTTAGTTGTAGATGATGAACAATCTATCGTTACTCTTTTACAGTATAATCTGGAACGGTCCGGCTATGATGTCATTACCGCATCAGACGGTGAAGAGGCTCTGGAGCTGGCAGAGAATGAAAATCCGGATTTAATCGTACTGGATGTCATGCTGCCGAAAGTGGACGGAATCGACGTCTGTAAGCAGCTCAGACAGCAGAAAATGATGGTCCCGATCTTGATGCTGACAGCAAAAGATGAGGAGTTTGATAAAGTGCTGGGACTGGAGCTCGGAGCGGATGATTACATGACAAAGCCGTTCAGTCCGCGGGAAGTCACTGCGCGGGTGAAAGCCATTTTAAGAAGGGCTGACATTTCTTCGCTGTCACAAGGCAGAGAAGAGGAAAAGGACGGGCAGATCCTCATCGGCGAGCTGAAAATTCTTCCGGAGCATTACGAAGCGTACTTCAAGTCAGAACAGCTGGAATTGACGCCTAAAGAATTTGAACTGCTTCTGTATTTGGGAAAACATAAGGGAAGAGTGCTGACGAGAGATCTTCTGCTGAGCGCGGTCTGGAACTATGATTTTGCCGGGGACACCCGGATTGTTGACGTTCATATCAGCCATCTGCGCGACAAAATCGAATCAAACACCAAAAAACCCATCTATATTAAAACAATCAGAGGTTTGGGGTATAAACTGGAGGAGCCAAAAATGAATGAATAAAGTCCGTGTGCGTCTGTTCGCTTTACTCGTTGTATGTATCATATTGGTTTTCAGTGTTCTCGGCCTTTTTTTACAGCAGCTTATTTCTTCATCCGCTGAAGAAAGAACGGTGGATCAGCTGAAAAAGGAATCGGTATACATAGCGGGCCTTCTTGACGCCGGCAGAATCGGCAATAAAAGCAATGAAACGGTAATCCGTGACGCCGGCCGCACCCTCGGTATAAACGTCGCCGTGCTCAACGAGAAGGGTGACGCCGTATACCATTCCGGCAGTCGTGCTGATGATTCAGCCGTAAAGGAGTTCATTTCTCACAATAAAAGTGAGGAAGCCGTACAGTCGAAAAGCAAAGTCATCCGCGGCACTGCCGTAAAAAATGACGCCGGGAAAATTGCGGGGTATGTACTCGTTTCCTCTGAGATCAACGGCGGTTCAAGCGTTACCGGAGAAATGTGGGGCATGCTGGCAGCAAGTCTTTGTACCGCTTTTATCATTATCGTTTTCTTTTATACAAACATGACGTCCCGTTACAAAAAATCAATCGACGCCGCGACAAAAGTGGCGACGGAGCTGTCCAAGGGGAATTATGACGCCCGCTCCTACAGCGGTTACGCAAGGCGGTCGGACCGTCTCGGGCGTGCGATGAACAGCCTGGCGGTCGATTTAATGGAAATGACGAGAACGCAGGATATGCAGCGCGATCGTCTGTTAACCGTCATTGAAAATATCGGATCCGGTTTGATTTTAATAGACGGGAGAGGTTTTATCAATCTCGTGAACCGGTCATACACGAAGCAGTTTCATACAAAGCCTGAACGTCTGCTTCGGCGCCTTTACCATGATGCGTTTGAACATGAGGAGATCATTCGGCTTGTCGAAGACATTTTTATGACGGAGACGAAAAAATGCCAGCTGCTCAGACTTCCCATCAACATTGAGCGGCGCTACTTTGAAGTTGACGGCGTTCCGATCATGGGCCCTGACGATGAATGGAAGGGCATCGTCCTCGTCTTTCACGATATGACGGAAATTAAAAAATTGGAGCAGATGAGAAAGGACTTCGTCGCCAATGTCTCCCATGAACTGAAAACACCGATCACCTCGATTAAAGGCTTTACGGAAACACTGTTAGACGGAGCGATGAAAGACGAAAAGGCGCTTTCAGACTTTCTGTCTATCATTCTGAAAGAAAGTGAGCGGCTCCAATCTCTCGTGCAGGATTTACTGGATTTATCCAAGATGGAGCAGCAAAACTTTACGATGCGCGTAGAGTCCTTTGACGCCGCAAAAATCCTCCATGAAATCGAAGCCCTTTTACAGCATAAGGCTGAGGAAAAAGGCATCAGTTTTCAGCTCGATCTTCCGGAGGAGCCGATTTTTGTGATGGGTGATGTGCACAGGCTGAAGCAGGTATTCCTGAATCTGGCGAACAACGCTTTAACCTACACGCCTGAAAAAGGGACGGTGGCGATTTCGGTAAATGTGAAAGAAACCGCTGTCGATATCAAAGTGTCCGATACGGGAATCGGCATTCAGAAGGAAGAGATTCCGCGGATATTTGAGAGATTCTACCGCGTGGATAAAGACAGAAGCCGCAACTCGGGAGGAACCGGGCTCGGTCTTGCCATCGTAAAGCACTTAATAGAAGCCCATGAAGGTAAAATCGAGGTCACAAGCGAGCCGGGACAGGGGACTGTATTTACCGTGACGCTGAAGCGGCAGCCGGAAGCGTGATCAGCTTTACAAAGGATTAACAATTTCTTCATGACCTGTTAAACCTATCTTGTTAGGATGTAACAGAACCCCTTCATCCAAGGAGCCAATTTTGACGGCGGGAACGTGTTTTCTTGTTCCCGTCCTTTTTTGCGTTTTCACGGGGTTCGCTCATTTTCCTTTCAAATTGAACTTTGTTAAAATAAGAGAAGCTGTGAGATTAAAAAATAGAGGAATGACGAGCTTTTGCTCTTAGGAGGATATTGAATGACGGAACGAAAAAAATTAGTGCTTGTCGACGGAAACAGTCTGGCGTACCGAGCGTTTTTTGCATTGCCGCTTTTAAGCAATGAAAAAGGCATCCATACAAATGCCGTATACGGGTTTGCGATGATTTTAATGAAAATGCTGGAAGATGAAAAGCCGACCCACATGCTGGTGGCTTTTGATGCGGGGAAAACCACTTTCCGCCACAGCACGTTTAAAGAATATAAAGGCGGAAGACAAAAAACGCCGCCGGAGCTTTCAGAACAGATGCCGTTCATCCGCGAGCTCCTTGATGCCTATAACATCAGCCGCTACGAGCTTCCTGAATATGAAGCGGACGATATTATCGGCACCCTTGCTGTATCTGCTGAAAAAGAAGGCTTCGAAGTAAAGGTAGTTTCGGGGGACAAGGACTTAACCCAGCTTGCAACCGGGAAAACGACCGTTGCCATTACGAGAAAAGGCATTACTGACGTGGAAGATTACACGCCGGAGCACGTGCAAGAAAAGTACGGTCTGACCCCTTTGCAAATCATTGATATGAAGGGATTAATGGGGGATTCATCCGATAACATACCGGGCGTCCCCGGCGTCGGAGAAAAAACCGCGATTAAGCTTTTAAAGCAGTTCCATTCGGTTGAGAAACTGCTTGATTCCATTGATGAAGTCAGCGGAAAAAAATTAAAAGAAAAGCTTGAAGAATATAAGGAACAAGCCCTGATGAGCAAAGAGCTGGCGACGATTATGACAAATGCGCCGATTGAAGTCAAGCCCGAAGATTTAGATTACCAAGGGTTTGACCGTGAACAAGTTGTTGCCATTTTTAAAGACCTGGGTTTTAATACGCTTCTTGAGCGGCTCAGTGAAGAAAGCGGGGAAACGGCGGAAGAAAATTTTGAAGACATCAATGTCGAAACGGCAGAAGAAATCACCGAAGATATGCTCGTTTCACCGTCCGCTTTGGTGGTCGAACAAATCGGTGATAACTATCACGAAGAACCGATCCTCGGCTTTTCCATCGTGAATGAAACAGGTCTTTATTATATTCCGAAAGAAATCGCCATTCAGTCTGAAGCTTTTAAATCTTGGGCTGAAGATGAATCGATGAAAAAATGGGTGTTCGACAGCAAACGTTCCGTCGTCGCTTTGCGCTGGCAGGGAATTGAGCTGAAGGGAACGGAATTTGACGCACTTCTTGCTGCCTACATTATAAACCCGGGCAATTCGTACGACGATGTCGCGAGCGTAGCGAAAGAATACGGGCTGAATATCGTTTCAAAAGATGAAGCGGTATACGGAAAAGGCGCAAAGCGCGCCGTTCCGGCTGAAAAAGAGCTTGCCGATCATCTCGCGCGGAAAGCGTCTGCTGTTAACAGCCTCCGTGACAAACTGCTCGACGCTTTGGAAGAAAATAATCAGCTTGAATTATATGAAGATCTCGAACTCCCGCTTGCGCTTATTCTCGGAGAAATGGAATCAATGGGCGTCAAAGTGGATGTTGAAAGACTGAAGCGAATGGGCGAAGAGCTTAAGGCGAAGCTGAAAGAATATGAAGAAAAAATCCATGACATCGCCGGTGAGCCGTTTAACATCAATTCACCAAAACAGCTCGGCGTCATTCTGTTTGAAAAGCTCGGCCTGCCGCCAGTAAAGAAAACAAAAACAGGCTATTCCACTTCAGCTGATGTGCTTGAGAAGCTCGCAGACAAACATGATATCGTCGCGCACATTCTGCAATACAGACAAATCGGCAAGCTTCAATCGACTTATATAGAAGGGCTGCTGAAGGTCACGCGCAAGGATTCTCATAAGGTGCATACACGATTCAATCAGGCGTTGACTCAAACCGGACGCCTCAGCTCAACGGATCCGAACCTGCAAAATATTCCGATCCGGCTGGAGGAAGGGCGGAAAATCCGTCAGGCTTTCGTACCGTCCGAACCGGACTGGCTTATTTTCGCCGCCGATTATTCACAAATTGAATTAAGGGTGCTTGCGCATATTTCAAAAGATGAAAATCTGATCGAAGCGTTTACGAATGACATGGACATTCACACAAAAACCGCCATGGACGTATTTCATGTCAGTGAAGGTGAAGTGACACAAGCGATGCGCCGCCAGGCAAAGGCCGTCAATTTCGGCATTGTTTACGGCATCAGTGATTACGGGCTGTCACAAAACCTCGGCATCACCCGGAAAGAAGCGGGCGCTTTTATAGACCGCTATTTGGAGAGCTTCCCGGGCGTCAAGGCGTATATGGAAGAGTCGGTGCAGGAAGCGAAGCAAAAAGGATATGTTACGACACTTATGCAGCGCCGCCGCTACATTCCTGAGCTGACCAGCCGCAACTTCAACCTGCGGAGCTTTGCGGAACGGACGGCCATGAATACGCCGATTCAGGGAAGCGCCGCCGATATTATTAAAAAAGCCATGATTGACATGGCAGCTGAGCTGAAAGAAAAAAACCTGAAGGCGCGACTGCTGCTTCAGGTGCACGATGAATTGATTTTTGAAGCGCCTAAGGAAGAAATTGAAATATTAGAGAAGCTGGTTCCTGAAGTGATGGAGCATGCTTTGGCATTAGACGTGCCGCTGAAGGCGGATTATGCTTCAGGGCCGTCTTGGTACGATGCAAAATAAACAGAGAAAAAGGAAGTGATGATTGTGCCGGAATTACCAGAAGTTGAAACGGTCCGGCGCACTCTGACCGGTCTTGTGAAGGGGAAAACGATTGAATCGGCGGATATCAGATGGCCGAATATCATCAAAAAACCCGCCGAGCCGGAGGAATTCGCGCGGCAGATTGCAGGAGAAACGATCCGATCCATCGGAAGAAGGGGAAAGTTTTTGCTTTTCCATCTGGATCATTATGTCATGGTGTCCCACCTGCGGATGGAGGGGAAATACGGTCTTCATCAGGCCGATGAGCCTGACGATAAACATGTGCACGTCGTGTTTCACATGACGGACGGAACACAGCTCCGCTACCGGGATGTCCGGAAATTCGGCACGATGCATTTGTTTGCGCCGGGAGAGGAATTGAATGCATTACCGCTTTCACAGCTCGGGCCCGAACCCGATGATGAAGCATTTACCGCTGCTTATTTAAAAGAGCGGCTTGTAAAAACGAACCGCGCGGTGAAAACAGCCCTGCTCGACCAAAAAGCGGTCGTCGGCCTCGGCAATATTTATGTCGATGAAGCTTTATTCCGGGCGCGTATTCATCCTGAGACAAAAGCGAACAGTCTGTCAGACGGGCAGATAAAAACGCTTCATACAGAAATTAAAGACACCCTTCAGGAAGCGATTGACGCGGGCGGGAGCACCGTCCGGTCTTATATCAATTCTCAAGGGGAGATCGGAATGTTTCAGCTCAAACATTACGTATACGGCAAAAAGGATGAACCGTGCAAAACGTGCGGCACGATGATTTCTAAAATCGTGGTCGGCGGAAGGGGTACGCATTTTTGCGCCCGCTGCCAAAAAAAATCATAAACTGAAGCGGTTCAAGCAGGCGGCAGCAGAATGACTTTTTTCTAACACAGTTGATGACCTTTCTCCATATATATATTGTGATTCACCCAATAGGCATATGTCACAATTGCCGATCAAGAGAAAGGGAGAAACGGATATGGAGATTGTTTCTTTGCTGCTTTTGGCTTTTGCTGTCAGCTTGGACAGTTTTTCAGTCGGGTTTACGTATGGTTTGAGAAAAATGAAAATCCCGTTCAAAGCGATTGCCGTGATCGCTTGCTGTTCAGCCTCTGTGATGTTTATATCCATGCTGATCGGCCATTTTCTGACAAAGATTTTTCCCGTATCCGTCACGGAAAAACTGGGCGGACTGATCTTAATCGGAATCGGGGCATGGGTCGTCTGGCAATTTTTCAAACCGGCTAAAGAGCCGGATTACTTATTGCATGAAAAAACGTTACTTAATCTTGAAGTGAAATCGCTCGGCATCGTCATTCATATTTTGAAAAAACCGACCAGCGCCGATATTGATCAATCCGGAACCATTAACGGAGTCGAGGCGCTTCTGCTCGGTATCGCCTTATCCATTGACGCGTTTGGCGCCGGGCTGGGAGCGGCCATTCTCGGCTTTTCTCCGGTTATGATGAGCGTGACTGTCGGGCTGATGAGCTCGCTGTTTGTTTCACTCGGCATAAACTCGGGGCATTTGCTTTCAAGATGGAATTGGATAGATAAAATGACATTTTTGCCGGGAGTCCTGCTGATTATCATCGGGATTTGGAAAATGTAAGAAGGAGTGGGCTTTTTGAGCTTGGTCATCGGTTTAACGGGAGGCATCGCAAGCGGCAAAAGCACGGTAGCGCGTATGCTGATCGACAAAAAAATAACAGTCATTGATGCGGATGTCATCGCAAAACAGGCGGTGGAAAAAGGAATGCCGGCTTACGGACAAATTGTGGAAGCATTCGGAAAAGACATCCTGCTGGAAAATGGCGATATTGACAGAAAAAAACTCGGTTCTATCGTTTTCACTGACGAACAAAAACGTCTGAAGCTGAATCAGATCGTTCATCCGGCGGTGCGTGCGGAAATGCTGAAACAGCGGGATGAAGCCGTTGCGCGAAAAGAGCAGTTCGTCGTTTTGGATATACCGCTTTTGTATGAAAGCGGGCTTGATTATCTTGTCGGCAAGGTGCTCGTCGTCACCGTACCGGCAGACATTCAGCTTAAACGGCTGATAGAGCGGAATTCCCTTACAGAAGAAGAAGCGATGAGCCGGATAACGTCGCAAATGCCTTTAGCGGATAAAACAAAAAAAGCTGACGCCGTCATTGATAACAGCGGCAGTCTTGAATATACAAAGCACCAGCTTGAGGAAGTATTGAGCGGCTGGGCATAAACAAACACCGTTCGGAAAGCCGAACGGTGTTTGTCTGGTTAAAAATCAAAATTGTCAGGGTCCGGACCGACACGGAGGTTTTCGTTCAGATCATCAATCCGCTTCATATCGTCAGCTGACAGTTCGAAATCAAAGACATTTGCATTTTCTTCAATACGGTGTTTTTTCGTTGATTTCGGAATGGTGATGACACCGTTTTGCAAATCCCAGCGCAAAATCACTTGAGCGGCTGATTTGCCGTACTTCTCAGCGATTTCCTGTAAGACGGTGTGATCAAGCAGCTGACCTTGCATCAATGGCGACCACGCTTCAAGCTGAATGCCTTGTTCAGTGCAGAAAGCAAGCAGTTCTTTCTGTGTCAGATGAGGATGGTACTCCACCTGGTTGATCATCGGCTTGATTTCCGTCTCTTTCATGAGATGTTTCAGATGGTGAATTTGGAAATTGCTGACCCCGATCGCCTTAATGCGTCCATCCCGGTAGAGGGTTTCGAGCGCCCGCCACGCATCGATGTACTTTCCTTCGACAGGCCAATGGATCAAATATAAATCCAAATAATCTAAACCGAGTTTTTCTAAGCTTGTGTCAAACGCTTTTAACGTTTCTTCATATCCTAAATCGGCATTCCATACTTTTGACGTGACAAAAATGTCTTCACGTTTTAATCCCGCTTCTTGCAGCCCTTGGCGGATGCCTTCGCCGACACCTTCTTCATTTCCGTAAATCGCGGCGGTATCAACGCTGCGATAGCCGTGCACCAATGCCGTTTTTACCGCATTGACGAGTTCCGCGCCTTCCTCTACTTTGAAAACTCCAATGCCGAACCAAGGCATCTCTACTCCGTTATGCAATGTTGCTTTTGCTTGTAAATGTGTTGTCATGTATATATTCCTCCTATTAGTTGTCTGTTGAAACAATCAAAATGCGCTGAAGAAAAACTCACCTCCTTTCAAGGGCAGTGCGATCCCGCTTTTCAAGCTTCCTGCTCCATCCGGTTAATACGACCGCGCTGAGCACCATCAGCGCCCCGATCCAAGCGGTATGAATGATTCCGATTGAGTCTGTAATGATTCCGCCGGCAAACGAGCCGATCGCGATCCCGGCATTAAATGCCGCGATATTTAAGGCTGATGCTGTATCAACGGCGCTTGGCGCAAAACGTTCACTCAGCATCACGACATATACCTGAAGCCCCGGCACATTCATAAACGCCAACAGCCCCATGAAAATAATGGTGATCAGCCCGGCTGTTTTAAACGGCGCGGTAAAAGTCAGAACAAACAGCACAGCCGCCTGGACAATGAACATATAAAACAAGGCTTTCAGCGGATTTCGGTTTGATAAACGGCCGCCAATCATGTTTCCGATGGCAATCGCAATTCCGTAAACGAGCAGGATGGCCGCGACGGTTTCTTTCTGAAAACCGGTTACCTCCTGAAGAAGCGGGGATAAATACGTAAACACGACAAACGTTCCGCCGTAGCCTAACGCCGTAATCATAAATAAAAGCAATAACCGGCCGTTTGTGACGAGTTTGACCTGCTCGGCAAATGCGGTTTTCGTCCCTTTGCGCAAATGTGACGGAACGAGAAGCGCGTTTGTGAGGAATGCGATGATTCCTACCGCCACAATCACGGCAAATGCAATCCTCCATCCGAATTGCTGGCCGAGATAGGTGCCGAACGGAACGCCGGTCACCGTAGCCACCGTCAGCCCCGTAAACATAATGGAAATCGCGCTTGCTCTTTTATGCTCCGGCACGATATTGGCGGCGATTGTTGCCCCGATTGACATGAAAATGCCGTGGGAAAAAGCCGAAATAACCCGTGCCGCCAGTAAGACGCCGATTGAGGGCGCGCTCGCTGCGAGTGTATTTCCGGCGATAAAAATTAACATCACCCAGAGCAGCAGCGTTTTCCGCGACATGCCGGATGTGAGAGATGTTAAAACCGGCGCGCCGAATGTCACGCCCAGAGCATACATGGAAACGGTAAGTCCCGCCGTTGTCACAGGTATATGCAGATCTTGAGATATAAGCGGCAGCAGCCCGACGCTGATAAATTCGGTTGTGCCGATCGCAAAAGCGCTGACGGCTAATGCCAGCAGCGCTGGTAAATAGCTTTGGCGATGTGAAGACATCTGTTTTCCTCCTTGAACGATAATGTATGGTTGAAATGATGCCGGGTAAACGATATAAGTATAAGAGTACATTCCTTTTCAGCCGGCAAATGTCATTATGATCGATAGAAGTGTCATTGAAAAGAACGTACTTTTAAGTGCCATAGGCACTTTTTAGTTCCTATAGATGAGGAGGAATTACCGTTGCTGAAGAAAAAATACAATATATCCGTAGAAGCGGCGCTTGAAGTGATCGGCGGAAAATGGAAGTGTGTGATCCTCTGCCACCTCATGCGCGGGAAAAAACGGACAAGCGAATTGAAGCGGCTTATGCCGGACATCACCCAGAAGATGCTGACACAGCAATTGCGGGAGCTGGAAGCTGACGGCGTCATCAACCGGATCGTGTACAATCAGGTGCCGCCGAAAGTGGAATACGAGCTGAGTGAATACGGGCACAGTCTGGAAAGAATTTTAAACGCGCTGTGCGACTGGGGCGCGATGCATATTGCTAAACGGTACGGCGAGGTGTCTTCCGTTTTAGAGGACAGCATTTTAAATGACAAATTTAAAGAACCGGGACAAATATAAGAAAAAAGCAGGCAGCCTGAGACGCTGATCCTGCTTTTTTTATGGAAGAAAGATCATTTTATATGCAAAAAAACCGATTGAACAACATATTGATCGGTATAAGGGTGGATTTTTATCAAGTTGTACTGGCGGATTTCTTTTAATGTGTTATACTATATATAAATAAAGGTAAATTAGAGTGGCATATTAAAAAGGGGTGACCTGAGCATGAAGGTAAAAGTAGCAATCAACGGGTTTGGAAGAATCGGAAGAATGGTGTTCAGAAAAGCAATGGAAGATGATCAAATTCAAATAACAGCCATTAATGCAAGCTATCCCCCGGAAACGCTTGCTCATTTGATAAAGTATGACACAATTCACGGCAAATACGATCAAGAAGTTGAGACCTCCGACGACAGCCTGATCGTCAACGGAAAACATATTATGCTGTTCAATCGCCGGGACCCGAGAGAGCTTCCGTGGAAAGAATGCGGAATAGACATCGTCGTAGAGGCAACGGGGAAATTTAACTCAAAAGAAAAAGCGATGAGCCATATTGAAGCAGGGGCGAAAAAAGTCATTTTAACGGCTCCGGGCAAAAATGAAGACGTTACCATTGTCATGGGAGTAAATGAAGAGCAGTTCAATCCCGATGAACATGTCATTATTTCAAATGCATCCTGCACGACAAACTGTCTTGCGCCGGTCGTCAAAGTGCTTGATCAGGAATTCGGGATTGAAAGCGGCCTGATGACGACTGTTCACGCTTACACGAATGATCAAAAAAATATCGACAATCCGCATAAAGATCTGCGGAGGGCGAGAGCGTGCGGAGAATCCATCATTCCGACTTCTACTGGCGCCGCCAAAGCGCTGTCGCTCGTGCTGCCTCATTTGAAAGGAAAACTTCACGGTCTCGCTTTGCGTGTTCCCGTTCCGAATGTGTCATTAGTGGACCTTGTCTGCGATCTGAAAACAGATGTGTCGGCCGAGCAAGTGAACGCCGCTTTCCAAAGAGCCGCAAAAACGTCGATGTACGGAATTCTTGATTATTCGGATGAGCCGCTCGTTTCTTCGGATTATAATACGAATTCACACTCTGCGATCATCGACGGTCTGACAACGATGGTGATGGAAGACCGAAAAGTAAAGGTGCTCGCCTGGTATGACAATGAATGGGGATATTCCTGCCGGGTCGTTGATCTTATCCGTCACGTCGCCGCGCGAATGAAACACCCGTCAGCTGTGTAGACTAAAGATCATGGACATTTGTTAGAAAAAAACCCTTAACGGCATATTCGCAAAAAACACACCTTGCAAAATAAACTTAAACACAGTATACTATCTTTCGTGAACTTCTTGCTCGTGACTGCTTCGGAATTACTTAAAGGGTTAGGACCTCTCCGGACTAACTTTCCCCCGTGGTAAATGGCCGGGTCAGTTCTCGGAAATTCACTTTTTTAATTCTTGTTAAGGGGGGTCCATGATTATGGAAACAATGGGGCGTCACGTCATCTCCGAGCTGTGGGGATGCGATTTTGATAAGCTCAATGACATGGATTTTATTGAAAAAACGTTTGTAAATGCTGCTTTGAAATCAGGAGCTGAAGTGCGCGAGGTCGCATTTCACAAATTTGCACCGCAAGGCGTAAGCGGAGTCGTTATTATCTCTGAGTCACATTTAACGATTCACAGTTTTCCTGAACACGGATATGCAAGCATTGATGTTTATACTTGTGGAGACCTGGATCCTAATGTGGCTGCGGATTACATTGCGGACGCATTACATGCAGATACAAGAGAAAACATTGAAATACCGCGAGGAATGGGGCCTGTACAGATTAAACAGGCACAAGCGAAAGTACTGTAATTTTCAAAACGCAAACACAAGGGAGCTAAGCTGAAAAAGCCATTACGCGCTTTGAAGCTGATGCTCCTTTTCTAATGTAAAAAAACAGCATTGCTTTTTCTTTAAGCATTTTTTTTGTAAAATAGAAAAGATAAGGCCGGTCTATCGGCTCTCCCAACAAATAGGCTCATCCTAGAAACGTTGGCGGGCATTTACCGGAAGCTTGCGAACCGCATTACAGCAACGAAACAGATGGGAGCTGATCCAATTTGAAATGTCCTTCATGCCAGCACAACGGTTCCCGCGTACTTGATTCACGGCCTGCGGACGAAGGGAAATCAATCCGCAGAAGGCGGGAATGCGAAGCCTGCCATTACCGCTTCACTACATTTGAGAAGTTTGAAGAGATGCCTCTGATCGTCGTGAAAAAAGAAGGCGTCCGGGAAGAATTCAGCCGTGAAAAAATGCTGCGCGGGTTAATTAAAGCTTGTGAAAAAAGGCCCGTTCCTTTAAAAACATTGGAAGACATGTGCTTTGACATTGAAAAAGAGCTGAGAAACCAAGGTGTATCTGAAGTCAAAAGCGAACTTGTCGGAGAAATGGTAATGGACCGTCTGGCGAAAATCGATGAGGTGTCTTATGTCCGCTTTGCCTCCGTCTACCGGCAGTTTAAGGATATAAACGTGTTTATCGATGAATTGAAAGATTTAATAAAGAAAGAACGCTGAGAGAGCTAAGAGATTGTGTCTGGCTCTTTTCTCATGAGCAAAATTGGCATTTGATAGATCGCAGAAACGGTGTAAAATGAGAGTAGAAACATATCGGAAGGTTTGAGAATCATGGCTGACTATTGGAATGACGTATTGCCTGTAGATCCTTATACGGTCAAAAGCCGTTCGCTTCTTCAGGATGTCGACAGACAGGTTTTGACACATCTGTACCAGCCGCTGATCGGTTCTTTTGCATTCTCCCTTTATATGACCTTATGGGGGGAGCTTGAGCAGAACCGCTTGTGGGGAGCGGAATCCACGCACAGGCAGCTGATGGGCATGATGCAGTCAAATTTAAAAAAGATTCATCATGAACAGGGAAAGCTTGAAGGAATCGGGCTGCTGAAAGTGTATATCCGGGAGTCCGAGCAGAAAGAGCGGATGTTTATTTATGAGCTGCTGCCCCCGCTCAGACCGAATGATTTTTTTGAAGACGGCATGCTGAATGTCTTTCTTTATAACAGAGTCGGTAAAACGAAATACCAGCAGCTGAGACAATTTTACACGCACCCTTCCGTCGGCGCGGGCGCAAGGGAAATTACCCGTCCGTTTAATCACGCTTTTGCCTCTTTTCAGCCGAGTGAATGGAAAATGACGCCTGATATGGAAGAGGCGATGAAGCTCCCCGAGGACTATGAGACGGCGTCTGTCGGACAAGCGCCTTCCTATACGGTGACGGAGGAAGTATTTGATTTTGAGCTTTTCATGGCGGGACTGTCAGAAACGATGATACCGCGTAAATCAATCACGCAGGACGTGCGGGAGAGCATTAAAAAGCTTTCATATTTATACGGAATAGATCCTATCTCCATGCAGCACGTCGTCATGACCGCAATTAATGAACAGGATACGATAACGGCCGAAGCGCTGAGGAAAGCGGCCAGCGACTGGTACCAAATTGAAAGAAGCGGTAAGCTTCCGGAACTGATTGATAAAACACAGCCTGTCACCTTGAGAGAAAACCGGACGGAAAAGGACGATTCATTGAACGGCGAACTCATCGCACAGCTTGAGACCATATCACCGAGAAAGCTTCTTCAGGACATTGCGGACGGGACCGAGCCGTCAAAAGCCGACTTGCAGATTATCGCCGATATTATGTTCGAACAAAAGCTTGAGCCCGGCGTCACCAATGTGCTGATTTATTATGTCATGCTGAAAACAGATATGAAGCTGTCCAAAAACTATATCCAAAAAATCGCCGCCCACTGGGCCAGAAAGAAAGTCAAAACGGTACGGGAAGCAATGAAGCTCGCAATAGAAGAGCACAGGCAATATCTTGATTGGGCGGACGGCAAAACAAACGGCGCGGCGCGCGGCAAAAAAACCGTCCGGGAAGAAAAGCGCCCTGATTGGATGAAAGAAGAAGAAACCGGGAAGAAACAAGAACAGCCGGCTCTTTCCGCGCAGGATCTTGAAGAACAGAAGAAAAAAATGATGGAAGAAATGAAAAAACTGAAAAAATACTCTGCCTATTGAGACAGAGAAGCGGGGTGATATTGAATGGAACCGATCAGCCGATCCTTAGAAGGCGTGACGAAAAGACCTGACTTTCAAAAACGCCTGGAACGAATGCAGGAGCAAGTCATGGCCGACGAAGACGTCCAGGCTTTTTTGAAGGAACAGAAAGATGTAATCAATCAAAGCATGATTGACAGAGGGTTAAATAAACTGTACGAATTCGTTCAGCAAAGCAAACAGTGCGCCTTCTGCTCGAAAGACAGCCGGACGAACAGCCTGCTTGAAGGCTATCATCCGAAGCTTGTGATCAACGGGCGTTCCATCGATATTGAATATTACGAATGTCCGGAAAAGAGAAAGCTCGACCGCCAGAAAAGGCAAAAGTCCCTGATGAAGAGCATGTATAT
Source organism: Bacillus sp. EB106-06-01-XG163 (assembly GCF_058791615.1). Taxonomy (NCBI): domain Bacteria; kingdom Bacillati; phylum Bacillota; class Bacilli; order Caryophanales; family Bacillaceae; genus Bacillus; species Bacillus sp. EB106-06-01-XG163. The sequence goes on from NZ_JBYTDS010000003.1 coordinate 129,329, forward strand.
CCAGCAGGATCTTCTCGGCGCGACGTTTCAGCAGATCGACATTACCGATCCGAGCAGAGTCGGCATTTTCCAGCATGTGACGGATTTTCTGAAGAGCTATAATGAAACGGGAAAAGGCAAAGGGCTGTATCTGTACGGAAAATTCGGAATCGGAAAGACATTTATTTTAGCCGCCATTGCTAACGAACTGGCGGAAAAAGAGTATTCATCAATGATCGTATATGTTCCCGAATTTGTCAGAGAGCTGAAAAACTCGCTCCAGGATCAGTCGTTGGAGGCGAAACTGAATATGGTGAAAACGACGCCCGTACTGATGCTTGATGACATCGGAGCGGAGTCAATGACAAGCTGGGTCAGAGATGAGGTCATCGGCACCGTGCTTCAGCACAGAATGAGCCAGCAGCTTCCCACTTTCTTCTCGTCTAATTTCTCACCTGACGAGCTGAAGCATCATTTTACGTATTCACAGCGGGGAGAAAAGGAAGAAGTAAAAGCGGCAAGACTGATGGAGCGGATTTTATATTTGGCTTCGCCCGTCCGTCTTGACGGGGAAAACCGCCGCCGTTCATGATGCCGGCGTCCAATGGGAAGGATTTGAGGGAATGAGGAATAAGAAGGCTGTCACTTGGGCTGCGGCTGCGGCGGGAGCGGGCCTTTTGCTGTGGGCAAACCGCAAATATCTGAATCTGTCGCCTAAGGAGATACGGCTGTGGGTGTTATCGTTCGGTGTTTTTGCGCCGCTTGTGTTTATCGGAATTTCCATCGTCAGGCCTTTTGTGCTGTTTCCCGTATCAATCGTTTCCGTCGCCGGAGGATTGGCGTTCGGCCCGTTTTTCGGCACCGTGTATACGCTGGCGGGCTCAATGGGCGCTGCCGCCGCGTCTTTTTTTGCGGCGGGGCTGTTTGCCTTTAATGAGAAAAGCCGTCATGGAAAAATGGAAGCCATTCAAAAGCAGATGAAAACCAATGGCTTCTTTTATATTTTTATCCTGCGTATTCTGCCTGTTAACTTTGATGTGATCAGCTATGCCGCGGGCCTATCGAAAGTCAGGCCGATGACGTATTTTTTGGCGACCGCAGCGGGCATCATTCCGGGGACGATCGTCCTGAATGTGCTCGGCGCGAGCTTTATGTCCGGCAATGTGCTGACCGTACTCGGCGTGATCTGTCTTTACATCGTATTTTTATCGCTTCCCGTTATATTTAAAAAGAAGGTGCGTCATTTGTTCGGCGGTGAAAGCTAACCTTTACGTCTATTTTAAAAACATCCCCCATATACTTGTAACAGATGCCGTAAGGGGGGACAAATATGCTTGAAGTGATCTTTGAAGATGACCACGATACCGCCGCTTTTTTACATCTCATTCAGCAATCGGACGACCGGAGACATTTTATTGTCCGTGAAGGCATAAAAAAAGTCGGAATCGCAAGGTCTGAAACGGCTTTTTGCGTTCAGCGCTTTATTGAGCCGATACTTGTCAGGTTTTTTTTGGAATGCAAAGAAGACGAGCATATGCTTTCGCTTATTGAGGACGCATACTGCTTCACCGATCAGGATGAACAGCAGCAAATCCTTCAGCTTGCACACAGCATTATGGAAGGAGAGCTTGATGATCATCCGTTCGAGCCGAAGAAAGAGCCGCGCACACAGTTTATTTCAGATGCGCTCCGGACGATTTCACTTGATGCGGGTGTTTTTTCCGTGCGTTCGTTTCAGACGTTCCGGCTCGGCAGGTATTATGAGCGGCTCAGAGAATACGCGGAGGCTGCGATAGATGAATATCGGATGGAACAGGAATATCAAAACTTTATCCAGTCTCTGAGAGATTATGTGACATCCAATCCGCCGCGGATGAAGAAAGTCCGCATCGTACATGACCGGGCTTTTACGCTGTGGGAGCTGCGCTATTTGTCAGAACGGGAACAGAAAAAATACATAGACAGACGGTTTGTGCGGGAGCACCCGATGTATATAGATTCCCATCTCCTTGCGCCGCTGATCTCCATTGCGCCTGAGACGGTAGAACTGTATACGGACAAACCGGAGCATATGATGTCCAGAACGATTCAAAACGTGTTTCAGGAGAGGGTGCGCCTTTTTCCGCTGGGCGCGTTTGCAGCCGAGAAGACGGAAGGATAGCCGTACGGACGGCCTTGCGTAAGCGGCAGGGCTGTCTGTGCGAAATCAGACGGAAAACCGAGTTGCATTTTTCTCGCAGACATTTTATAATACATAAAAGATTAATGATTGCTACACGTATTGATAAGGACATGAAGCATTGATACCGGCTTTATAAGAGAGGAGAGCCCAGGCTGAAAGCTTTCCAGCTATGGATCATTGTCTTTACCGCCTTTGAACTTCAGCTGTGAACGCCGGAAGAAGCGCCAGTAATAGCTGACGGGAACTCCCGTTACAGAGTTTAGAGCCGCAGGTGCCGAAACAATCGGCCGCGCGGAAAAAAGGGTGGAACCACGATTCCGTTTATTTAACCTCGTCCCTTTCATAGGGGGCGGGGTTTTTGATTTGCATAAAAAAAGGAGTGACGAAGATGTCAGATATGATCAACATCACATTTCCGGACGGAGCGGTAAAGGAATTTCCGAAAGGAACAACAACAGAAGATATCGCGGCATCCATCAGTCCGGGATTAAAGAAAAAGTCTTTAGCCGGAAAACTGAACGGACAGGAAATTGATTTAAGAACGCCGATTCAAGAGGATGGTGCCGTAGAAATCATAACAGAAGGCACAGAAGAAGGTTTGAACATCATGCGGCACAGCACGGCGCATTTATTGGCCCAGGCGATTAAACGCATTTATAAAGATGTGAAATTCGGAGTCGGCCCCGTCATTGAAAACGGGTTCTATTATGACATTGAAATGGAGCAGGCGCTGACGCCGGATGACCTTCCGAAGATTGAAAAAGAAATGAAACGCATCGTCGGTGAAAATCTGCCGATTATCCGAAAAGAAGTGAGCCGTGATGAAGCAAAAGCCATGTTTGCGGAAATCGGCGATAATCTGAAGCTTGAACTGCTGGATGCCATCCCTGAAGACGAAACGGTCTCCATTTATGAGCAGGGCGAATTTTTTGACCTGTGCCGCGGCGTGCACGTGCCGTCTACAGGCAAAATTAAAGAATTTAAGCTGCTGAGCCTTGCGGGCGCATACTGGCGCGGCGACAGCAAAAACCAAATGCTTCAGCGCATTTACGGCACGGCCTTCTTTAAAAAGGATGACTTGAAAGAGCATTTGCGGATGCTTGAAGAAGCGAAAGAGCGTGACCACCGAAAACTGGGCAAAGAATTAAAATTGTTCGCCAACTCTCAAAAAGTCGGACAAGGCCTGCCGCTCTGGCTGCCGAAAGGCGCAACCATCCGCCGCGTGATCGAGCGCTACATTGTGGATAAAGAGCTGAGCCTCGGTTATGAGCACGTCTATACGCCTGTTCTCGGAAGCAAAGACCTGTACGAAACATCGGGCCACTGGGAACATTATCAGGAAGGCATGTTCCCGCCGATGGAAATGGACAATGAAACACTCGTGCTCCGTCCGATGAACTGTCCTCACCATATGATGATTTACAAACAGGACATTCACAGCTACCGAGAGCTTCCGATCCGCATCGCAGAGCTGGGAACGATGCATCGTTATGAAATGTCCGGGGCGCTTTCAGGTCTTCAGCGCGTACGCGGCATGACGTTAAATGACGCGCACATTTTCGTCCGCCCTGACCAGATTAAAGAAGAATTCATCCGCACGGTCCGTTTGATTCAAGACGTATACGAAGACTTCGGCCTGAGTGATTACACATTCCGCCTGTCTTACCGCGATCCTGAAGACACGGAAAAATATTTTGATGATGATGAGATGTGGAACAAAGCGCAATCCATGCTGAAGGCGGCAATGGACGAAATCGGCCATGACTACTATGAAGCGGAAGGCGAAGCGGCGTTTTACGGCCCTAAGCTTGACGTGCAGGTGAAAACGGCGATCGGCAAAGAAGAGACATTGTCAACTGTACAGCTTGACTTCCTTCTTCCGGAACGCTTTGATCTCACTTACGTCGGAGAAGACGGCAAACAGCACCGTCCTGTCGTTATTCACCGCGGCGTCGTGTCAACGATGGAGCGTTTCGTTGCTTTCTTAATCGAAGAGCACAAAGGCGCCCTTCCGACATGGCTTGCGCCGGTGCAATTCCAAGTCATTCCTGTATCACCGTCCGTGCATCTTGATTATGCGAAAAAAGTGCAGGAGCGCCTGCAGCGTGAAGGCCTGCGTGTCGAGCTTGACAGCCGGGATGAGAAAATCGGCTATAAAATCCGTGAAGCGCAAATGCAAAAAATCCCGTACATGCTTGTGGTCGGTGACCAAGAAGCGGAAAACGGCGCGGTAAACGTCCGGAAATACGGCGAGCAGAAATCAGAAACCGTCTCATTGGACGATTTTGTGAAAAAGGCTGTAGCCGAAGCGAAAAAATAACCGGAAATACAAAAACCCCGTTCATTCAGAATGGGGTTTTTTTGCGTATAAAATTATCTTTCTTTTTGTTTCTCTATAATCGCAAACAGCTCGTGAAGATCGCTGATCACGTAATCAGGCGCAATGTCCGTATCATTTTTCTTTTGCGTCCGGTTTACCCAGACTGTCGTAATGCCTGCCCGTTTCGCTCCCAATATATCAGTATTGAGGTTATCTCCGACCATAATGGCGTCTTCTTTTTTCAGGTTCAGGAGGCCGAGGCAATGTTCGAATATGGAGGCGTCGGGTTTCCCTTTTCCGAAAGCGCCTGAGATGACGATTTCATTAAAATAAGGCGCGAGCTCAGGAACGCCGGCGAGTTTTTCTTTCTGCAGGCTGGGATCGCCGTTTGTCAGCAGAAGCAATTCATAAACACCTTTCAGCTTATCAAGCACCGCAAACGTTTCATCATACACGTACGGACGCTGTCTGCGTTCCGCCGCGAAAAACTCCGCCAAATATTCGCCGTAAGCCGCATCTTCTATACCGACGCTTTTTAAGCCGTTCGTCCAGGCGTTTCGTCTGTATTCCGGCGCTATCCGATTCAGCTGTTTAAATCCTTCGCTGACCGGCTCGGAAAAATTCGCCCATAATCCTTCAAACGGATTAATGCCGATCATGACCGTATAAGGATAGGTTTCGTATGACATATACAATTCCCGTGCCGCTTTCCGAACCGCATCTTCAAATGTATGCGGGTCAAGGCCATATTTTTTTTCCGCTTGTAAACATGTTTCCCTGAATGTTGTTCTGACGCTTTTTTCATCCCATAACAGTGTATCGTCCAAATCAAAAAATACGGCTTTCATGATCTTCTCCTCTTTGTTATATTCTGAAACTCTCTGCCGCAAGGCTCCCGTTTATTCTACAATAGATATATAGACTGTGAAAGATTTGTTTTCAGATGATTTGAAAAAAACAGGCAGGTTTGTGTCAGATTCTGTCTCAGGCTCTAAAACGTGATAAAATAAAATTTGAAAGAACAGGTGAAAAGTATGCTGCATTTGATCATCATGATGCTGGAAAGAGTCGGAATTATCGTCATATTGGGATTTGTTCTGGCTCATACCAGATTGTTCAGACAGGCGCTCCAGCAGCCTGAGAGCTATAAAGGCAAAGCGGTGCTGATTTCAATTTTCTCGCTGTTCAGTATCATCAGCAACTATACGGGAATAGAAATTCAGCGGAATACAATCATGAATAATGACTGGGTGTTTCAAATTAATCCGTCCGGTTCAATTGCCAATACAAGAATTATGGGCGTTGAAATCGGCGGACTCTTAGGCGGCCCGTATGTGGGGATCGGCGTCGGCATACTGGCCGGCCTGCATCGTTTATCACTCGGCGGCGCGACCGCAGTCAGCTGTGCCGTCTCATCCGTTTTAGCGGGCATTTTGTCCGGCTGGATCGGACGGTATTTCAGAAAACGCTATGCGATGCCGACACCGCGGGTGGCCGCGCTTGTCGGACTCGGGATGGAATCGCTGCAAATGCTGCTCATCCTCTTGATGGCCAAGCCGTTTTCTGATGCTTGGACGCTTGTGAGCATCATCGGCATCCCGATGATATTGGTAAACGGGTCAGGGACTTTTATTTTTCTTTCGATCATTCAGTCGATTATCCGGAAGGAAGAACGGGCGAGAGCCCTTGAAACCCACAGGGTGCTGATGATTGCAGACCAGACGCTTCCGTTTTTCCGCCAGGGGCTGAATGAAAGCTCATGCAAAAGCGTCGCCGCCATCATTCACAGGCAAACAGGAACGGACGCGGTATCGCTTACGGATAACGAAAAGATTTTGGCGCACGTCGGCGCGGGTGCCGACCATCATATTCCGTCTGAAAGCCTGATCACCGGATTGTCAAAACGTGTCATTAAAACGGGTCATATTATGAAAGCGACATCGAAGGAAGAAATTGAATGCACGCACGATCCCTGTCCGCTGCATGCGGCGATCGTATTGCCGCTGACGTCAAACGGCAAAACGATCGGGACGTTGAAAATGTACTTTAAAAGCCCGTCAGGTTTAAGCCGGGTTGAAGAAGAGCTTGCAGAAGGACTCGCCATGCTGTTTTCCACCCAGCTTGAACTCGGCGAGGCGGAACTGCAGAGCAAATTGCTGAAAGACGCAGAAATAAAGGCGCTTCAGGCACAGGTCAATCCGCATTTTCTGTTTAATGCGATCAATACGATTTCTGCTCTTTGCCGTACGGATGTGGAAAAAACCCGAAAGCTTCTGCTGCAGCTGAGCGTCTATTTCCGTTCCAATCTGCAGGGGGCAAGGCAGCTGCTCATCCCGCTTTCTAAAGAACTGAACCATCTGCAGGCGTATTTATCATTGGAGCAGGCCCGTTTTCCCGGGAAATATAAAATCAGTCTTGAAATCGAACGCGGTTTGGAGGACATCGAAATTCCTCCTTTTGTGCTGCAGATTCTCGTCGAAAATGCGCTCCGCCATGCATTTTCAAGAAAGCAGGACAGCTGTGCCGTCAATGTCAGCGTGGTATCCGCCGGTCAGTCGGTTTTAATGCGGGTTGGAGATAACGGGCGGGGAATTGATCCGGAATTGCTGTCCGTGCTCGGAAACCGTCCGCTGCCGTCTAAAGAAGGGACGGGAACCGCGCTTTACAATTTAAATCAACGGCTGATCGGGCTGTTCGGCCCCAAAGCAGCCCTGCGATTGGAAAGTGAGGCCGGCAAAGGTACGGACGTATCATTTGAGCTGCCTTTGAAACTGATGACTAAAGGAGAAGAACATGCTGAAGGTGTTAATCGTTGATGATGAAATGCTGGCAAGAGATGAATTAGCTTATTTGCTGAAACGGACGAATGAAGTAAGTGACATAAACGAAGCTGAAAATATTGAATCCGCTTTTGACAGTATGATGGATCAAAAACCGGATCTGCTGTTTTTGGACGTTGATTTGTCAGGAGAAAACGGATTTGACATTGCCAAACGGCTGAAAAACATGAAAAATCCGCCGGCCGTCGTTTTTGCGACGGCGTATGACCAATTTGCTTTAAAAGCCTTTGAAGTCGACGCGCTCGATTATTTAACGAAGCCTTTTGATGAAGAAAGAGTGCGCCAGACGATCAGAAAGTTTAAAAGAGTGAAGCGGGACAGGGCAGGAGCCGTCTCAGAGCAGCCGTCCGCAGCCGGAGCGCATAAACTGGCTGTATCAGCCGGTGAATCTATTGTCATTTTAGATACGAAGGACATTATTTTCGCCGGCATGGAGGACGGACACGTTTCCGTTAAAACGTTTGCCGCGTCTTATTCCGTTCATGAAACTTTGGCGGTCATTGAGAAAAAACTGCCTGATACGGGTTTCTTGAGAGTGCACCGCGCGTTCATCGTGAATACGGAGCATATTACGGAAATTCATCCGTGGTTTAATTCGACGTACAATCTTATCTTAAAAGACGGCTCTAAAATTCCCGTCAGCCGTACATACGCCAAGGACTTAAAAAAGCTGCTTCATATTATATGAGGCGGCTTTTGCATTTCAGCAGCCGTTTTTTGCATTTCAGAATGAATATTCAGCCGTTTGTTATGAAAGCGCTTTAAAAGTCGATTTCTTTTTTATAATGGACCTAACAAAGAGAAAGAGGTGAAGAAAATGAGTGCGAAAAAAGTGTACGGATTTCTGACACAAGCATTTATTTTTGCCGTGATTATGCTCATATCTAATGGGATTGCAGCGATTGTCCCCATTCCTATACCCGCTTCCGTAGTAGGTTTGGTGTTATTATTTGTCCTCTTATGCCTGAAAGTGATTAAGCTTGAACAAGTAGAAACGCTGGGAACATCATTAACGTCACTGATCGGATTTTTATTTGTCCCGTCGGGCATCTCCGTGATGAATTCACTTGGCGTCATGCAGCAGTACGGCGTGCAGATCGCACTCGTCATCTTACTCGCTACCATCATTCTGTTAGGGGCGACGGGCCTTTTTTCTCAGCTGATCTTGTCTGTCAGCCAAAAACGTCAGAAGGCAGCTCCTGAAAAACAAACGGTGCGCCGTTCCAATCAGGAAAAAGAACTTGTGCAGCATTAGGAGGGAAATCGGATGAGTCCATATTTCGGTATTGTCGTTTCACTTGCGGCCTTTGGCATCGGCACGTATTTATTTAAAAAAACGAGAGGCTTTTTCCTCTTCACCCCGCTGTTTGTCGCGATGGTGCTTGGAATCCTTTTTCTGAAGCTCGGCGGTTTTTCATATGAAGATTATAAAAGCGGGGGAGACATTATTAAATTCTTCCTGGAGCCCGCGACGATCGCTTTTGCGATCCCTTTATACAAACAGCGTGACAAACTGAAAAAATACTGGTGGCAGATCATGTCTTCTATCATTGTCGGCTCTATCTGCTCAGTCACGATTGTCTATTTGATCGCAAAAGGCATTCATCTTGACGCGGCCGTTATGAAAAGCATGCTTCCGCAGGCGGCGACAACGGCAATTGCCCTTCCGCTGTCAAAAGGAATCGGAGGCATCACCGACATCACCGCTTTCGCCGTTATTTTCAACGCCGTTATCGTCTATGCTCTGGGCGCTCTATTCTTAAAATTGTTTAAAGTGAAACACCCAATCTCTAAGGGACTGGCTCTCGGCACATCCGGACACGCACTCGGTGTTGCGGTCGGTATTGAGATGGGGGAAGTAGAAGCGGCAATGGCAAGTATCGCGGTTGTCGTCGTAGGAGTGGTGACGGTGCTGGTCATTCCGGTATTCGTTCAGCTCATCGGAGGATAAACCCGGGTCATAGACCCGGGTCTTTTTATTGTGTTGGCACGTCCGCGGGCGGCAAAGAACGAAATTTCACATTTTTCCTTGCGCTCGCCCCGGCATCGTGTTAAAATGAAAAAGTTGATCCGGAGAAGTCATTCTTGACTAATGATCCGGTATTGTGTAGAATAGTTATTGAATTGAATATAAATCACAAGCAGAGGCACCCGCTTCTCACCTGATTGACACATTCATGTAGTTGGCAGGTTGACCGTACATTTTTATTTATGCAGATGTTCGTAGTGTGGGTGTGTTGTCATGCCCGCACTTTTTGTTTGCCTGCAGAATGCAGTCAACAAGCGTTGTGAATCAATTCGAAGAAACTATGGAGGTGGCTCATTATTAGCAAAGATCAATTGGTTAATGAGGGTATCCGTGCACGTGAAGTTCGTCTGATCGGACAAAATGGCGATCAGCTCGGCATCAAGTCCCGTCAGGAAGCACTTGAAATCGCCGGCCGCGCAAATCTTGACCTTGTGTTAGTTGCAGCAAATGCAAAACCGCCTGTCTGCCGCATCATGGACTACGGTAAGTTCAGATTCGAGCAGCAGAAAAAGGACAAAGAAGCACGCAAAAATCAAAAAATCATTAACTTAAAAGAAGTTAGATTAAGTCCGACGATCGATGAGCATGACTTTAACACGAAATTGCGCAATGCGATTAAATTCCTTGAAAAAGGCGATAAAGTGAAAGCTTCTATCCGCTTTAAAGGGCGCGCAATCACTCATAAAGAAATCGGCCAGCGCGTATTGGACCGTTTCTCTGAAGCATGTGCGGAAGTTGCGACAGTCGAAACAAAACCAAAAATGGACGGCCGCAGCATGTTCTTAATGCTCGCGCCGAAAAACGAAAAGCAATAAGGAGGAAATCCCATGCCAAAAATGAAAACTCACCGCGGATCTGCTAAACGTTTTAAAAAGACAGGTTCTGGGAAGTTAAAACGTTCTCATGCATACACAAGTCACTTATTCGCCAACAAATCCCAAAAGCAAAAGCGTAAGCTTCGCAAGGGTGCTATTGTGAGCGCAGGAGACTTCAAACGCATTAAACAACAGCTTGCCAACATCAAGTAATCGGACAAGGAACAATTAGGAGGGAAATCTAATGCCAAGAGTAAAAGGCGGAACTGTTACACGTAAGCGTCGTAAAAAGGTTCTTAAATTAGCAAAAGGTTATTTCGGTTCAAAACATACATTATACAAAGTAGCAAACCAGCAGGTCATGAAATCAGGAAACTATGCATTCCGTGACCGCCGTCAGAAAAAACGTGATTTCCGTAAGCTTTGGATCACTCGTATCAACGCTGCTGCACGTATGAACGGTCTTTCTTACAGCCGTTTAATGCACGGTCTTAAGCTTTCAGGCATCGAAGTAAACCGCAAAATGCTTGCTGATCTTGCTGTAAACGATCTTACTGCTTTCAATCAGCTTGCTGATGCTGCTAAAGCTCAGTTAGACAAGTAAGTTGAAAAAGCCGCTCTCTTTCCGGGAGCGGTTTTTTTACGTAAAGGGTGACAATCATGGCTCTCCTCATTTACGCCGTGTTGATAAACGGATACGGCTTTTGGATCATGGGCGCTGATAAAAGAAGAGCAAAGGCGCACAGGTGGAGAATATCAGAGAAACGAATATGGCTCACAGCCGCCATGTTCGGCTCACTCGGCGTATGGATCGGCATGCGCACCTTCAGGCATAAAACGAAACACAAATCCTTTTTATACGGGGTGCCGCTGCTTTTTCTCACTGAAGCCGCCCTTGTGCTGATGTATTTGGTGTATAAAGAATAAAAAGCAGGAGAGCTTATCGCTCGCCTGCTTTTTTCGCTTTTTTGATGGGCTGGTCCCAATCAATCTTGCAATTCGGGTACCGCTCCAATACCTTTTTTTCGACTTCTTCAAAATCACCTGCAGAAAAGCGGTTCAGCTTTTCCGGATTTTCGGTCCATACAAATATCGTATGAATAAACAGCGGATGATCTTTGGAAGGGATATGCTTTTCTCCTTCAAAGAGCACTCCTTTATAAGTAAGCTGGAGATTTTTTCGCGTGTTTTTCTGTTCGTCAATAAAATAAAAATTCTCTTTTGATTGCGCCAGTCTGAGCCTTCTTTTCGGGTTTGCGTAGAATTTGACGCCCATGTAAATAAAATAAATAAGAAGTGCAAGCAAGACAATCCTCAATACTGTAATGGCCATATGTGTGAAGGCACCTCCTCACCTTTGTCATGATCTGATGTAATACGAAAAACAAAACAAAAGGTTTCATTTTTTTAAAAGAAATAGATAAAAACATTTACCCGTTTTTCAGGCGAATTAATCGTATGCTTCAGCATTGGTTTTGTATAATAAGAAGGGTAGTGAAAAAAAGGAGGTTTATTGATGACAAAATTAGATGAAACGCTCACCATGCTGAAAGCGTTAACGGATGCAAAAGGGATACCGGGAAATGAGAGAGAAGTAAGACAAGTGATGAAATCATACATAGAACCATTTGCCGATGATGTCACAACAGACCGGCTGGGAAGCTTAATCGCCAAAAAAACCGGCAAAGAAAACGGTCCGAAAATCATGATCTCAGGGCATTTAGACGAAGTCGGTTTTATGGTGACGCAAATCACTGATAAAGGCTTTCTCCGCTTTCAAACCGTCGGCGGCTGGTGGTCTCAGGTCATGCTGGCCCAGCGCGTCACCGTCGTGACAAAAAAAGGGGACATCACGGGGATCATCGGTTCGAAACCGCCTCACATTCTGCCTCCTGACGCCAGAAAAAAAGCCGCCGATATTAAAGAGATGTTCATCGATATCGGGGCGTCCAGCCGTGAAGAAGCAATGGAATGGGGCGTTCTTCCGGGTGACCAGATTGTGCCGTATTTTGAATTTACAGTGATGAACAATGAAAAACATTTATTGGCGAAAGCATGGGACAACCGTATCGGCTGCGCCATTGCCATCGATGTATTAAAAAATCTGAAAAACAGTGATCACCCGAATGAAGTATACGGGGTCGGAACGGTTCAGGAAGAAGTCGGGCTTCGCGGGGCGAAAACAGCGGCACATACGATTCAGCCTGATATCGCGTTCGGTGTGGATGTCGGAATTGCCGGAGATACACCGGGAATTTCTGAAAAAGAGGCGCAAAGCAAAATCGGCGAAGGGCCGCAAATTATTCTGTATGACGCGTCAATGGTATCTCACAAAGGGCTGCGCGACCTTGTCGTGAACACGGCGGAAGAAGCGGGAATTCCGTATCAATTCGATTCCATTGCCGGAGGGGGCACGGATTCAGGTTCCATTCATTTAACCGCAAACGGAGTGCCGGCGCTGTCCATTACGATCGCGACGCGCTACATTCACACTCATGCCGCTATTTTGCATCGGGATGATTATGAGAATACGGTAAAATTGATCACAGAAGTGATTAAAAAATTAGACCGGGAAACGGTTGACCGTATTACTTATCAATAAAGATACGGAAGAATCTGCTTTTTTAAGCAGATTCTTTTTTTTGTCTGTACAAATATAAGCCATGCGTCTACAATAAGAGAAGACATAGAAAAATCTGACAACATGTTTTTGAAAGCGCTTTAAAAAAAGGGGGAGGGTTTACAAATGAAAAACAGATTCAGACGCATGATCCGCTTTTCATGCGCAGCCGTTACAGCCGGTCTGCTGCTGATGTCTTCATCTCCGGCATCTGCCGCGTTTTGGGGGGCATCAAATGAATTGCTGCACGATCCGACAATGGCGAAGGAAGGAAACACGTGGTACGCTTTCGGAACCGGTTTGGAAGGGGAGAGGGGGCTTCGCGTCTTAAAGGCGGGCAGCGGCGGCGTATGGACCGTTCAGAAATCAATCTTTACTTCCCCGCTGTCATGGTGGGGCAATTATGTGCCGAATTACGGGCTGAATCAATGGGCCCCCGATGTTCAATATTTTAACGGAAAGTATTGGCTGTATTATGCCGTTTCTTCATTCGGCAAAAATACCTCCGCGATCGGTCTTGCATCATCTGCAAGCCTCAGTTCGGGAAACTGGAAGGACGAAGGGCTCGTCATCCGTTCAACAAGCGCCGATAACTACAATGCAATTGATCCGGAGCTGACAATTGATAAAGACGGAAACCCTTGGCTTGCCTTCGGTTCTTTTTGGAGCGGCATTAAGCTGACAAAGCTTGATAAAAATACAATGAAACCGACGGGATCACTTTATTCCATCGCTGCCAGACCGAATAACGGCGGAGCTTTGGAAGCGCCGGCCATCACCTACCAGAACGGCTACTATTACTTAATGGTGTCGTTTGATAAATGCTGTTCAGGCGTGAATAGTACGTACAAAATCGCTTATGGAAGATCCAAAAGCATCACCGGCCCATATCTCGATAAAAGCGGGAAAAGCATGTCAGAAGGCGGAGGGACGATTCTTGACTCCGGCAATGACCGCTGGAAAGGCCCGGGCGGTCAAGACATTGTGAACGGGAATATTTTAGTGCGTCATGCGTATGATGCCGAAAACAGCGGAATTCCGAAGATGCTCATCAATGATATCGATTGGAGTTCAGGCTGGCCTTCCTATTAATTGATCAGCCGGGCATGTGTGTCCGGCTTTTTTACTTGCAATAAAAGATTGACAGTTTGATTCCTCCTTAACTATAATAAAATTGTTCGTACAAATAAAAGGATAGAAGTTTTGTTATTTATATTCGTACGTATATTTTTAAGAATGCAAGCGCTTTATTTTGATAGGAAGGGGAAATGAATGTGCTTCAGAACAAAGAATATGAATTTTGGTTTGTAACGGGAAGCCAGCACTTATACGGAGAGGAAACGCTGCAGCTTGTCGATAAACACGCAAAGGGAATATGTGACGGCCTCAGCGGGGTGTCATCAAGATACAAGATCAGGCATAAACCGGTTGTCACGTCATCTGAAACGATCAGAGAGGTTTTGCGGGAAGCGCAGTATCAAGAAAACTGTGCCGGGGTCGTGACATGGATGCATACATTTTCCCCTGCGAAAATGTGGATTGAAGGTCTTTCCGCTTTTCAAAAGCCGATGCTTCATCTGCATACCCAATATCACCGCGACATCCCGTGGGAAACGATTGATATGGACTTTATGAACAGCAACCAATCCGCTCACGGAGACCGGGAATACGGGTATATCCAGTCAAGAATGGGGCAGACGAGAAAAGTCATCGCAGGCTATTGGGATGATGAGGAAGTCAAACATGACATTTCGCAATGGATGAACACTGCTGCCGCCTGGAATGAAAGCAGGAATATTAAAGTAGCCCGGTTTGGCGACAATATGCGGAATGTGGCGGTTACTGACGGAGACAAAGTCGGCGCCCACATCCAATTCGGCTGGCAGGTTGACGGGTACGGAATCGGCGATCTTACCGAGGTGATGAACAACGTCACCGACGGAGAAATTGAGGCGCTTTATGAGGAATACGACAAATTGTATGTCATCAGCGACGAAACAAAACGGGATGAAGCAAAAGTTGCTTCCATTAAAGAACAGGCGAAAATTGAACTCGGATTAACGGCCTTTCTCGAACGGGGCGGATATACAGCGTTTTCGACCTCGTTTGAAGTTTTGCACGGAATGAAGCAGCTTCCGGGTCTTGCCGTTCAGCGTCTCATGGAAAAAGGGTACGGATTTGCCGGCGAAGGCGATTGGAAAACGGCTGCCCTTGTGCGAATGATGAAAATAATGGCGGACGGAGAACAAACCTCCTTCATGGAAGATTATACGTACCATTTTGAACCGGGGCGTGCGATGATTCTCGGATCACATATGCTTGAAGTATGTCCGACGATCGCCCTTGATCAGCCGAAAATCGAAGTCCATCCTCTCTCAATCGGAGGGAAGGAAGATCCGGCCCGGTTGGTCTTTAACGGAATCGGCGGTTCAGCCATCATCGCCAGCATCATTGATATCGGTGGGCGATTCCGTCTCATTCTGAATGAAGCGGAAGGCAGGGAAATTGATCATGATATGCCGAATCTCCCTGTGGCGCGGGTGCTGTGGAAGCCGGAGCCATCACTGAAAACAGCTGCGGAAGCATGGATTTTGGCGGGAGGCGCCCATCATACCTGTATGTCCTTCCGGCTTACGGCTGAACAGATGCTTGACTGGGCTGAGATGGCAGGCATTGAAAGCATCTTTATTTCCCGCAATACCGAAATTCATGAGCTGAAAAAAGAGCTGAAATGGAATGACGTATTATACCGGTTGGGAGGGAATTGATATGGCGTATACGATTGGTGTTGATTTCGGCACATTGTCCGGCCGGGCGGTGCTTGTCAATGTCCGCACGGGCGAAGAAATCGCGTCTGCGGTAAAAGAATATACTCATGCTGTCATTGACCGCACGCTGCCGAAGACGGGTGAAAAACTCCCTCGGGACTGGGCGCTTCAGCATCCTGCCGATTATATCGAAGTTCTGGAAACGGCGATTCCGAACCTGCTTCAAGAGGCGGGCGCTGATCCAAAAGACGTGATCGGCATAGGAATTGATTTTACCGCCTGCACGATTTTGCCGATAGACGGTGCGGGGCAGCCGCTTTGTATGCTGCCGGAATTTGAACGGGAGCCCCACAGTTATGTGAAGCTGTGGAAGCATCATGCGGCTCAAAAACATGCAGACCGTTTGAACACGATTGCCGAAGACACAAAAGAAACATTCCTTAAAAGATACGGCGGTAAAATTTCTTCTGAATGGATGATCCCGAAAATCATGCAAATCGCGGAAGAAGCGCCGCATATATACAAGGCGGCAGATCGGATTGTGGAAGCGGCAGACTGGATCGTCTATCAATTGTGCGGTTCATTGAAGCGAAGCAACTGCACGGCCGGCTACAAAGCAATCTGGAATGAGGAGACGGGGTATCCGCCGGATCATTTTTTTGAAAAGCTCAACCCGTTAATGAAAACGATTACAAAAGATAAATTAAGCGGAACCATTTATTCAGTCGGGGAAAAGGCAGGAGGTTTGACCGAAAAAATGGCGGAGCTGACCGGGCTTCTGCCGGGGACGGCCGTTGCCGTCGCCAATGTCGACGCTCACGTGTCAGTGCCCGCGGTCGGTATTACAGAGCCGGGGAAAATGCTGATGATCATGGGAACGTCCACCTGCCATGTACTGCTCGGCGAGGAAGAACATATCGTTCCCGGTATGTGCGGAGTCGTCAATAACGGCATCTTGCCCGGATATGCGGGATATGAAGCGGGACAGTCCTGTGTCGGCGACCACTTTGAATGGTTCGTCAAAACGTGTGTTCCGAGAGACTATGAGAAGGAAGCTGAGGATAAACAGATAGACATTCACGAGCTGCTCAGCAAAAAAGCAGCTGAACTTGTTCCGGGGGAAAGCGGCCTTCTCGCGCTTGACTGGTGGAACGGAAACCGGTCAACCTTGGTGGACGCCGATTTGACGGGCATGATGCTCGGCATGACGCTGCACACGAAGCCGGAAGAAATCTACAGGGCATTGATTGAAGCGACGGCGTTCGGAACGAGGATGATTATCGAAACGTTTCGGGAAAACGGCGTTCCGGTCGAGGAGCTTTACGCAGCCGGAGGAATCGCCGAAAAAAATCCGTTTGTCATGCAGATTTATGCAGACGTCACAAATATGGACATTCAATTATCCGGGTCTCCGCAGGCGCCGGCACTGGGCTCCGCGATTTTCGGAGCGCTCGCCGCGGGACGGGAAAACGGGGGATACTCCAATATTGCTGAAGCATGTGCGCATATGGGGAAATTAAAAGACGGCTCTTATGTCCCGGATCGAAAAAGAGCTGAGATTTATGACAGCTTATATGCGGAATATAAAGAGCTCGTTCACTACTTCGGCAAAGAAAACAATGTCATGAAACGCCTGAAAGCCATTAAAAACCGTGATTTTGCGAAAGGGGGGAGCCGCCATGCTTGAAGCGTTAAAAGAAGAAGTGCTCGCTGCCAATCTGAAGCTTGAGGAACATAACCTTGTCACGTTTACATGGGGGAATGTCAGCGGCATTGACAGAGAGAGCGGGAGAATCGTCATTAAACCGAGCGGTGTCGATTACAGTGAGCTGACCGCTGACAAACTGGTCGTCCTGAATGAGGACGGAGACATTCTCGAAGGCTCGCTGAAACCGTCTTCTGACACGCCGACCCATCTTTATCTGTATAAAGCGTTTCCGTCTATCGGCGGAATCGTTCATACGCACTCCCGCTGGGCGACGAGCTGGGCACAGTCCGGAAGAGACATACCCGCTCTCGGAACGACTCACGCGGATTACTTTGAAAGCGCTATACCCTGCACGAGGGAAATGTATGAAGAAGAAATTGTGAAAGATTACGAATATCATACAGGCAAAGTCATAGCCGAAACCTTTCAAAACGAACCGTATGAACAAAATCCGGGTGTCCTCGTCCACAGCCACGGCCCGTTCTGCTGGGGAACGGATGCGCTGAATGCCCTGCATAACGCCGTTGTGCTCGAAACGGTAGCGGAAATGGCCTACCATTCGCTTATGCTGAACAAACAGCTCAGTCCGATCGACAGAGTGCTGCATGATAAGCATTTTTACAGAAAACACGGGGCGAATGCTTATTATGGCCAAACTTGACGCAGCCGGGTTTCTGATTGATTTAGACGGAACCGTATTCAGGGGGCGGGAGCTGATTGACGGCGCAAAAGAAGCCGTTCATACCCTTCAGTCACTGGGCAAAGCCGTTGTCTTTTTAAGCAACCGCGGCAATCTATCAAGAGCAATGTGCCGAAAGAAACTGCTGGGTGCCGGTATCCGCACGGATGAACGGAGCATCGTGCTGTCCTCCAGTGTGACGGCATCATTTTTAAAGAAGCATTATCCTTTGTCAAAGGCGTGGGTGTTAGGAGAAAAAGGGCTGACTGATGAACTCGCTTTAGCGGGTGTCGCCCTGGCGCAAAACCCGCAGGCGGCAGACTGGCTTGTCATCTCCCTGCATGAAACCGTCACCTATGAGGATCTGAATCTCGCTTTTAAGGCGGCTTCCTCCGGCGCGCGCATCATCGCCACGAACCGGGACCGCTCCTTTCCGAATGAAGGCGGCCATGCCATGGATGTCGCGGGAATGATCGGGGCCATTGAAGCATCCGCCGGAGCAAAAACGGAGCTTGTCATCGGCAAACCGTCTTGGCTGATGGCTGAGGCGGCATGTGAAGCGCTCGGACTTCCCCCTGAGGAATGCGCCATTATCGGAGACAGCCTCGAATCAGATATCGCAATGGGCAGCCTGTACGGGATGAAAAGCGTATTGGTTCTGACGGGGTCGGCCAAACTTGGGGAGCCCCGTCTATATGAACCTGACATCGTCCTTGATTCTATTAAAGACCTGACAGAATTAGCGAAGGAGGGAATCCTTTCATGAAACGTTCTCCTGAGGACATTCAATCCGAGTTTGACAAGGAAGGGGCCAGCCGCTCACCGATTCAAATAGAAGATATCGTGATCGGGGCGAATGCAAAAGAAGAGCTTCTCAGATTTCTGCAAAAAAAATGCTGGAATCATCCGGTCATCGTCTGTGACCGGAACACGTACGAGGCGGCGGGGCGTCTGCTTGCGGACGAATTGAGAGCAGGCGGGATCAAAGCGTCAAAAGTCATCATTCCGGAGCATGAAGCCGGGGCCGCCGCGGCTGATGAGAGGACATTGGTCTATACGCTGATCAATCTCGCGGAAGAGACGGATGTCATCATTGCGGCCGGTTCAGGAACGATTCACGACATTACGCGGTTTGCCGCCTACCAGCGCGGATTGCCGTTTATCTCATTCCCCACCGCTCCGTCAGTCGACGGTTTTACGTCGGCGGGAGCGCCGCTCATATTAAACGGTATCAAAACGACGATTCAAACGAAAGCGCCGATCGCCTTATTTGCGGATACGAATGTATTAAAAGAAGCGCCCCGTTCAATGACAGCCGCGGGCTTCGGAGACATGCTCGGAAAAATAACATCGCTGGCAGATTGGGAGATTTCCCGCAGGCTTGCGGGTGAGCCGTACTCAGAAGCCGGGGCGAAGCTTGTGAAAGACGCGCTTTGGCAGTGCATTGATCACCGCGCTGCCATTGCCATGGGAACGGAGGCCGGCATTCAGATGCTGATGGAAGCGCTGATCGTTTCGGGTCTTGTCATGCTTGCGCTTGACCACTCCCGCCCCGCCTCAGGAGGAGAACATCACATCTCGCATTGGATTGAGATGGAAATGCTGAAGGCAAAACAGCCTCCGATTCTCCATGGTGCGAAGGTCGGCTGTGCGTGCGCGGTGCTGAGTGATATTTACAAAGAACTGGCTTGTCACGAAAAGCTTGCTGAACTGCCGCCGCACTTTCGCGAGGCGATTCAATCTGCATATGAAGGGCTTCCCGACGGCAAGACAATTGCCGGGTGGCTCGCATCTGCGGGAGGTCCCGCCTGTTTCGATGAGATCGGTGTAAAACAGGACCTTGTCAGCGATGCGCTTAAGCATGCGCACACACTGAGAGACCGTTATACCGGTTTAACCATCATAAATGAAAATGCAGCGCTCTTTGCACATCATTTGCATCAATAGCCGCACGGCCTAAAGTGGAAGGGGTAATGACATGAAAAAAACGACCGCTGTATGTTTGGTGCTGATGATGCTCTTCTTGTTTACCGCCGGCTGTTCACAAGAACGGACTGCCGGCCGGCCGGGAGAAACGGAGCTGACGTTTTGGACGTTTAACGGTCTGCACGAACAGTTTTATCAGGAGATGGTCAAAGAATGGAATCAGAAATATCCGGATCGCAAAATCAAGCTGAATACCGTTGTTTATCCTTATGGACAAATGCATGATAATTTATCGGTTTCACTGATCGCGGGTGAGGGGCTTCCCGATATAGCAGACGTGGAATTAAGCCGGTTCTCGAACTTTCTGAAGGGTAAGGATATCCCGCTTGCCGATCTGACGCCGCTGATTGAAAAAGACCGCGATAAGTTTGTGGAAGCGCGTCTGGCATTGTACAGCAAAAACGGAAAATTGTACGGCCTTGATACACATGTGGGGACGACCGTCATGTTTTACAACATGGATATCATGAAAAAAGCGGGCGTTGATCCCGCCTCCATTAAGACATGGGAAGATTACCGGCGGGCAGGGAAAAAAGTGCGTGAAGCCGCTGGAAAACCGATGGGAACGGTTGAAACAAACGACTCCGCCACATTCCTATCCATGATTTCGCAGCAAGGGTCAGGCTACTACAGCAAAAACAGAAAATTGATTCTGAACAGCAAGACGAATACAGACACACTGAATTATGTAAAGGACATGGTAAATGATAAAACCCTTCTGCCGGCTCCCGGCGGCGGCCATCACAGCGAAGAATACTACGGTTTTATGAATCAGGGCGGGGCAGCCTCAGTGCTGATGCCTATTTGGTACATGGGACGGTTTATCGATTATATGCCTGATTTAAAAGGAAAAATGGCGATTTACCCTATGCCGGCCTGGAAAGAAGGCGGTGACAGATCAGCGGGTTTAGGCGGAACAGCCACCGTCGTGCCGAAGCAGGCTGAACATCTGAAGCTCGCGAAAGAATTTCTCGGTTTTGCGAAAGGTTCGAAGGAAGGGAATATAAAGCTTTGGACGGTGCTCGGCTTTGACCCGCTCCGCTGGGACGTGTGGGATTCAAAAGAATTGAAGGAGAAAAACAAGTACACGGATTTCTTCCGGAACGGTACGTCAATTTTTTCCTCGCTCCTTGAAATAAAAGATGAGATCAATCCGATTTATCTGCATGAAGACTTCTCTAAAGCGGCTGATCTCGTTGTCAGACAAGTGCTGTTCGATGCGCTGAAGACGCAGGAAAAAACACCTAAGGAAGCCTTGGACGAGGCGGCAGAGCAATTAGAGAAATAGGAGAAGCCGCCCTATTTAACAGTGAAAGCGGGGGAGCTTTTATGAGACCTGTAAAGACAGAGACAGCGCAAACCGTTTCTGCAGTCCGGAAGAAGCCGCGCCGGCGCAATGTGCTGTATTCAAAAAAAGCGGCGCCTTATCTTTTTACGGCGCCATTTATCATTTCGTTTCTCGTTTTCTTTTTGTATCCGATTATCAGCGTGTTTATCATGAGCTTTCAGCGGATACTGCCGGGAGAAATTACATTTGTCGGGTTTTCCAATTATACCGCTCTTCTTAATCCAACCTTTTATACGGCATTATTTAACACATTGGAATATACCTTCTGGACGCTGATCGTGCTGATTCCGGTGCCGCTTCTTTTGGCGGTGATTCTGAATTCGAAGCTCGTCAGGTTCAGAAATGTGTTTAAATCGGCTCTGTTTGTACCGGCTTTAACATCGACGATCGTAGCGGGGATTATTTTCCGTCTGATGTTCGGAGAAATGAATACGTCGCTTGCAAACGAGCTGATGATGAAGCTTGGCGCATCACCCCAAAACTGGCTCAACAACAAAGGTACCGGCATGTTTTTAATGGTGCTGCTTGCGTCATGGAGGTGGATGGGGATTAACATTCTTTACTTTCTGGCGGGATTGCAAAACGTGCCGAAAGAATTGTATGAAGCGGCTGAAATTGACGGGGCGAGCACGTGGAAAAAGTTCCGGCATATTACCCTTCCATTTTTAAAGCCGGTGTCCGTTTATGTGTTAACGATCAGTATTATCGGCGGTTTCAGAATGTTTGAGGAAAGCTATGTGCTTTGGCAGAATAATTCCCCGGGCAATATCGGCCTCACGCTTGTCGGTTATTTATATCAGCAGGGGCTTGCATACAACGAAATGGGGTACGGGGCCGCAATCGGAATTGTCCTTTTGCTTGTCATCTTACTAGTCAGTCTTGTTTCACTGAAACTGTCCGGTTCGTTTAAAGGGGAGGGATAAGCGGTGCGTAACAATCACATGTTTTCCGTGTACAGAGTCGCGTTTACCTTGTTTTTTATCATGCTGAGCCTGTTGTATATCTTTCCGATGATCTGTCTATTGCTCGGTTCTTTAAAGCCGTCATCTGAGCTGATGCGTATCGGGCTGAATCTGCGCCTTGATCCGGATGTGATGAGCCTTGATAACTACACCTATTTGTTCAACGGGGGGAGCATTTATTTCAAATGGTTTTTTAACAGCCTGCTGCTCGGCGTTCTCACCACGGTTCTCACGCTGTTTTTTTCCTCTTTGATCGGCTACGGACTCGGTGTCTACGAATTTAAAGGCAGAAATATTATTTTCGTTCTTGTGCTGATCATTATGATGGTGCCTCTTGAAGTGATGATGCTCCCGTTGTTCAAATTGACGGTGGGTCTTCATTTGATCGATTCTTATACGGGAGTGATTCTGCCGTTTATTGTGTCACCTGTCGCCGTGTTCTTTTTCCGGCAATATGCGCTCGGACTTCCGAAGGATCTGCTTGATTCAGCGAGAATGGACGGCTGCACCGAATTCGGCATTTTTTTCAGAATTATGGCGCCGCTCATGAAACCGGCATTCGGGGCAATGATCATTCTTCAATCTTTAAACAGCTGGAATAACTTTTTATGGCCGCTGATCGTGCTTCGGTCGAAAGAAATGTTTACGCTTCCAATCGGACTTTCAGGGCTGCTGAGTCCGTACGGCAACAACTATGACATGCTGATTTCCGGGTCCGTTTTTGCGATACTGCCGGTGATCATCATATTCTTGTTTTTCCAAAAATACTTCATTTCCGGCCTCACAGTAGGCGGAGTGAAGGGATAGAGAGAGGGAGGAAATATAATGAAAAAAGCGGGGATTACAGCAGATAAAGAATATATCATCGGTGAAGTGGACAAACGGATGTACGGATCATTTATAGAACATATGGGCCGGGCGGTGTATGAAGGCATTTATGAGCCCGGACACCCGAAAGCCGACAAGGACGGCTTCAGAACAGACGTGCAGGAGTTAATCAAGGAATTGCAAGTGCCGTTCATCCGCTATCCGGGAGGGAATTTTCTCTCGGGCTACAATTGGGAAGACGGCGTCGGGCCGGTGAAGGACCGCCCGCGGAGGCTAGATTTGGCATGGCAGACGACAGAAACGAACGAAGTAGGGACGAATGAATTTTTAACGTGGGCGAAAAAAGTGAACGCCGAAGTGAATATGGCGGTCAATCTCGGGACGAGAGGGATCGATGCCGCCCGGAACCTCGTCGAATACTGCAACCATCCTGAAGGGTCATACTGGAGCGACTTACGAAAATCGCACGGATATGAAAAACCTTACAGCATCAAAACATGGTGCTTAGGAAATGAGATGGACGGTCCTTGGCAGATCGGTCATAAAACGGCGCATGAATACGGACGGCTCGCCGCTGAAACGGCAAAGGTGATGAAATGGACGGACCCGACGATCGAATTGGTGGCTTGCGGAAGCTCAAACAGCGGCATGCCGTCCTTCATTGAGTGGGAGGCCGAGGTGCTTGAGCATACGTACGAGCATGTGGATTACATCTCACTGCATACGTATTACGGCAACCATGAAAATGATCTTGAGAACTATTTGGCGAAGTCGATGGATTTAGACCATTTTATTAAATCCGTCACAGCCGTATGTGATTATATGAAAGCGAAAAAACGCAGCAAAAAAACGATTCACCTTTCTTTAGATGAATGGAATGTGTGGTATCACTCAAATGAAGCGGATAAAAAAGTGGAGCCATGGATTACGGCCCGGCCGATTCTCGAAGACATCTACAATTTTGAAGATGCGCTGTTGATCGGTTCACTGCTGATTACGATGCTGCAGCATGCGGACAGACTAAAGATCGCCTGTCTCGCCCAGCTTGTCAACGTAATTGCGCCTATTATGACTGAAAAGGGCGGAGAAGCATGGAGACAGCCGATCTTTTACCCTTACATGCACGCCTCTGTCTACGGGAGAGGGACTTCGATGAAGCTGCTGATTACCTCCCCGAAATACGACTCGGCGGACTTTACGGATGTGCCGTATGTTGATGCCGCGGCCGTTTACCGCGAAGAGGATGAAGCCCTGACCATTTTTGCCGTCAACAAAAGCAAGGAACTGATGGAAACGGAGATCAAGCTGAGAGGGTTTGAAGATTACCGCATCATTGAGCATATCGTGCTGGAGCATCAGGATATGAAAGCGACCAATCAAAAAAACAGAAAAGAAGTCACGCCTCACTCAAACGGAACGTCTTCGGCAAATGCTGAAGGGATAACGGCTCATTTTACTCCGCTGTCCTGGAATGTCATCCGTTTATCAGGCAAATAATGTTCCGAAAAGCCGGGCTGCGCCGCCGGCTTTTTTTTACGCAAAAATCATCTCCCGTTATCTGATAATTGTGATAATATTTAGAAAAAGAGAAAAGGGGCTGGGATTAAATGAATGCGATTACAATCGTCATAGCGTCTATATGTATTTTGGCGATCGCCTATCGGCTTTACGGTACCTTTATGATGGTCAAAGTATTAAAAATCAATGATCAGACACCGACTCCGGCCCATGTGCTTGAGGATGGGAAAGATTATGTGCCGACGAATAAGTGGGTGTCATTCGGCCACCACTTCGCGGCAATCGCCGCTGCCGGCCCGCTTGTCGGACCAATTCTGGCAGCTCAGTTCGGCTATCTGCCCGGGCTTTTATGGCTGTTAATCGGGGCGGTGATCGGAGGAGCCGTGCACGATATTGTCGTATTGTTTGCATCAATGCGGAAAAACGGGAAAACGCTTTCTGAAGTCGCCAAAGAAGAGCTTGGCCCGGTGGCGGGCTTTTGCACGGGTCTTTCCATGCTGTTTATCATTACGATCACGATGGCGGGGCTGTCCATGGTTGTGCTGCACGCGCTTGAGAAAAACCCGTGGGGAACGTTTGCGGTGGGGATTACGATTCCGATCGCGATGGGGGTCGGCGTCTACTATAAAAAAACGGGCAATCTCAAACTCGCATCAACTGTCGGGTTTCTTTTGTTAATGGCCGGTGTTGTCATCGGGCCGCGGCTGCAGACAACGGCTCTCGGGGACATGCTGACACTGGATGCGAAAACGCTTGCAGTGGCGCTTCCTGTTTATGCGTTTTTCGCCGCGGCGCTTCCGGTTTGGCTTTTGCTGGCTCCGCGTGACTATTTAAGCAGTTTTATGAAAATCGGGGTTTTTGCCGCTTTGATCGCAGGCGTCTTTTTCGTCAATCCCGCCATTAAATTTCCGGCCGTAACGGAGTTTATTCACGGCGGAGGGCCGGTGATCGCGGGTCCTGTCTGGCCGTTTATTTCAATAACGATTGCCTGCGGCGCCATTTCGGGCTTTCATGCATTTGTCGGTTCCGGCACAACGCCGAAAATGCTGGATAAATGGAGTGATATAAAGCCGGTTGCTTTCGGAGCAATGCTTGTGGAATGTCTCGTTGGAATTATGGCGCTCATTGCAGCTGCCGCTCTTGAGCCCGCCGACTATTTTGCTATAAACAGCACGCCTGAAATATTCCGCACCCTCGGGATGAATGTCGTCCATCTGCCTGAATTGAGTAAAGAAATCGGGCTCAGTCTGGAAGGAAGAACGGGCGGCGCTGTTACGCTTGCCGTCGGAATGACGTATATCTTTACGGAGATTCCGTTTTTCAGTCATTTGGCTTCATACTTTTTTCAATTCGTCATTATGTTTGAAGCGGTGTTTATTTTAACGGCGATTGATGCGGGAACCCGTGTCGCCCGGTACTTGATTCAAGAGTTTTTCGGAGAGGTCTATAAGCCGCTGAAAAAAACAGACTGGCTGCCGGGCTCGATTTTCTCAAGCGCGCTCGCCTGCCTGCTGTGGGGCTATCTTCTGTATTCGGGCGACATCAGCTCCATTTGGGCGCTGTTCGGCGTATCCAATCAGCTTATGGCGTCTGTCGGCTTAATTATCGGTGCGACCGTCGTATTAAAAATAGCGGATAAGCGGCGCTATATGCTGACATGCCTGATTCCTCTCGCTTATTTGTACGTGACCGTCAACTATGCGGGTTATTGGATAGTGCGGTATGTGTATTTGAACCCCGAAGCGGCGGGATACAACGTGCTGAATGGCGTTTTATCCATTATCATGCTCATTCTCGGGCTTGTGATTATCATTGCGGCTGTGAAAAAATGGGCGAATGTATGGCGTGATCCGAGTGCCAGACTGGAAGCTTCAATACCCGGATAAATCCGCGGCCGTCCGAATATTGCAGCATCATAAAAAAAGCAGAGAGCCGATCGGTCTCTCTGCTTTCATCTTATGACAAATCCGCCGCTTCCAAAAGGTAATCCGCCAAATGAACCGCGCGGACACGGCCTGTTAATCCTTCGCGTAAAATGCCGAGCTGCATTTGCAGAAGGCATCCGGGATTGGCTGTCACGATGACGGCCGCCTCCGTTTTTCCGGCGGCTTTCATCTTACTGTCTAATATTTTCATAGACATCTCCGACTCTGTTATATTATAAATTCCCGCCGACCCGCAGCAGCTGTCGGCCTTTTCCATTTCTCTGTACTCAGCCCCTTTAATGCTTTTCAAAAGCGTGCGCGGTTCCTCTGACGTATGCATCACATTGCGGAGATGGCAGGAGTCCTGATATGTGACGATATGAGGAGACTGCGCCCGCAGGTTTTTTTGATGGAACTTCAGATCAACCAGTACGGATGAAAAGTCTTTGAGCTTCCGGACGAATTGTCCGGCACGTTCCGCCCATCCAGGTTCATCTTTCAGTAAATGCGGATATTCCTGAAGAAAGGCGCCGCATCCGCCGGCGTTTGTAATGATATAATCAGCGTCAAGCGCCTCAAAAGCCGCGATATTCCGCTTGGCCAGTTCTTTTCCCATCTCTTTTTCTCCGCTGTGCCCGTGAAGCGCGCCGCAGCACGCCTGGCCGTCCGGAACCGCGATTTCACACCCGGCCGCCTGTAAAAGCGCCGTTGTCGCATGATTTGTCGCTAAAAACATCGTATCCATTAAGCAGCCCGAGAAAAAAGCGGCCCGTTTTTGGACGGGACCCGCGGCAGGAAGAAAACGCGGCCTTTCCTTCATGTCTTTCCGTTTCGGGGCGGGCGGGAGCACTTGTTCCATTGTGCGCAGATGTTCAGGCAAAACGCGCAGCATACCGGTTTTTCTGACGGCGGTCTGCAGTCCCGATCTTTGGTATATTCCGAGAAGATTCACGGCTGTCTGCATGCGGTTTTGATGAGGGAAAAGCCCGGTGAAGGCGGCTTTCCGCAAGAGGCGCACGCCCGGCTTATGTTTTTTATTTTGATGAATGATATCCCTCGCTTCTTCAAGCAGCTGTCCGTAATTGACCCCTGCCGGACAAATGGGCTCGCATGCCCGGCATCCGAGACACAGCGAAAGTGAGCGCTCGACATCTTCATCCGGCTCGATCAGTCCGTCAGTGACGGCTTTCATCAGGGCGATCCGGCCGCGCGGCGAATGGGATTCTTGAAATCCCGATTCGATATAGGTCGGACAGGAAGGAAGGCAGAAGCCGCAGCGCATACAGTTCAGCAATTCACCTTCATCCATGCGGTTTTTGAATTCTGTTTGAATTTGTTGCTGCTCTTTAGCCGTTGTCATTTCATCACCACCACGCGTTTCCTTGATGAATTGGCGAATATTTTTCCCGGATTCAGCAGATTTTGGGGATCAAGCGCTTGTTTGATCGCTTTCATGGCGGTGATGCCTTCTGTTTTCAGCTTCATTTCTAAATACGGCGCTTTTACGATGCCGACCCCGTGTTCACCCGTTATCGTCCCGCCCAGCTCAATCGCTCTTTCAAAAATGGCGGCAAAAGCTTTTTCGACACGTTCCATCTCCTCTGTATTTCGGATATCGGTGGTGCATGTCGGATGGAGGTTGCCGTCTCCGGCATGGCCGAATGTGCAGATGGACAGGCCGTATGTTTCTGCAATCTCGTTAATGGCTTTGACCATGCTGGCAATTTGTGATCTCGGCACGGTCGCATCTTCCAGAATCGTTGTCGGTTTCAGCCGGGCAAGGGCTGATAATGCGGACCGTCTGGCCTCTGTAAGCGCGAATGCCTCTTCCTCGGTTTCAGCCGTTTGGACGGATACGGCGGCTCCGTTTTTACAAATCGCTTCGATTTTTTCCATATCTCGTCTGACCGTTTCGGTGTCACCGTCCTGTTCGATCAGCAGCACCGCTTTTGCGTCGGTCGGAAGCCCGATCTTGGCGTAATCTTCAATGACCTGCAGTGTCGGCTGATCCAGAAATTCGAGTGTCGCCGGAATGATTTTTTCAGCGATGATGGCAGAAACCGATTCCGCAGCCGCTTCAATATGTTCATAGAGTGCAAGCAGCGTTTTTTTCGTTTCCGGCTTCGGAACCAGCTTTAAAGTCGCTTCCGTCACAACGCCGAGCGTCCCTTCTGATCCGACGAAAAGCCGGGTCAGATCATAACCGGCGACATCCTTTGTCAGCTTTCCTCCTGTGCGGATGATATCGCCTGAAGCCAATACGGCTTCAAGGCCGAGGACATAATCCCGGGTGACGCCGTACTTCAAACCGCGCAGCCCGCCGGAATTTTCATTAATATTCCCGCCGATTGTCGATATTTTCATGCTGCTCGGATCAGGCGGATAAAATAAACCTTTTTGTTCAACCGCACGGATCATATCTTGCGTAATCACGCCCGGCTGGACGGTTGCCGTCAAATTTTCTTCATCGATTTCAAGAATGCGGTTCATATGTTTGAATAAAAGCACAAGCCCGCCTTCAGACGGACATGTGCCGCCGCACAAGTTTGTGCCTGAACCCCTCGGCACGATCGGAATGTCATGCCTGCTGCAAATCGTTAATATACGGGACACGTCATCCGCGCTGCGGGGGGCGATTACCGCATCCGGCATGGCTTGCAGCTGAGGAGCCGCATCATAAGAATACACAAGACGGCCCGCCGCCGAATCATCATAATTCTCCTTCCCGACCGTCCGGATGAACGCTTCTTTTGCCTCTCGTGAAATCATGTTCTCCCAACCTCCCTGATAAGAAAAGCGTTTTCATTTAATTGTAAAGAAAAACGATTCCGCACACTATGGAGAAACATATGAAAAATGTTGATATGATTACGTGCTTTTTGTATGTTGATCTAAAAAGCGCAGCGCCAAATAAAAAGCCGCTATGTCTTCAGGGCGGTCCAGCTTCATATTTGTCAGTGATTCCAGTTTGGAAAGACGGTAGCGCAATGTGTTGATATGAATATGCATGTCGTCGGCGGTGCGCTTTAACGATAATTGCCGGTCGAAAAAGGCGCGCAGCGTATCCAGAAGTTCTTCCCGGCCGAGTACATGCTCGAGAACCCGCCGTGAAAATTCCGACCTCGTGCGGGGTGTGATATCGGCAAGACACATATCCAGTTTTAAATCTTCTTCAAAGACGGCCTGCTTGTCACCGATTCCGGCTGAAAGTGCTTTATCTGCCTGTTCGTATGATTCCGTGAGGCGCTCTCCCGGAACGATCCGTCCGATGCCGGCGGTGACAGGCAGCCCAAAAACGGCGCCGATCTTTTTAATGAGCTGTGTTTTGGAAGCCGAATTTGCTTCATGATTAATGAGAATGCGTTCATTTCCCCAGCGGACAAACAGGTCTTCAGGGCATTCGTACTGCCAGAGCCGCCCGAGCTCCTCCGCTTTATATTGCTCATAACGGCCTTGAATGAGTATGATCCGGCGGTATGCGTGAAGGTCTGCGCCGATGAGCTTTGCTTTTTCTAAAAAGCCCGGAGACCATTCTTTCAGCTGCAGCCAATCAACCATAAAGGATTCAAGCATTCTCGCACGCCACTGCGCTTCTTCCATATGGCGCGTTTCTTTAATAAACAGCTCCGTCATTTTTCTGAGCAATTCTCCGAAAGGCAGGATATCGTCAGGGTCTCCTGTCAGGCCGAATACTCCGATCACTTCATGGCCTGAAAAAACGGGGAGATTCAGTCCTGCTTTTACGCCCTCGAGCCGTTTTTCATCTTCTTTCGTAATGATGACATTCCGTTTTTCGCGCGCGCAGATCAGTGCGCCTTCATGAAACCATCCGGCGCGCGCCTCGTTGGTGCCCGCGATGATCATCCCTTTTGTATCGGCAATAATCACTTCGCGGCTGTACATATGTTTGACTTCGGCAATCAATTTCTTTGCCAGTTCCGGCTGTAACTGCATGGCGATCCCCCTCGCCATTATTATACAAAAAAAACCGGGTGTCCCATCACCCGGTTCATGCTTATTGCGCAGGTTTTAATCCGCCTTCAAGTGTTTTGAGCATTTCATTTTTTTCTGAGTCCGACGCATGCTGCCAAAGAACTTCGAATAAGACGCCGAGGCCCGGAAGCATTTTTTCTTCACCGCTTTGGATGGCGTCAACGATCGTATGCTCCAGCTGATCCTGGTTATTGCCGGTTACATTGGCAATAACGGCGTTGCGTAAATTAAGATCCATTACAACCGCTCCTTTTTCTGAATGTGATACGCATATTCTTACCGCGCACGCGGTTTATTATGTGCTGTTCTTAAGATATAATAACAACATGCATGAAAAAAGGAGAGCACAGACATAAAGTGAAACGAATCGACTCTGCAAAAAACCAAAAAGTGAAGGACTGGAAAAAACTTCACACAAAAAAAGAGAGACTTAAAACGAATACATTTCTGATAGAAGGAGAGCATCTGGCAGAAGAAGCGCTCAAATCAAAGGGAACGGTAAAAGAAATTCTCGTAAACGATGAGAGCGCCATCCCGGCCGATCTGGACATGAGCATTCCGTGCTACGTGCTGAGCGAAGACGCGTTTTCAGCCGTGACGGAAACAGAAACGCCGCAGCGGATCGCCGCGGTCTGCCATATGCCGGATAGGCAGCCTGATCAGCTGAAGCGGCTGCTTCTGATTGATGCCGTGCAGGACCCGGGGAATTTAGGAACAATGATCAGAACGGCAGATGCGGCGGGAATCGACGCCGTTGTCCTTGGTGAGGGAACAGCAGACCCGTACAATGGAAAAACGCTGCGTTCAGCACAAGGATCTCATTTTCATATTCCCATTTTGAAACGTCCGCTTGATGAGTTCACCGCTGAGCTGAAATCACAAGGCGTCACGATCTACGGCACGGCGCTTGAAAACGGTGCGGCTTATCAAAGCGTGAAGCCTGAAGAATCGTTCGCGTTAATCGTCGGGAACGAGGGGGCGGGAGTGGACGCCGGCCTTCTGCAAAAAACCGATCTCAACCTGTACGTTCCGCTGTACGGACAGGCGGAATCGCTGAATGTGGCGGTAGCGGCCGCCATCCTCATTTATCATCTCAGAGGATAGGTTGCGAAAAGCCTTGGATTTCACTATAATAGATAGCAATAATGTAAAAACCGTGACAGAGGACGTCAATTTTTGCACACACTGCCTTCCAGGGAGAAAATGCCGCTGACTGAGAGCATTTTTATCGCAGCACAAAAATTGATTTTCACCTCTCGAGTTGTCACCGGGACCGCGCCAAACGCGCGTAAAGGTGAACCGGAACGATCGTTTCCGTTATGTCAATGAAGCTGTCGGCAGATGAAGTCTGCCTTAAAAAGGGTGGTACCGCGGCCACAACTCGTCCCTTCTCTCAAGGGGCGGGTTTTTTTGTTTTCTGAAAAAGGCATAGAACGGTTTGGTTTACATAAAAGGAGGATGCATGATGGAAGAGAAGCTTAAACAGCTCGAACTGGAAGCTGCAGAAAAAGTAGAAGCGGCGGGTTCATTAAAAGAAGTTAACGACATTCGGGTGCAATATCTCGGAAAAAAAGGGCCGATTACAGAAGTTCTCCGCGGCATGGGCAAACTGTCCGCCGAAGAGCGCCCGAAAATGGGAGCGCTCGCCAATGAAGTGAGAGAGCGCATTGCAGCAGCCATTACGGCGAAAAATGAACAGCTTGAACAAGAAGAGATGAATAAAAAACTCAGCAGCCAGACGATTGACGTCACATTGCCGGGCAGTCAGGTAAACATCGGCGGACGCCATCCGCTGACGGTCGTTATTGAAGAAATTGAAGATTTATTTATCGGCATGGGATATACCGTCGAAGAAGGCCCTGAAGTGGAAACGGATTATTACAACTTTGAGGCGCTGAACCTGCCGAAGGAACATCCGGCCCGCGACATGCAGGACAGCTTTTACATTACAGAAGAAATGCTGATGAGAACGCAGACGTCACCGGTGCAGACGCGCACGATGGAAAAGCATAAAGGAAAAGGCCCCGTCAAAATCATTTGTCCCGGTAAAGTGTATCGCCGCGACAACGATGACGCGACACATTCCCATCAATTCATGCAGATCGAGGGTCTCGTCGTCGACCGCAAAATCAGCATGAGCGACCTGAAAGGCACGCTTGAATTGGTCGCCAAAAAAATGTTCGGCCAAGATCGTGAAATCAGGCTCCGTCCGAGCTTTTTCCCATTCACAGAGCCTTCTGTCGAGGTGGATGTGACCTGCTTTAAGTGCGGCGGACAAGGCTGCTCCGTCTGCAAAAAAACAGGCTGGATCGAAATTCTCGGCGCCGGCATGGTTCACCCGAACGTGCTGAAGATGGCTGGATTCAATCCTGAGGAATACCAGGGTTTCGCTTTCGGAATGGGTGTGGAACGTATCGCGATGCTGAAATACGGCATTGAAGATATCCGCCATTTCTATACCAATGATGTCAGATTCATTTCGCAGTTTAAACAGGCGTAAGAGGAGGATACACATGTTTGTTTCTTATAAATGGTTAGAAGATTACGTTGACTTGCAGGGAATCGACCCGGCCGTGCTTGCAGAAAAAATTACGAGAGCCGGTATTGAAGTTGAGGGTATCGAGTATAAAGGGGAGGGCGTAAAAGGCGTTGTCATCGGACACGTGCTTGAGCGCGAACAGCACCCGAATGCCGACAAACTCAACAAATGCCTTGTTGATATCGGTGCGGAGGAACCCGTGCAGATTATCTGCGGCGCCCCGAATGTTGATAAAGGACAGAAGGTTGCCGTTGCAACGGTCGGAGCCGTGCTTCCCGGCAATTTCAAAATTAAAAAAGCCAAGCTGCGCGGCGAAGCGTCTCACGGCATGATCTGTTCCCTTCAGGAGCTCGGCATTGAAAGCAAGCTCGTGGCGAAAGAATATGCGGAAGGCATTTTCGTTTTTCCGAATGATGCTGAAACGGGAGCTGACGCAATGGCGGCCCTTCAGCTTGATGATGCGATTTTAGAATTGGGCTTAACGCCGAACCGCGCCGACGCGATGAACATGCTTGGCGTGGCTTATGAAGTTGCGGCTATCCTCGGCGCAGAGGTAAAGCTTCCGGAGGCTTCATATGAAAAAGCGGCAGAAAAAGCGGCGGATGCTGTTTCCGTTAAGGTTGAAGATACGCAGGCCAATCCGCATTATGCCGCAAAAATCATTAAAAACGTCAAAATCGGCCCGTCACCGCTATGGATGCAGACGAAGCTGATGAATGCAGGCATCCGCCCGCATAATAACGTCGTGGACATTACAAACTTCGTCCTCCTTGAGTACGGACAGCCGCTTCACGCTTTCGATTACGACCGGTTCGGTTCAAAAGAGGTCGTCGTCAGAAAAGCGGCGGAAAACGAAACCATCGTAACGCTGGATGAACAAGAGCGCAAGCTGTCAAGCAGCCATTTGGTCATCACAAACGGAAAAAAAGCGCAAGCCGTTGCGGGAGTCATGGGCGGAGCTGAGTCTGAAGTCCGTGAAGACACCACTGCGATTTTACTGGAGGCCGCTTATTTCGACGGACAGACCGTCCGCAAAGCGTCGAGAGACCTCGGATTGAGAAGCGAAGCGAGCGCCAGATATGAAAAAGGCATTGATCCGGCACGCGTTTTGCTGGCGGCTGAACGGGCCTGCAGTCTCATTCAGGCATATGCCGGCGGAGAAGTGCTCTCAGGCACGGTTGAAGAAAACCATCTGAAAATCGAAGCAAACAATATTCACGTGTCTGTTGAAAAAGTGAACGCCGTGCTCGGCATGACAATCGCTAAAGAAGAAATCATCAGCATTTACAAGCGCCTCGGGTTTGCAGTCGGTGAAGCTGAAGACGTTCTCGTCGTAACGGTGCCGTCGCGCCGGGGAGATATTAGAATAGAAGAAGACCTGATTGAAGAAGCGGCGAGATTGTACGGGTATGACAATATTCCATCCACGCTTCCGGAAACGGCCGGCACGACAGGCGGCTTGACACCGTATCAGGCAAAACGCCGGAAAGTGAGACGTTTCC
The DNA here is from genome assembly GCF_058791615.1 of Bacillus sp. EB106-06-01-XG163. Classification (NCBI taxonomy): domain Bacteria; kingdom Bacillati; phylum Bacillota; class Bacilli; order Caryophanales; family Bacillaceae; genus Bacillus; species Bacillus sp. EB106-06-01-XG163. Next base: position 163,870 of record NZ_JBYTDS010000003.1, read on the forward strand.
TTGAAGGAGCGGGTCTTTCACAAGCGACCACTTATTCATTAACGAATGATAAAAAAGCGGCCGCTTTTGCGATCGAAAAATCATTCAACACGATGCTTGCTCTGCCGATGAGCGAAGAAAGAAGCATTCTCAGACACAGCCTCGTGCCGAATCTTCTTGAAGCCGTTTCATACAATCTGGCCAGACAGACTGATTCCGTTGCTTTATATGAAACGGGTTCTGTATTTCTGACGAAAGAAGAAAACACAAAACCGGTTGAAAAAGAACGGGTTGCCGGTGCTGTAACCGGATTGTGGCGCAAAAATTTATGGCAGGGTGAGAAAAAGCCGGTTGATTTCTTCGTCGCCAAAGGAATCGTTGAAGGCCTGCTGCATCAATTGAATGTGTCAGACCGTGTTGAATTTGTCCAGTCAGAACGCAAAAACATGCATCCCGGCCGGACGGCAAACATTCTGTTGAACGGTTCGCTTGCCGGATTTATCGGCCAGGTGCATCCGGCAATGGAAAAAGAGCTGGATATCAAAGAAACGTATGTGTTCGAGCTTGATCTGCACGCGCTTCTGACCGAGGAAACAGAACCTGTCGTGTATACGCCGATTCCGAAGTACCCGTCCGTCACGCGCGACATTGCGCTTGTGGCAGATAAAACCGTTACAAGCGGACAGCTTGAAGCCGTGATCAAAGAAGCCGGCGGCGCGCTGCTGAAAGAAGTCACCGTGTTTGATGTGTACGAAGGTGAGCATATGGAAGAAGGCAAAAAATCCGTCGCCTTCTCGCTCCAATATGTTAACCCTGAACAAACATTGACAGAAGAAGAAGTGACAAAAGTTCATGAAAACGTGCTGAAAGCGCTGGAAGAAACGTATCAGGCCGTATTAAGAGGATAAAGAAAAAGCTTGCAGATCACTCTGCAAGCTTTTTTATTATGACCGCTTCCGTTCAACAAGGCGTTTCGCTTTTTGCGTATTGGCAAAATGAAGTTTGGTGAACGTTCTGAGCGCACCTTCTCCCTTATTGATGATCAGCTTGGCGGCAGCTTCATCGACATGCGGCCCCGCGCCTTTCGGAATCGTCATCCCAGCCTCACGGGAAAGCTTATCCATTTCAATTAAGAAAGAATATCGCGCAATGATAGAGGCTGCGGCGACGGAAAGATGTATGCTTTCCGCTTTCGTGCTGAAAAACGTTTTTTCTTTTACGATATCCCGTCCGGAAAGATGCTTAAAATAAATGCCGGGCTCTGCGAATTGGTCAATCAGAATCGCTTCCGGTTTAACGCCGTTCATTTTTCTCAGCAGATTGGAAATCGCCTGATTATGAAGGAGCGCCTTCATTTTTCCTTGGCTCATGCCTTTTTCCTGCATCTGATTGTATTTTTCGTTTTTTAACACAAGCAGGCTGTAAGGAATGGTTCTAATTAACAGTTTGGCGATTTCAATAATCTGCGGATCTTTTAAATCCTTCGAATCCTTCACACCGAGTTCTTTCATTAAAGAAAGCTTTGATTTGTCGGCGTAAGCGCAGGCAACCGTTATCGGCCCGAAGTAATCGCCTGTTCCGACTTCATCAGAGCCGATCACTGACATGGAGGCAATGCCCGCCGGGGGAGCGTAGAGCGGGTCGGCCGCTTTTTTGACGGTTTTCTTTGCTTTCGGCGCCTCAGCCGTTCCCCAGCGGGCCGCTTCTGTGCCGGCGTTTTTTCCTTGAAAGAGAACCTTGCCCGAGCGGTAGGCTGTAATGGTACAGCCCGGAGGCTTAGCCTGGAAGACGGCGCCCTTCGGAACGGCGGGAGTAAGGGAGCCGGCATAGGATTGTTTCATTTGTTCCATAGCGGAAGCGGATACTTTTATAACAGAATGGGACACGATATAATCTCCTTTTTTGGCACTTTTCACTGTATATACCAGTGTATCATAACAGCCCGAGGCTCGTCTTTCCATTCAAACGATAATCGTGGTATGATAGGAACTAGGATTCTCGCGGAATGGAGGAGAAACGTTGTCTGACGGCAAAAAAACCAAAACGACAGTAAACATTTACGGCCAGCACTTCACCATTATCGGGGAAGAAAGCAAAGCGCATATGCGCCATGTGGCCGGAGTGGTTGATGATAAAATGAGAGAAATCAACGAGAAAAATCCATATCTTGATATAAATAAGCTCGCTGTATTGACTGCGGTCAATGTCGTGCATGATTATATGAAACTGCAAGAAAAATATGAAATACTGGAGCGGCAGCTTAAAGAAAAGGAATGAACACCATATGATAGATATCATCATCTTAGTTCTGCTCTTAATGGGCACATTGCTTGGATTAAAAAGAGGATTTATCCTCCAATTTATATATTTAACGAGTTTCATCCTCTCGATTGCGTTTGCGGCGCTTTTTTACAAAAACCTGGCCCCGCATCTGAGCTTTATACCCGCGCCTGATTTTTCCGGCGGGCAGGCGGCTCTGTCTTTTATTAAAGGAAACGTAGAGACGGCTTATTACAACGCGATCGCGTTTGTCATTTTGTTTATCATCGCAAAGATTCTGCTTCGGATTATCGGAGCGGCGCTTAATATTATCGCCGGCATTCCGGTCATTAAACAGATCAACAAACTGCTGGGCGGGGTGCTCGGATTTCTGGAAGTCTATTTATTTGCGTTTATCCTGTTATACGTCGCATCCGTACTGCCGGTAAGCGCGCTTCAGGATATGCTCGCACAATCGACGCTTGCAAATATCATCACACATCATACGCCGTATCTGTCAGGGCTCCTGCAAGAACTGTGGGCCCAGTACGGGGCATAAAAAACTTCTCTTGACCGGAGAAGTTTTTTTCAAGCTCTGCGTCAGTTGTGCCGGAGGAGAAAAATTTGTATGATGAGAAGCAGGAAACGACTGGGGGTTAACAGTATGCATAAAAAAGATATCATCAGGCTGCTTGAAACGATTGCGGTCTATATGGAACTGAAAGGGGACAACCCGTTTAAAATATCAGCCTTCCGAAAAGCGGCAGCGGCGCTTGAGCAGGATGACCGCAGCCTGTCGGAAATCGACGACATGATGTCTTTATCCGGAATCGGAAAAGGCACCTACGGCGTCATTCGTGAATATATGCAGGAAGGTGTGTCCGGCACGCTTCTCCAATTGCAGAAAGAAGTTCCGGAAGGCTTGGTTCCTCTTTTGAAGCTTCCGGGCCTCGGCGGCAAAAAAATCGCCAAGCTGTATCAGGAACTGGGCGTTCATGACGCGGAATCGCTGAAAGAAGCATGCGAGCAGCAAAAAGTACAGGGGCTCGCCGGTTTCGGCAAAAAAACGGAGGAGAAAATCCTCCAGGCTCTCGGAGAAGCCGGAAAACAGCCGGAACGGTTTCCGATCGGCTATGCGCTCAGCATTGCTTCAGTAATTGAAGAACATTTGGCCCGGCTGACGGATATTCAGAAATATTCCCGGGCCGGCAGTCTCAGAAGAGCGCGGGAAACCGTAAAAGATCTCGATTACATTATCGCTACAGATCATCCGGAGGCTGTCAGAGAACAGCTTCTTTCCCTCCCAAACGTAAAAGACGTGATAGCGAGCGGGGATACAAAAGTATCAGTCATCCTGACCTTTGAATATGAGACGAGTGTGGATTTCCGGCTTGTGACAGAGGAACAGTTTGCCACCACACTGCATCATTTTACCGGTTCTAAAGATCACAACATTAAAATGCGCCAGCTGGCGAAAGAGCGCGGTGAACGGATCAGTGAATACGGAGTAGAAACCATAGAAACGGGAGACGTCAAAACATTCCCGAGCGAAGAAGCGTTTTACGCCCACTTCGGTCTGCCGTTTATTCCTCCTGAGCTCAGAGAAAGCGGGCAGGAGGTCGACACGTACCGGGAAGAAACGGATCTTGTGGAGCATAAAGCGATAAAAGGCGATCTCCACATGCACTCAGCCTGGAGTGACGGCGCTTTTTCCATCAGAGAAATGGCAGAAGCGTGTATGGCAAAAGGCTATCAGTACATGGCGATCACCGACCATTCCCAATATTTAAAGGTAGCCAACGGGTTAACGGCCGAACGGCTCAAAAAACAGGCGGAAGAAATTGACGCGTTAAATGCTGAATTTGAAAATTTTCATATTTTTAAAGGCGTAGAAATGGACATTCTCCCCGACGGTTCGCTTGATTATGATGACAGTGTTCTGTCTGAAATGGATCTTGTCATCGCATCTATTCATTCAAGCTTCAGCCAGCCGGAGCATGTCATTATGAAACGGCTTGAACAGGCGCTGACGAATAAGCACGTGGACATTATCGCCCACCCGACGGGACGCCTGATCGGCAGACGGGCCGGCTATGAAGTCGACATCGACATGCTGATTGAACTCGCCGCCAAAACAAATACAGCGCTTGAACTGAATGCAAACCCCGCGCGCCTTGATTTACGGACTGAGCATCTGATCAAAGCAAATGAAAAAGGTGTGACTTTGGTCATTAATACCGATGCCCATAATATCGAGATGCTCGATGATATGAAAACGGGCGTGACCGCTGCGCGCAAAGGGTGGACGGAGACAAAACATGTGTTAAACGCCCGGCCGCTACACGAGGTCAAAGCATTTCTGACGCGCAATGATTAAGTAAGGAGGATCACAAAACCGTGCAGCAAAAAGTGTTATCATCACTTGAATTTCATAAAGTAAAAGAACAGATTACCGCACATGCCGCCTCATCGCTCGGCCGGGAGAAGCTTCTGCAGCTGAAACCTTTGACGGATCTCTCAGACATCCAAAAACAGCTGGATGAAGTCGAAGAAGCATCCGCGGTCATGCGCTTGAGAGGCCATGCTCCGTTCGGCGGCCTGACCGACATAAGATCCGCTTTACGGCGGGCGGAAATCGGCAGTGTGCTGACGCCGGCGGAATTTACCGAATTGTCCGGGCTGCTGTATGCCGTTAAACAAATGAAGCACTTTATCAGCCAAATGACAGAAGACGGCGTCAGCATTCCGCTGATACAGGCCCATGCAGAAGAACTGATTACATTAGGCGATTTGGAAAGGGAGATTAACTCCTGCATTGATGATCACGGCGAAGTGCTTGATCATGCATCCCCCGCTTTAAGGGGAATCCGCACGCAGCTCAGGACGCTTGAATCAAGAGTCAGAGACCGGCTTGAATCGATGCTGCGTTCATCTTCCGCTTCTAAAATGCTGTCTGACACCATCGTTACGATTCGGAATGACCGCTTTGTCATCCCGGTCAAACAGGAATACAGATCAAGCTACGGCGGAATTGTCCACGATACATCTTCATCCGGTGCGACACTGTTTATTGAACCGCAGGCGATCGTAGATATGAACAACTCGCTTCAGCAGGCGAAAGTAAAAGAAAAACAGGAAATCGAACGGATTCTCCGGATGCTGACGGAGCATACGGCTGAACACACACAAGAAATCGCTCAAAATGTGGAAGTGCTGCAGACACTGGATTTCATTTTCGCTAAAGCGAGATACGCAAAAGCGATGAAGGCGACAAAACCACTCATGAACGGAGACGGTTTTATCCGTCTTAAAAAAGCACGCCATCCGCTGCTGCCCCAAGATCAAGTCGTGGCCAACGATATTGAACTGGGCGGAGATTATTCAACGATCGTCATCACGGGACCGAATACGGGCGGTAAAACCGTTACGTTAAAAACACTCGGGCTGCTGACGATAATGGCGCAGGCAGGATTGCACATACCGGCTGATGAGGGATCGGAAGCAGCAGTATTTGACAATGTGTTTGCCGATATCGGCGATGAACAGTCGATCGAACAAAGTCTGAGTACGTTCTCATCCCACATGGTCAATATCGTCAATATTTTAAAAGACGTGTCTGAAAACAGTCTTGTGCTGTTTGATGAACTCGGTGCCGGAACAGATCCGCAGGAAGGAGCGGCGCTTGCCATGAGCATCCTTGACGAAGTTCACCGGACAAACGCCAGAGTGCTTGCGACAACCCATTATCCGGAACTGAAAGCATACGGATATAACAGACAAGGCGTCATGAATGCCAGCGTTGAATTTGACATTGAAACGCTTTCGCCTACCTATAAGCTTCTGATCGGAGTGCCGGGCCGAAGCAACGCATTTGAAATCTCAAGACGCCTTGGGCTTCCGGAGCATATCATCGGCCAGGCGAAGTCAGAAATGACCGCCGAACATAACGAAGTCGATCTGATGATCGCATCGCTTGAAAAAAGCAAAAAAAGAGCGGATGAAGAGCTTTCTGAAACCGAATCAATCAGAAAAGAAGCAGAAAAACTGCACAAAGAACTTCAGCAGCAAATCATTGAGCTGAACGCCCAAAAAGATAAAATGATGGAAGAAGCCGAGCAGAAAGCTGCGGAAAAACTGGAAGCCGCCGCAAATGAAGCCGAACAGATCATCCGCGAGCTCAGGTCTATCAAGCAAGAACACAGATCCTTTAAGGAACACGAGCTGATTGACGCCAAAAAACGTCTCGGAGACGCGATGCCGGCTTTTGAAAAATCAAAGCAGCCGGAAAGAAAGACAGAGAAAAAACGCGAGCTGAAGCCGGGCGACGAAGTAAAGGTGCTCACATTCGGACAAAAAGGGGCGCTGCTTGAGAAAACCGGCGAGAAAGAATGGAACGTCCAAATCGGCATCCTCAAAATGAAGGTGAAGGAAAAAGATCTTGAGTTTCTCAAATCGGCTCCTGAACCGAAAAAAGAAAAAGCAATCACCGCCGTAAAAGGGAAGGATTATCACGTATCCCTTGAACTTGACCTCAGGGGAGAGCGTTACGAAAACGCCCTCAGCCGCGTCGAAAAATATTTAGATGACGCGGTGCTTGCCGGCCATCCGAGAGTGTCCATCATTCACGGAAAAGGCACGGGCGCCCTCCGAAAAGGGGTGCAGGATCTTCTGAAAAACCACCGCAGCGTGAAAAGCTCGCGGTTCGGGGAAGCGGGAGAAGGAGGATCAGGCGTAACGATTGTCGAACTAAAATAAAAAGGGAGTAAACGTCATGAATGCTTTTTGGGAAAATGAGCTTGTTGAAATCGCGGCTTATTACAGTGTAGCCGTCTTGTGTCTCGTCATTTTTCTGACCGTGTTTGAATTGGTGACATCCTATAAAAACTGGGTGGAAATCCAAAAAGGCAATCTTGCGGTGGCAATGGCGACCGGAGGGAAAATTCTCGGTATCGCGAATGTCTTTCAGCACAGCATCGCCCAGCATAATTCGCTTTTGCAAATGATCGGCTGGGGCGTATACGGATTTATTATGCTTTTAATCAGCTATTTTATCTTTGAATTTCTGACGCCCCGGTTTAAAATTGATAAAGAAATTGAAAAAGATAACAGAGCTGTCGGCTTTATTTCATTTGTCATCTCAGTCGGCCTGTCATTCGTGGTGGCCGCCGGGATTTAAGGGGACGGGGAAAAATGGAGAAGCTTGCGAAAGTGCTGCTGTCGGCAGCGGGAATTTTTCTGTTCATCGGACTTATTTATCTGGTCATGACATCTTAATACTGAAAAAAGGCTGCCGAACTAGAATCGGCGGCCTTTTTTATTGAGAATACCAGTTTATGCAGGCCGTATCAGAGCAAATGACGGCTTCCCAACTCATGGCGCGGATGACAGACGGCATGTCTTGATCTTCCATGAGAAAGAGTGTCGTAAAAGAATCATATATGCTCATAAAAGCGGCGCGCCGTTTTTCGTCGGCAATGATCATGTCAGCCCGCAGCAATCCGCATACATCCGAAGCCGCCGTTTGATTGAGTGAAAATATGCCTTTCTCTTCGACAGGCTCATAATAAGTGCAGCGCTTTATGCCTTTTGAACGGAACACATCCAAAAGTCCCGGTATCAAAAATGGCGAAGTGACATCATCGCTCGGCAAGTACAGATCGGGATGATGAAGCCGATTTAACAGCTCGGCGGATTCAGGATGTGCATATTCATCCCGAAGTGCCGTGACAGCAGTCATAAGCGCAAGCGCTGTCTCTTTTTCAGAGCGCAATCCGCAAACGGTCATGACGGATTTCCAGGAAACGGGTCTGCCCATCGCGATGATCTCCTCATCACTCGGATATATATGTTCATAAGGCCGTTTGCGCTTTTGCTCTTCCCACCCATCAGGCATCCGGACAAAGGGATGAAGCAAAAAGGCGGCCGACGTAAACGGCTTCGGCAGCTGGCGCAGGATAGGAACTCCTTCTTCAAAATGCAGCGTTTCCAGCAAGCTCAACACCTCCTGAAACTCGAAATTTCACATGAAACGCTTTCCCATTCCAATCACCCTTCTGCTATAATAATAGCGTATAGGAAAACAGAAGGGAGAGGTATTATGCAGTCTGAAAAGCCATGGCTTTCTCAATATCCCGAAGAGATTCCGCATGAGCTTGAATTTACCGATCAAACCCTGCCATCCAATCTGACAAACTCCGCAGCTCAATTCCCGAACCATACCGCCATTTATTTTCTCGGAAAAAAACTCACATTTCAAGACGTTCTCACAGATTCATTAAAGCTAGCCGCTTTTTTACGCAAAACAGGCCTGAAAAAAGGTGACAGAGCCGCCATTATGCTGCCCAATTGTCCGCAGTCGGTCATCGCTTTTTACGGCGTATTGTTTGCCGGGGGCATTGTCGTTCAGACCAATCCTCTCTACACGGAACACGAGCTTGAGTATCAGCTGAAAGACAGTGCGCCGCGCGTGATCATCACCCTTGATATGCTGTTTCCGAAGGTGATAAAAATGAAAACGTTATCAATCGTCGAACGCATTATTACAACAAGTATAAAAGACTTTTTGCCGTTTCCGAAAAATATGCTGTATACGCTCACGCAAAAACAACAGGTGCATATTGATTATGACGGCTGCGAACAAATTCACAAATTAGCGGATATTTTAAAAAACGAAAGCGCGGAGGAGGCAGAGCCATTTGATATTGACCCTGCGCATGACATCGCCGTGCTTCAATACACGGGCGGAACAACCGGCTATCCGAAAGGTGTCATGCTCACACACCGGAACATTCAGGCCAATACAGAAATGTGCGCCGCCTGGATGTACAAAATGAAAAAGGGAGCCGAAAAGGTGCTCGGCATCGTGCCTTTTTTTCATGTGTACGGATTGACCGCCGTGCTCAATTTTTCCATTATGCAGGGATGTGAAATGATCCTTCTTCCTAAATTTAATCCTTTGGATACCCTGAAAACAATCGACAGGCTGAAGCCGACGGTTTTTCCCGGGGCACCGACGATTTACATCGGGCTGTTGCATCACCCGGAGCTGAATAAGTATGATTTGTCCTCCATTGAAAGCTGTCCGAGCGGTTCAGCGGCGCTGCCGGTTGAGGTCAAACAGAAATTTGAAAAAGTGACCGGAGGAAAGCTTGTGGAAGGCTACGGATTATCCGAAGCATCACCGGTTACCCATTCAAACTTCATTTGGGGAAAAAATAAACCAGGCAGCATCGGCTGTCCCTGGCCCAATACCGACGCCGGAATCTATTCAGAAGAAAAAGGCGGGCTTGCGAAGCCGTATGAACACGGCGAGCTGATCGTAAAAGGCCCTCAAGTCATGAAAGGATACTGGAATAAGCAGGAGGAGACGGCGCGTGTCATCAGAGACGGCTGGCTGTTTACCGGAGATATGGGATATATGGATGAGGAAGGATTTTTCTACATCGCCGACAGGAAAAAAGACATCATCATTGCCGGCGGATACAACATTTACCCCCGGGAGGTGGAGGAGGCGCTTTATGAGCATGAAGCCGTTCAGGAAATCGTCGTAGCGGGCGTCCCTGATTCCTACAGAGGGGAAACGGTGAAAGCATTTATCGTTTTGAAAAAAGGCGCCGAGGCAGATGCCGATGAGCTTGATGCGTTTGCAAGAGAGCGGCTTGCGCCGTACAAAGTCCCGAAGCTTTACGAATTCAGAAAAGAGCTTCCGAAAACGGCCGTCGGAAAAATATTAAGAAGGCGTTTAGTCGAAGAAGAAGATGCTTCCCGTGAAAACAAGGTGCCTTAAAAGAAAAACTTGACAAAATCCGGATTCCTTTTTATCATGAAGTTATGAATGAATAGTCATTCATTTATCGAAGGAAGGAACGATGACATTGAACCAAAAACGGCCAAAGTATATGCAGATTATTGATGCAGCAGTAGAAGTCATAGCGGAAAACGGCTATCACCAATCACAGGTGTCCAAAATCGCCAAGCAGGCCGGCGTTGCGGACGGCACCATCTATTTATATTTCAAAAACAAAGAGGATATACTCATTTCTCTTTTTAAAGAAAAGATGGGCCAGTTCATTGAACGCATGGAAGAAGAAGTGAAAGAAAAAACGACGGCAAAAGAAAAACTCGCCCTCGTTATTAAGCAGCATTTCACACTGCTCGGCAATGACCGCCACCTCGCGATTGTGACCCAGCTTGAGCTCAGACAGTCAAATATCAAGCTGCGCCTGAAAATCAATGATATTTTAAAAGGTTATTTAAACATGCTGGACACCATTTTGACCGAAGGAATCAAGTCGGGGGAATGGAAAGACAATCTCGACGTCCGCCTCGCCCGGCAGATGATATTCGGGACGATAGATGAAACAGTGACAACATGGGTGATGAACGATCAGAAATATGATCTTCCGGATTTGTCAGACAAGGTATTGGAGCTGTTGGTGTCAGGGATTCATCAAAACTAAAGGGGGTTGACGGATGAACAGCCTTTCGATGGCGGTAGAACAATCTGTTGCGGTGATTACCATTAATCATCAGCCGGCCAACGCGCTATCCGGTGCGGTTTTAGATGAGTTGTCCGGTCTGTTCGACCGATGTGAAACAGATGACAGCGTCAGAAGCATCATCATTCGCGGTGAGGGGAAATTTTTCTCGGCGGGCGCCGATATAAAGGAATTTACGTCGCTTGAAAATCTTGAGCAATCTTCTGCCATGGCGGATAAAGGCCAGCAGCTGATGGAAAGAATTGAAGGGTTTCCGAAGCCCGTGATCGCAGCGATTCACGGCGCTGCGCTCGGAGGCGGCCTTGAGCTAGCCATGGCCTGCCATATCAGAATCGCTACATTGGATGCAAAGCTAGGCCTGCCCGAGCTGAATCTCGGCATTATTCCGGGCTTTGCCGGGACGCAGCGGCTTCCCCGGTACGTCGGTACGGCGAAAGCGCTTGAAATGATCGGCACTTCAGAACCTGTGTCCGGAGAAGAAGCGCTCAGCCTCGGCCTTGTCACGATAGGCGCCGAACATGAGGAAGAGCTGCTGAAAAAGGCGAAAACGCTCGCGGGCAAGTTTGCGGAAAAAAGCCCGCAGTCGATGGCTTATCTGCTTGAGCTCCTTTATTCAAATAAGATCTATTCTTATGACGGCGGCTTAAAGCTTGAAGCAAAGCGCTTTGGGGAAGCATTTGCATCAGATGACGCAAAAGAAGGCATTCAGGCATTTCTCGAAAAAAGAAAGCCTCAATTCGGTGGGCGAAGATAAAGGGGATAAGATTATGAATCTATTTGTACTGATGAAACGGACGTTTGACACAGAAGAGAAAATCGTCATTGAAGCAGGAAAGATTCAGGAGGACGGGGCCGAATTTATCATTAATCCATATGATGAATACGCCATTGAAGAAGCCATTCAGCTGAAGGAAGAGCACGGCGGAACCGTTACCGCCGTAACCGTCGGCGGAGAAGATGCGGAGAAAGAACTGAGAACCGCCCTTGCGATGGGCTGTGACCAGGCGGTGTTAATCAATATTGAAGATGATCTGAGCGATCCTGACCAATACTCCATTTCAACTATCTTATATCATTATTTCAAGGACCGGGAATATGATCTGATTCTCGGCGGAAATGTCGCGATTGACGGCGGTTCAGGCCAAGTGGCTCCAAGGCTTGCCGAACTGCTGAACATTCCTTGCGTCACAACGATCACAAAACTGACAATCAGCGGCGATGAAGCTGTGGCAGAGAAAGACAATGAAGGGGATACCGAAATCATTAAAACCTCACTTCCTTTAGTCATCACGGCACAGCAAGGCTTAAACGAGCCGCGCTATCCGTCGCTTCCGGGCATTATGAAGGCGAAGAAAAAACCGCTGGAAGAACTTGAGCTCGATGATCTCGACATTGATGAAGATGATGCCGCACCGAAGCTCAAAACGATCGAACGTTTTCTGCCGCCGCAAAAAGAAGCGGGCAGACTGATCGAAGGAGAAGCCGCTGAGCAGGCGAAAGAGCTTGTGTCACTGCTGAGAAAAGAAGCCAAAGTCGTATAAACCGATATTAAAGAAACTGGGGGATGTCAGAATGGGAAAAAAAGTGATCGTACTCGGAGAAATTCGTGACGGCGCCTTACGGAACGTCACCTTTGAAGCCATAGCCGCAGGCAAAACCATTTCCGGCGGAGGAGATGTCATCGGCGTGCTGATGGGAAAAGGCGCAGCTGATGCAGCACCAGAACTCATTCAGTACGGCGCCGACAAAGTATTTACGGCCGATTCGCCGGGGCTTTCTCAGTATACGGCGGACGGATATGCCGCGGTTCTCGGGGATTTGATCGAAAATGAAAAGCCTGATGCGGTCATTTTCGGCCACACTTCTATGGGAAAAGATTTGTCACCTAAGCTTGCGGCCCGGTTTGAAACGGGGCTGATTTCAGACAGCACGGATGTAAGCGTTACCGGAGACAACATCGTTTTTACAAGACCGATCTATTCCGGCAAAGCCTTTGAACAGGTGATTTCAACTGATCCGTTCATTTTGGCGACGATTCGTCCGAATAATATTCAGGCATTAGAAAAAGACGCGAGCCGGACGGGTGATATCGAAGAGCTTGCGGCGCCTCCGGCAGATTTGCGGACGGTCATTGAAGAAGTAGTCAAAAAAACGGCGGACGGCGTGGATTTATCAGAAGCGAAAATTATCGTAGCAGGAGGCCGCGGTGTAAAAAGCAAAGATGGATTTGAACCGTTAAAAGAACTTGCCGAGGTGCTCGGAGCAGCGGTGGGCGCTTCACGCGGCGCGTGTGACGCGGACTATTGCGATTATTCCCTTCAAATCGGCCAGACGGGAAAAGTCGTCACGCCGGATTTGTATATCGCCTGCGGCATTTCCGGAGCGATTCAGCACTTGGCGGGCATGTCAAACAGTAAGGTCATTGTTGCCATTAACAAAGACCCGGAAGCGGAAATATTTAAAATAGCGGACTACGGAATTGTCGGCGATTTGTTCGAAGTGGTTCCGCTTCTGACCCAAGAATTTAAAAATGCCAATATTCATTCATAATCATAAACCCTCTGGCTTATTTGTCAGAGGGTTTTAATTTGTGTTAATTGGTTCGTACAAATTAAAGGTTGATAAAATAAGAGATTGACATGTACGAACCAATATAATAAGCTTTTGTAAAGCGCTTACAAACTTATCCATTCAGCATACATCCCAGATACATAGATCGGCTTTAGTGCTTTCATTCTTATTAAGGGAAAGGAATGATCAAGTTTGTCTCACAATACGGCAGTTATTCAAACTGATATCACACGGGGAACCATTAATAAAAACATATACGGACATTTCGCGGAACACCTGGGAAGAGGCATATATGAGGGCATCTGGGTCGGAAAAGATTCCGATATTCCGAATACCGGCGGGGTCAGGACGGATGTCGCCGCCGCCCTCAAACAGCTTCAGATTCCCGTCCTCAGATGGCCGGGCGGCTGTTTTGCAGATGAATACCATTGGGCAAACGGCGTAGGGAAACGCAAAACCATGCTGAATACCCATTGGGGCGGGACGATTGATTCCAATGAATTCGGCACGCACGAGTTTATGATGCTTTGTGAACTGCTCGGCTGCGAACCGTACATCGCCGGAAACGTCGGCAGCGGAACGATTAAAGAAATGGCTGATTGGATTGAATACATGACGTTTGAAGCGGGCACGCCGATGTCCGACTGGAGAAAAGAAAACGGGCGGGAAAAACCGTGGAAGCTGACATATTTCGGAATAGGGAATGAGAACTGGGGCTGCGGCGGAAACATGCATCCTGAGTATTATGCCGACCTTTACAGAAACTTTCAAACCTATGTCCGCAATTACAGCGGTAATGAAATCTATAAAATTGCCGGCGGCGCGAATGTCGACGATTACCGCTGGACTGAAACTTTAATGAAAAAAGCCGCTGATCTCATGGACGGGCTGAGCCTGCATTATTACACAATACCGGGCGACTTCTGGAAGGGGAAAGGATCAGCGACGGAGTTTACGGAAGATGAATGGTTCATCACGATGAAAAAAGCGGCGCATATGGATGAATTGATCACAAGGCACAGCGCCATCATGGATCAGTACGATCCCGAAAAAAGAGTCGGGCTGATCATTGATGAATGGGGCACGTGGCTTGATCCTGAGCCAGGCACGAATCCGGGCTTTCTGTATCAGCAGAATACGATCCGCGACGCCATTGTGGCCGCGACGCATTTTCACATTTTTCATCAGCATGCAGACCGCGTACAGATGGCCAATATCGCGCAAACTGTCAACGTGCTTCAGGCAATGATCCTGACAGAAGGGAAAGACATGCTGCTGACGCCGACGTATCATGTGTTTGATATGTTTAAGGTGCATCAGGACGCTTCTTTTTTGGCGACAGAAACAAAAGCAGCCGGGTACGAATGGAATGACGGCCGGCTCCCGCAAGTCAGCATTTCAGCGTCCAAACAGCAAAACGGAGACATACATATCAGCCTTTGCAATATCGATCATCTGCAAAAAGCTGATGTGAAGATTGAACTGCGGGGCATGAAAAAGACAGGGAAGCCTTCGGGAACGATTCTTCACGCGGAAAAAATGAATGCCCACAATACATTCAGCAGTCCGGAAAACGTCAAACCGAAGCCGTTTTCCGGGTTTGCTCAAAAGGGCGGAAAACTTGAGGCGGAGCTTCCTCCGATGGCGGTTGTACTAATCACGCTGCCTGCGAATCCATCTTAAGTTTTGAACGCCTGCCGCCCGGTTATAATACACTGTATAAATAAGATTATTTCCGGCGGGATCGGGAGAAAATAATATAAGCATTAAATTAGCATGAACGAATGGGAGATGCTATACTAAAAATCATCATTTGACAATTGGAGGAATAACAAAATGGCTATCGTAAAAGCAACTGATCAATCGTTCTCAGCTGAAACAAGTGAAGGTGTCGTATTGGCTGATTTCTGGGCTCCTTGGTGCGGACCTTGTAAAATGATCGCGCCCGTTCTTGAAGAGATTGATCAAGAAATGGGAGACAAACTGAAAATCGTCAAAATCGACGTGGATGAAAACCAAGAAACTGCCGGTAAATACGGCGTCATGAGCATCCCGACACTTCTCGTATTGAAAGACGGAGAAGTCGTTGAAACATCTGTCGGTTTCAAACCGAAAGAAGCTCTTGAAGAGCTTGTAAACAAACATCTGTAAGCCGAAAGCTTCCGTTACGGCAGGGCGATTCCTTTGAAAGGGAATCGCCTTTTTTGATCTTCCAAAAGCTGAGAATGGAGAAAAACAAGTGTTCGTGATACACTGAATGGACACGAGAAATGAATGTAAGGAAGGGTAACGTATGAATAAACAACTGAAAGAAAAGCTGGCCCTCCTTCCCGATCAGCCGGGCTGTTATTTAATGAAAGACCGTCAAAAAACAGTCATCTACGTGGGGAAAGCGAAAGTCTTGAAAAACAGGGTGCGATCTTATTTCACCGGTTCTCACGACGCAAAAACCCAACGGCTTGTGTCGGAGATTGAGGACTTTGAATATATCGTGACTTCCTCCAATCTTGAAGCGCTTATTTTGGAAATGAATCTGATTAAAAAATACGATCCGAAATACAATGTCATGCTGAAAGATGATAAAACCTATCCCTTTATTAAAATCACCCATGAACGCCATCCGCGGCTGATTGTCACCCGGAATGTCAAAAAAGACAAAGGACGCTATTTCGGCCCGTATCCGAATGTGCAGGCGGCGCGGGAAACGAAAAAACTGCTGGACCGCCTTTACCCGCTCAGGAAATGCTCAAAGCTTCCGGACCGCGTCTGTCTCTATTATCATCTCGGACAATGCCTCGCCCCATGTGTAAAGGATATATCTGAGGAGACAAACCGCGAGATTGTTGAAGACATCACCCGTTTTTTAAAGGGAGGGCATAACGAAATCAAAAAAGAGCTCGAAGCGAAAATGGCAGAAGCGGCGGAAAAGCTTGAATTTGAACGGGCTAAAGAATTCCGCGACCAGCTTGCTCACATCGAATCGACGATGGAGAAGCAAAAAATGACCATGAATGACCTTCTGGACCGCGATGTGTTTGCATATGCCTACGATAAAGGCTGGATGTGCGTCCAAGTCTTTTTCATTCGCCAAGGAAAACTGATCGAACGCGACGTCAGCATGTTTCCGATGTATCAGGAAGCGGATGAAGAATTTCTGACCTTCATCGGCCAGTTCTACTCTAAAAACAATCACTTTCTGCCTAAGGAAATTCTGGTGCCTGACAGCGTTGACAGGGACATGATCACCGAGCTGTTGGAAACCGCCGTGCATCAGCCGAAAAAAGGCCCGAAAAAAGAGCTGCTTTTGCTTGCGCACAAAAATGCGAAAATCGCTCTGCGGGAAAAATTCTCGTTAATCGAGCGGGATGAGGAACGGTCAATCGGTGCAGCCGAACGGCTTGGCGAAGCGCTGAATATTTACACGCCGCATCGGATTGAAGCGTTTGACAACTCCAATATTCAAGGCACAAACCCCGTATCGGCCATGATTGTCTTTATTGACGGAAAACCGAATAAAAAGGAATACCGCAAATATAAAATTAAAACCGTAACAGGGCCTGATGATTACGGCTCAATGAGGGAAGTCGTCAGAAGAAGATACACGAGGGTGCTTCGCGAAAATCTTCCGCTGCCGGATTTAATCATCATTGACGGCGGAAAAGGGCAGATTAACGCGGCGCGCGACGTGCTTGAGAATGAGCTCGGCCTTGATGTCCCGGTAGCGGGATTGGCGAAAGATGATAAACACCGAACATCCAACCTTTTGATCGGCGACCCGCTTGAACCGGTGTTTCTGGAGCGGAACAGCCAAGAGTTTTACCTGCTTCAGCGCATTCAGGACGAAGTTCACCGTTTTGCGATCAGCTTTCACAGACAGATTCGGGGAAAAAGCGCCTTTCAATCCGTTCTGGATGATATCCCCGGAATCGGCGAAAAACGCAAAAAAATGCTCTTAAAACATTTCGGATCTGTCAAAAAGATGAAGGAAGCAAGCCTTGACGATATCAAAAAAGCGGGTGTGCCGGCCGCGGCGGCCCAGCTGCTGTTTGAAAAATTAAAAAAATAGTATTGTGCTTTTCTGAAAAATCTGCTAGAATGTGAACTAATTTCATAAGATCGTGTTATATGGTGAAGATAGAGGTGCGAACTTCAATAGTAAGCCTTTGGAGAATGATGGATTCTGCGAAAAAGGCTGAAAGGGGAGCGTCGCCGAAGTGTATCACATCCCATCGGTGTGATTTGCTGGCCTTGCATTAAATAAATGTAAGGCTGTCAAGAATTTATTTTCTTGGAGGGCTATCTCGTTGTTCATAATCAATCGTAATGATATGAAAAAGCAATGAGAGCTATTCCTCTCATTGCTTTTTTTATTGTGGACAAAACGCTCTTTTCTCCTCACCCGCACGAACCAAAATGTAAAGGGTGGTCTAGTATGGGTCTTATCGTACAAAAATTCGGAGGCACTTCCGTCGGTTCTGCCGAAAAAATTCAAAATGCCGCAAATCGCGCCATTGCTGAAAAGCAAAAAGGCCATGACGTCGTAGTCGTCGTTTCGGCAATGGGAAAATCAACCGACGCGCTCGTTAACCTCGCGGCTGAAATCACATCTGAACCAAGCAGACGCGAGATGGATATGCTTTTGTCTACGGGAGAGCAGGTCACGATTTCGCTTTTGGCCATGGCGCTTCAGGAAAAAGGATATGACGCCGTCTCTTATACGGGCTGGCAGGCGGGTGTCCGCACGGAAGCCGTTCACGGCAATGCGAGAATTACGGATATTGATATCACGGCGATTCGTTCGCAGCTTGCAGAAGGCAGGATTACAGTCGTTGCCGGTTTTCAGGGCGTAACGGAAGACGGCGGCATCACGACGCTCGGACGGGGCGGTTCCGATACGACGGCGGTCGCTCTTGCCGCAGCGCTGGAAGCGGATAAATGCGACATTTATACAGATGTTCCGGGCGTATTTACGACAGATCCGCGGTATGTCCGGTCAGCGAGAAAACTGGCGGGAATTTCTTATGATGAAATGCTGGAGCTTGCAAATCTGGGAGCGGGTGTTCTTCACCCGCGGGCGGTTGAGTTCGCGAAAAACTACCAAGTGCCTTTAGAAGTGCGGTCAAGTACGGAACATGAAGCGGGAACATTAATTGAGGAGGAATCATCAATGGAGCAGAATTTAATCGTCAGAGGAATTGCATTTGAAGACCAGATCACGAGGGTGTCCGTTACGGGCCTGACAAGCGGACTGACTACTCTTTCAACAATCTTCACCGCGCTGGCAAAACGAAACATCAACGTTGACATTATTATTCAGACACAGTCGGACGATGGGGAAGCGGATATTTCTTTCTCAGTGAAAACGGAAGATGCCGCGCAAACGGTCGCCGTGCTTGAAGAATATAAAAACGCGCTTGACTATGAAAAAATTGAAACCGAAAGAAAACTGGCGAAAGTCTCCATTGTCGGGTCGGGCATGGTTTCAAATCCCGGCGTCGCCGCGGACATGTTTGCCGTACTGGCGGAAAAAAATGTACAAGTCAAAATGGTGAGCACATCTGAAATAAAAGTATCAGCGGTTGTCAGCGAAAATGATATGGTGAAAGCGGTCGAAGCGCTTCATGATGCGTTTGAGCTTTCTAAACAGCCGTCTGCCGTGTAAACGGGCAGGCAAAAAGGCGGGACTTGGAGTCACCGCCTTTTTTCAATTATACAGGGTCCTTCATATCCCATTTTACAGTCAGGACGACTTTATCCGCTCTCTTTTTTACCTGTTCATAAGATTCTGCGATCTGATCGTTCATCAATTGAATCTGTTCGGCTATAAAACCGGCTTCAAGCTGAAAACAAGGCTCTTTCTGATGTTTGAGTCTGCTGGATACGAGCGGTCCTTCCAGTTCAAATTCCAGTTCTTGTTTTTTTGATCCTGCGTTTGTCAAAGTTCCCCAGCCGGCTTTTTCAAAAAAGGCGGGGATTTCTTCCCACGATTGAAGAGGAAATTTGCGGGCGAGGCGTTTTCCCGCCCAATACATCATCGATGAATGCTCCGGGCCGAGGATATCCGGAAGCACGATTTCCCGGATTAATTCGTAGCCGTATGCGCTGACGTCGAGTTCAGTTAAAGGTTCTAAAGCTGCTTCATAATTATTCTTCATATTATGTATTCCCCTCTCTCCTTCGTTTATTATAGCTTAAACAGGGGGGAGGATTACAGGATGATCCTATAAAACACGCGAAAAAATGTGAGAAAGATATCGCAGGAAAATAAAATTTTCCCTCCAGATAATCAATTCCGAAAATTATAATTTATGTACACGTTTTCTTGACGCCCTTTTGAGGGAGGAGTAAAATGAAATTGTCAATAAATTTTAATAAAGTGCTTACAATTGAAACGAAGTGGGGGCAGAGATTTTAGTACATTTCGCACTTAAATCAAACAGGGGGTAAAGTAATGTCTGGGAACAGAGAGTTTTATTTTCGAAGATTGCATTCCTTGCTCGGTGTTATTCCGGTCGGCATCTTTTTGATCCAGCATTTAGTCGTCAACCAATTTGCCGCAAGGGGAGCGGATGCGTTTAACAAGGCGGCCGGCTTTATGGACAGTCTGCCGTTCAGGTATGCGTTAGAAATTTTTATTATTTTCTTACCTTTAATTTATCATGCGGTTTACGGTGTGTACATAGCATTTACTGCGAAAAACAACGCTGGCCACTACAGTTATTTCAGAAACTGGATGTTTGTGCTTCAGCGTGTCACTGGTATTCTCACCCTTATTTTCGTCAGCTGGCATGTATGGCAGACGCGGATTGCCGCGCAGATGGGCGCTGAAGTCAACTTCGATATGATGGCGAATATTTTGAGCTCGCCGTTTATGCTCGGTTTTTACATTGTAGGCGTTTTATCGGTCATTTTTCACTTTTCAAACGGCTTATGGTCTTTTGCGGTCACATGGGGGATCACGGTCACGCCGCGTTCTCAAAGAATTTCGACTTACGTGACGCTGATTATATTTTTAGCGCTTTCATACGTAGGTTTAAAAGCGATTTTTGCGTTTGTGTAAGAGAACTAGATTACTAGAGGGAGAGGGGCTATCATGAGTCAATCAAGCATTATCGTAGTCGGCGGGGGTCTTGCCGGCCTCATGGCGACAATTAAAGCAGCGGAATCAGGCACGGCCGTTAAATTGTTTTCCATCGTTCCGGTCAAACGCTCTCACTCGGTCTGCGCGCAGGGCGGGATAAACGGAGCTGTCAACACAAAAGGGGAAGGAGACTCTCCGTTTGAGCATTTTGATGACACGGTATACGGAGGCGACTTTTTGGCAAACCAGCCTCCTGTAAAAGCGATGTGTGAAGCGGCGCCGTCCATTATCCACTTATTGGACCGCATGGGGGTTATGTTTAACAGAACGCCGGAAGGGCTCTTGGACTTCCGCCGTTTCGGGGGTACACAGCATCACAGAACCGCATACGCGGGAGCGACGACGGGTCAGCAGCTTCTTTACGCACTGGACGAGCAGGTGCGCAGATATGAAGTGGCGGGTCTCGTTACAAAATACGAAGGCTGGGAATTCCTCGGCGCCGTGCTTGACGATGAGCGCACGTGCCGCGGTATCGTAGCCCAAAATCTGACCAATATGCAAATCGAGTCATTTCGTTCTGACGCCGTTATTATGGCGACAGGAGGTCCTGGAATCGTATTCGGCAAATCAACAAACAGCATGATCAACACGGGATCTGCCGCATCAATCGTTTATCAGCAGGGCGCTTATTATGCAAACGGCGAATTTATCCAAATTCACCCGACAGCAATCCCGGGGGACGATAAACTGCGTCTGATGAGTGAATCGGCGCGCGGCGAGGGCGGAAGAGTCTGGACGTATAAAGACGGAAAACCTTGGTACTTCCTTGAGGAAAAATATCCGGCTTACGGAAACCTCGTGCCGCGGGATATTGCGACACGTGAAATCTTTGACGTGTGCGTGAATCAGAAACTCGGCATCAACGGTGAAAACATGGTGTATCTCGATCTGTCGCACAAAGATCCGAAAGAGCTCGACGTTAAGCTTGGCGGCATTATCGAAATCTATGAAAAATTCATGGGCGATGACCCGCGCAAGCTTCCGATGAAAATTTTCCCTGCCGTTCACTATTCAATGGGCGGACTGTGGGTTGATTATGATCAGATGACAAGCATCCGCGGACTGTTCGCAGCGGGAGAATGTGATTATTCAATGCACGGAGGAAACCGTTTAGGGGCGAACTCTCTGCTTTCCGCCATCTACGGAGGAATGGTGGCCGGACCGAATGCGGTGAAATATGTTTCCGGACTTGAAACATCAGCGGAAGACCTGCCTTCTTCATTATTTGATTCCTATGTGAAAAAAGAAGAAGAAAAATGGGCCGATATTATGAAGATGGACGGCGACGAAAATGCCTACGTGCTTCACCGTGAGCTCGGAGAATGGATGACGGCCAACGTCACGGTGGTCCGCCACAACGACAAGCTTTTGAAAACGGATGACAAAATCCAAGAGCTGATGGAACGCTTTAAGAAAATCAATATCAACGATACGACAAAATGGAGCAACCAAGGGGCGATGTTCACCCGCCAGTTCTCCAATATGCTTCAGCTTGCCAGAGTCATCACGCTCGGCGCATATAACCGAAATGAAAGCCGGGGAGCGCACTATAAACCGGATTTCCCTGAAAGAAATGACGATGAGTGGCTCAAAACGACGATGGCTAAACATGCCGGTCCGTTTGAAGCTCCGGAATTTGAATATCAGGATGTCGATGTATCACTGATTGCGCCCCGTAAACGCGACTACTCGAAGAAGAAGGTGGCGAAATAATCATGAGTGAGAAAAAGATACGGTTTATCATTACACGTCAGGATACGCCCGAAAGCGCGCCATACGATGAAGAATTCGAAATCAATTACCGCCCGAACCTGAACGTGATTTCCGCCCTGATGGAAATCCGCAGAAATCCCGTGAATGCAAAAGGAGAGAAAACCACTCCGGTCGCATGGGACATGAACTGTCTTGAAGAAGTATGCGGCGCCTGCTCCATGGTCATCAACGGGAGACCGCGCCAGTCATGTACGGCGCTGATTGATAAGCTGGAACAGCCGATCCGTCTGAAACCGATGAAAACATTCCCGGTTGTCCGTGACCTTCAGGTTGATCGCAGCAGAATGTTTGATTCACTGAAAAAAGTGAAGGCATGGGTGCCGATTGACGGAACTTATGATTTGGGGCCGGGGCCGAGAATGCCGGAAAAACGCCGCCAGTGGGCATATGAATTGTCTAAATGCATGACATGCGGCGTCTGCCTCGAAGCCTGCCCGAACGTCAACAGCAAGTCGAAATTCATGGGGCCTGCCCCGATGTCGCAAGTGCGTCTGTTTAACGCCCATCCGACGGGCGCGATGAACAAAGCAGAACGTTTAGAAGCGTTAATGACAGACGGCGGCCTCGGAGATTGCGGGAATTCACAAAACTGTGTTCAATCCTGCCCGAAAGGCATTCCGCTTACGACTTCAATCGCCGCTTTGAACAGAGATACCAATTTACAAGCATTCCGTAATTTCTTCGGAAGCGACAGAGTATAAGAAAGAGAAAAAGAGCCTCTTCCGCGCACGGGAGAGGTTTTTTTATAAGGAGCTGAAGGTGATGAAACAACCGCAATATATTGATATCCCGTTTGAAGAATGGAGACAGTCGTTTTCTTTCTTTACTGAAGTATCGGTTCGTTTTTCAGAAACGGATATGTTCGGCCATATGAATAATGTAACCCCTTTCATCTATTTTGAAGAAGCACGGATCGCTTATTTCAAACAGCGAGGCATAACGGCGCAAAACTCGGAAACGATGACGGTCGTCGCAAGCCAGCAGTGCGACTATATGCGTCAGGTGATGCCGTATGAAAATCTGCGGATTTATGTGAAAGCAAGCGCTGCCGGAAATGCGTCCGTCACCCTTCATTACCTTGGAGAAAATGAGTCGGGCCTGCCGTGCTTTACGGGTTCCGTCGTTATGGTTCAAGTGTCGAAGAAAAGCGGCAAAGCGGTCAGCTGGACGGAGCGGGAGAAAGGCATTCTGCTCGCCTGAACGGATAACTATTTCTCTAAGAGACGTCACCTCCGAAGCGCCCTTTACATATGATATCTTGACTATATAAACCCATTCGTTTCAGATTCGCTCTCACCTTAGCAAGGAGGGTTACAATACTTGAAGGAGAAAGATTTTCAATCAAAGCCGCTGCTGACCAAAAGAGAAAGAGAAGTATTCGAATTGCTCGTTCAAGACAAGACAACAAAGGAAATTGCAAGCGAGCTATTTATCAGTGAAAAAACTGTACGGAATCACATTTCAAATGCCATGCAGAAGTTAGGTGTGAAAGGGCGTTCGCAAGCTGTTGTCGAGCTTCTTAGAATGGGTGAGCTAGAGCTCTGATTCTTGCCGGTTTTCCTTCTTTTCGAGAAGGAGCCGGTTATTTGCGTTGGCGCCCGGGCTGATGGGCATGCGGTGAAAATCCCGGTTTTTCCTTTTTCTCCGTCAGTCTTGCATTTTCTTAAAAAAAGAAGGAAAATAGACACGGAGCGCATAGCCCAGAAAGATCCTTGAGTGAGGGATGGACAAATGACATCAAAATCTGTAGAGCATGTTGCGGATATCGAAAAATCACTCCGCCATATCGCTGCGATCATTAAACAAAAAGGAAGAGAAATCCTTAACCAATATGCAATTACACCGCCGCAATTCGTGGGGCTTCAATGGCTTTATGAATTGGGGGATATGACAATAGGCGAATTATCAGGCAAAATGTATTTGGCTTGCAGCACGACGACGGATCTGATAGACCGCATGGAAAAAAATAAGCTTGTCGAGCGGGTGAAAGACCCGGCCGACAGACGGGTCGTCAGAATTCATCTTCTCGCTGAAGGAGAGCGCATTATCCAAGAAGTGATTTTGAAAAGACAGGCTTATTTGCGGGATATGTTTGCGACATTTTCCGAAGAAGAAACAGCCGCTTTCGAAAAATCATTATTGAAACTGCAGCATGAAATGAAAAGAAAATGAGGCGATTTTGTTGGAACAGCCGATAGGAGTCATTGATTCCGGGGTTGGCGGGTTAACCGTTGCTAAGGAAATCATGAGACAGCTACCGAAGGAAAATATCATCTATGTGGGAGATACAAAACGCTGCCCGTACGGCCCGCGTCCTGAAGAAGAAGTTCTTCAATACACGTGGGAAATGACCGATTACCTGCTGGAAAACCACCATATCAAAATGCTCGTGATCGCCTGCAATACGGCCACGGCCATTGCCTTGGAGGATATTCAGCGCAAAACGGATATTCCGGTTGTCGGCGTCATTCAGCCGGGTGCGAGAACGGCGATAAAGGTCACGAAAAATCAGCATATCGGCGTCATCGGCACGGTCAATACCATTAAAAGCAGAGCGTATGAGCAGGCGCTGCTCGGGTTAAACGCAGAACTTCAAGTTGAGAACACGGCTTGTCCGCTGCTCGTGCCGTTTGTGGAAAGCGGACGGTTTCTTCAGGAATCAGCGGAGGAAGCGGTTGAAGCATCGCTTGAGCCTTTAAAAGGTACATCAATTGACACCTTGATTTTAGGATGTACGCATTATCCGATTTTAAAAGATCCGATTCAGAACTATATGGGAGAGCATGTGAAAATCATTTCCTCCGGAGACGAGACGGCGAGAGAAGTGAGCACCATCTTGTCTTATAAAGGTTTGTTAAACCAATCGAAACATGCACCGGAGCATCAATTTCTTACAACGGGAGAGCGGAACGGCTTCGCAAAAATTGCCGAAGACTGGTTCGGCCACGAAATCGGCCATGTCGAGTGCATCTCCCTTCAAGAGCCGGTCAGAAAATAAATCAAAAAAACCCGCTGTTTACGGCGGGTTTTTTTGCGCTTCCCGGTCTATTTCCCGGACAGGGCTCGTATACATCATAGTACAAACAGCCTTAGGAGGGAAAAGTATGCTGAAAAAAGGACCTGCAGTCATTGCTGCAACATGTCTTACTTCGGCTTTTGTGTTATCTGGATGCGGTTTGTTTCAATCCGATAAAACAGCCGGGGAAATTGACCCGCCTCAAGACATTTCATATGTAAAGGATGAAGCGGGAATTCAGGCAAAACCAAAGCAGTCAGAGAAAAACGGCACTTCTAAAGCCGACCAGCCGGCCAATACAGTCATGCGAGAGCTGTATCTGATTGATAAAAACGGCTATGTCGCAGCACAGACACTGCCTCTTCCGAACAGTGAGGGAACCGCAAAGCAGGCCCTTGAGTATTTGGTTCAGGGAGGGCCTGTGTCAGAAATCCTGCCGAACGGCTTCAGAGCTGTGCTCCCTGCGGATACGACGGTAAATGTCGATATTAAAAAAGACGGCACTGCCGTCGCTGATTTTTCGAAGGAATTTAAAAACTATAAAAAAGAAGACGAACAAAAAATCCTGCAATCGATTACATGGACGCTTACCCAATTCAGCTCAATAGATAAAGTCAAAATCAGAATCAACGGGCACGAGCTGAAAGAAATGCCTGTGGGCGGCACGCCGATTACGGGCGACTTAAGCAGAAAAGACGGGATTAATATTGAAACGGCCGGAGTGAATGATCTGACAGACACCCATCCGCTGACTGTCTATTATCTGGCGGAAACAGAGACGAGCGAATACTACGTGCCTGTCACAAAGCGGATTGACAATTCGGAAACAAATGACATCACCGCTGCCGTTGAACAGCTCGCCGACGGACCGGGCAAAGCAAGCGGGCTTTTGACGGACTTTAATAACGATGTTAAGCTTCTCGGCAAGCCGAAAGTAAAAGACGGCCAGGTTACACTGGACTTTAACAGCTCCATTTACGGAAGCGCCGACGAAAAAACAAAAATGGTATCATCGGGCGTACTGGACAGCATCGTTCTCACATTAACCGAACAGCCGTCAATTAAAAGTGTTTCTATAAAAGTAAACGGAAAATCAGAACTGGTGAATGAAAAAGGAGAATCCCTTTCAAAACCTGTTTCGAGGCCGTCACAAGTGAATACGGGTAGTTTTTAATTTGCGATTTTTGATATACTAGTAAAAAAGAGGTTAGCGTTCCGGCTGCCTCTTTCTTTATTCACAATCCGGAACAAAAGGTTTATGTACATATAATCGGAGGTAAAATATGAGACACGACGGAAGACAGCACGATGAGCTGCGCCCTATCACATTTGATTTGGATTTTATCACTCACCCTGAAGGCTCTGTTTTAATTACAGCGGGAAATACGAAGGTCATCTGTAATGCATCTGTGGAAGACCGGGTGCCGCCATTTTTACGCGGCGGAGGAAAAGGCTGGATCACAGCGGAATACAGCATGCTTCCCCGCGCGACGAATCAAAGAACGATAAGAGAATCTTCAAAAGGAAAGGTCTCCGGCAGAACGATGGAGATTCAGCGGCTGATCGGGCGCGCGCTCCGGGCCGTCGTTGATTTGGAGAAGCTCGGCGAACGGACGATCTGGATCGACTGTGACGTCATTCAAGCTGACGGCGGAACAAGAACGGCTTCCATTACCGGCGCCTTCTTGGCAATGGCCATTGCGATCGGCAAACTCGTAAAAAGCGGCGTTATCAAAACCTCTCCTGTGACAGATTATCTCGCGGCCATTTCTGTCGGGATGGATAAAGAAGAAGGCCTTCTTTTGGATCTGAATTATGAAGAGGATTCGGCGGCTGAAGTCGACATGAATATCATCATGACGGGAAGCGGACGTTTTGTAGAGCTTCAAGGGACGGGCGAAGAAGCCACATTCTCCCGTGAAGATTTAAACGGACTGTTAAGTCTTGCCGAAAAAGGAATCCAGACGCTTATTCAAAAGCAAAAAGAAGTGCTGGCAGAAACATTGCCTGAACTGAAATAAGAAAGAGAGGCCTGATCAGCGTGAAAGAAGCCATTATTGCGACACACAATCAGGGAAAAGTGAAAGAATTCAAGGAAATACTCGAACCGAAAGGCTACAGCGTCTCTTCTTTGGCGGAAATCGGATTTACGGAAGAAATTGAAGAAACCGGACATACCTTTGAAGAAAACGCCATCTTAAAAGCGGAAGCCGTGGCAAAAGCCGTCAACAAAATGGTCATTGCAGACGACTCCGGTTTATCGGTGGACAACCTTGGAGGCAGACCGGGCGTTTATTCAGCCCGTTATGCCGGAGAAGCAAAAGATGATAAAGCGAATATGGACAAGGTGCTGTCAGAATTAAAAGGCATCGAAAAAGAGCAGCGCACGGCCCGTTTCCGCTGCGCCCTTGCCGTCAGCATGCCGGGGCAGGAAACAAAAACGGTCGAAGGTCATGTTGAAGGGTATATTGCGGAAGGACCCGAGGGGGATAACGGGTTCGGCTATGATCCCATTTTTATTGTAAAAGATAAAGATAAAACCATGGCCCAGCTGACAAGCGCTGAGAAAAACAAAATCAGCCACAGGGCTGAGGCGCTCAAGAAACTGTCAAAGCTGCTTGATTCATAAGGGGGAGCGTATGCAATGAAAGTGCTGATAATAAGTGACAGTCACGGCCTTGAAGACGAGCTGGAGACGATTGCAAAGCGGCACGAAGACGAAGCGGATCTGATGATTCATTGCGGTGATTCAGAGCTTGACGCCGCACATCCGGCGCTTACGCCGTTTCACACGGTAAAAGGCAATTGCGACTTTGGCGGCGGGTTTCAGGATGAACTTCTTCTGGACGCAGGTTCAAAGAAAATTCTGGCCGTTCACGGGCATCTTCACGGCATTAAACAGTCACTTTTAACTGTTTTTTACCGGGCGGAAGAGCTTGGGGCGGATATCGTCTGCTTCGGCCATTCACATATTGCCGGGAGTGAAGAGCTTCGGGGCAAGCTTTTGATTAATCCGGGCAGCATCCGTCTTCCGAGAGTCCGCAATGTGAAAAGCTATGCCATTCTTACTCTTACAGAAAGAGAAGGCGCCGTGACATTTTACGACGAAACGGGTCGGGAATTGAAGGACTTTGGGAATACAATCAGTTTTTAACAAGTGATGGGGGAGATTTCGTTCTTCCCCATCAAAAGTTTTAAAAAAATATTGACTTATGATTTGAACCTGTATATAATAAATCTTGTCGCTGATACATAAAGCAAAAGCTGTCCCAGTAGCTCAGCTGGATAGAGCAACGGCCTTCTAAGCCGTCGGTCGGGAGTTCGAATCTCTCCTGGGACGTACAAAAAAAGAGCTGGTGACATCAGAGTGAAAACTGATGCCGCTGGCCTTTTTTATCGGATGACTATATTGTCAATTCGCTGATATCATGGTAAAATGATCAGCAGAACAATTTGTTTTTCATGTCCCAGTAGCTCAGCCGGATAGAGCAACGGCCTTCTAAGCCGTCGGTCGGGAGTTCGAATCTCTCCTGGGACGTATAAAAAACCTCAAGCCCTGACAATGGGTTTGAGGTTTTTTTGTATTTTATTTTTTTGTTTTACGAAACAAAAGTTCCGTATTTGATGAAAATTGTAAAGTAATTTTAATATAAATGAAACTTAATGTAATATTTATCGTAATAAATATATGTATAAAGATACTTAAGGCGCCCTTGAGTGATAAATTATCTAATTTCTATCATACATTTTGTCAATGAATGATAGAAAGACAGCAGGAGGAATTAGCTTTTGAAGTACGCATTTGCATATAAAAATCACAATATAGAAACGATCTTTTGCGGAAAAGACGAGCTGTTTGAGGAACTGAAGCAATTTTTAATCACTCAATGCGGTTTAATCATTGTTGAGGTTTCAAGGGCTGATTACTATACGGAGCAGGAAATGAATCAATGGAATGACCGTTATACTCTGTGAATAAGAAAAGAAACCGGCCGTGGGAGGCCGGTTTTTGTATCATCTGAATCCGCTCGGAGCGCTGAAGCCCCCGGCATGGCCGCTGAAACCGCCCCCGAGCGCGCCGGGATGCGCCCCGGCGCCGAGGCTTCCGCCGACGTCACTGAAGGATTGGCCGTAGTACCCGGTTGTATAAGGGTACGGAACGAATTGCTGCCCGGCGAATGACAGCGTGCTTTGCGGGGTCTGCTGTCCGTATCCGGATGACGGGAATCCCTGCTGAAAAGAAGGGCCGCCTTGATATGGTGCTGTATGCATCGGGACCGGAGGATAGTAAGACTGCGGCGGTAAGACCGGTAAAGGCGGAAATCCAGGAGGCAGGCCCTGCATGCCTGATAACATCTTATTCATGACATCACTCATTTCTTACGAGATAAGAACAGTGTATGCGTATGTCTGTATAAAGAGCCTGTTCAATCGAACGGAATATCTGACAAGCATGCCGGAAGGACAGAGAAAAATTGTGTAATAAAATGTGACATATTCGTATATGAACGGAAAAATTTCATGTAATCTTGAGAGATTAATAAAAAAATGATAAAAACTTTTAACATTTACAGATCCCTTTGTACCAGTAATGAAAGCGTATACAAAATAGATTGATTAATCTAAATTGTCTAATAATTATAAAAATGCTGTTGACACTGTCTGCAAACGGGCGTAATATGAGTTCAAACAAAAATAAATAAATGATTCACGCTAAAAAGAAAAATCATAAAACACTGAAAAAACAAACAAGTGAAGGTTCTTTTTTAATAAAAGAGCTGCCATAATAAAAAAGCGCAGAAGAGGATAAGTAGCTTTGCTGAAGTTTTTCACAGAGAGCCGGTAACGCTGAGAGCCGGTAAAACAAATCAAAGTGAACTCCCCTCAGAGTGCCGGTCTGAAATGTAAAGAGTAGGACTCGGCCGAGTGAACGCAATGTTTACTCGTTATCAAAACGGATAATCATTATCCATGAGACGGTCTGCATATGACCGTAAACAAGGGTGGTACCGCGGAAAGCAAAGCCTTTTCGCCCCTTTTGGCTATCGCATGAAATGCTTGGCTGAATGTGGGTGGGAAGGCTTTTTTATTTGCGTCAGCCGGCGCTGCGTTTTATGAATTGGATTTTAGAAGGGAACATTGAAAAGGAGGAACTGAAAATGGGCACAAATGTACAGGCGGATTCTTTGTCTGCCGAATGTACAAAAACAATGAACGGGGCTCTGATGCTGATTGAATCATTAAAGAAAGAAAATGTCGAGATGATCTTCGGCTATCCGGGGGGAGCTGTCCTTCCGATTTACGATAAGCTGTATCAGTCGGGATTGGTTCACATCCTGCCCCGCCATGAGCAAGGCGCGATTCATGCGGCTGAAGGGTATGCGAGAGTCTCCGGAAAGCCGGGGGTTGTGATTGCTACATCCGGACCCGGAGCGACAAATTTAGTTACCGGTCTTGCGGATGCGATGATTGATTCATTGCCGCTCGTAGTGTTTACCGGTCAGGTGGCCACTTCGGTCATCGGCAGCGACGCTTTCCAGGAAGCCGACATTTTAGGAATTACGATGCCGATTACGAAACACAGCTACCAAGTCCGCCGTCCGGAAGATCTCCCCCGTGTGATTAAAGAGGCGTTCCATATCGCCACGACGGGAAGACCGGGCCCGGTATTAATTGATATACCGAAGGATGTCGCAGCATTTGAAGGAGAGTTCAGATATGATCACGAGATCAGCCTTCCGGGTTATCAGCCTGTAAAAGAGCCTAACTATCTGCAGATCCGAAAGCTCGTGGAAGCTGTCAGCAGTGCGAAAAAGCCGGTTATTTTAGCCGGAGCGGGTGTTTTGCACGGTAAAGCTTCAGAAGATTTAAAAAATTATGCCGAGCAGCAGCAAATACCGGTAGCGCACACGCTCCTCGGTCTGGGCGGTTTCCCGGCAGACCATCCTCTTTTTCTGGGAATGGCGGGGATGCACGGCACATACACAGCGAATATGGCGCTTTACCACTGTGACTTGTTGATCAGCATCGGAGCGCGGTTCGATGATCGTGTGACCGGAAATCTGAAGCATTTTGCAAAATCGGCCAAAGTGGCGCATATCGATATTGATCCTGCTGAAATCGGAAAAATTATCGAAACGCAGATTCCGGTGGTCGGCGACAGTAAAATCGTCCTTCAGGAATTATTGAAGCAAAACGGAAAACAGGGACAGACAGAGGAGTGGAAACAGCAGCTTTCAGAATGGAAAGAAGAATATCCGCTTTGGTATACAGACAACAGAGAAGAGGGCTTGAAACCCCAAAAGCTGATTGAGTATATTCACCAATTCACAAACGGTGAGGCGATTGTGGCGACGGATGTCGGCCAGCACCAGATGTGGGCGGCTCAGTTTTATCCTTTCCGAAAGGCTGATAAGTGGGTGACCTCGGGGGGACTCGGCACAATGGGCTTCGGCCTTCCGGCGGCTATCGGAGCGCAGCTGGCCGATCGTAACGCCACGGTCGTTGCCATCCTCGGAGACGGCGGTTTTCAGATGACCCTTCAGGAATTAGATGTCATCCGGCAGCTGAATCTTCCTGTCAAAGTGGTTATCTTGAACAACGAATGTCTGGGCATGGTCAGACAGTGGCAGGAAATCTTCTATGAAGAGCGCTATTCTGAATCCAAATTCTCGGCGCAGCCTGACTTTGTCAAATTGTCAGAAGCCTACGGCATTAAAGGCGTCCGGATTTCATCGGAGGAAGAGGCGGAAGAAGAGCTTAAAAAGGTGCTTTCATCAAAAGAACCGGCCGTTATTGACGTCCGGGTCGCCAAAAGCGAGAAAGTATTCCCGATGATTGCGCCGGGTAAAGGACTTCATGAAATGGTGGGGGTGAAACCTTGAAACGCATTATCACATTAACGGTGGTCAACCGCTCGGGAGTATTAAACCGGATCACCGGCCTGTTTACAAAAAGACACTATAATATCGAAAGCATCACTGTAGGCCACACGGAAACAAGCGGTGTTTCAAGGATTACATTTGTCGTCCATGTGGAAGGCGAAAATGACGTAGAGCAGCTGACAAAGCAGCTTAACAAACAAATTGACGTCCTGAAAGTGACGGATATTACAAACCAATCGATTGTACAGCGTGAGCTGGCATTAATCAAAGTTGTTTCCGCACCGTCGGCCAGAACGGAAATCAATGGAATCATTGAGCCGTTCAGAGCTTCCGTCGTTGATGTCTCAAGAGACAGCATCGTCGTTCAGGTTACCGGCGAATCTAATAAAATCGAAGCGCTCATAGAGCTTCTCAAACCTTACGGCATTAAAGAAATCGCGAGAACGGGCACAACGGCTTTTGCGAGGGGAACCCAGCAGAAGGCGTCATCCAATAAAACAATTTCAATTGTATAACACAAAAAAGGGAGAGATTAAAATGGTAAAAGTATATTATAACGGTGATATCAAAGAGAACGTATTGGCAGGTAAAAAAGTAGCGATTATCGGTTACGGTTCACAAGGTCACGCACATGCGCTGAACTTAAAAGAAAGCGGAATTGATGTCATTGTCGGCGTCAGACAAGGAAAATCATTTACACAGGCCCAAGAAGACGGTCATAAAGTCTTTTCGGTAAGAGAAGCGGCTGCCCAGGCTGATATCATTATGGTTCTTCTTCCGGATGAACAGCAGCAAAAAGTATATGAAGCTGAAATCAAAGATGAATTGACGGCGGGCAAGTCATTGGTATTCGCACACGGATTTAACGTCCATTTCCATCAGATCGTGCCTCCTGCTGATGTGGATGTATTCCTTGTCGCCCCTAAAGGACCGGGACACCTTGTCAGAAGAACATATGAACAAGGCGCGGGCGTACCGGCATTGTTTGCCATCTACCAGGATGTATCAGGCGAAGCGAAAGATACGGCTCTTGCTTATGCAAAAGGAATCGGCGGAGCGCGTGCGGGCGTTCTTGAAACAACATTTAAGGAAGAAACGGAAACGGATTTGTTCGGTGAGCAGGCTGTTCTGTGCGGAGGTTTAACGGCGCTTGTCAAAGCGGGTTTTGAAACGCTGACAGAAGCCGGCTACCAGCCTGAACTCGCATACTTCGAGTGTCTGCACGAACTGAAGTTGATCGTAGACTTGATGTATGAAGAAGGATTGGCGGGCATGAGATACTCTATCTCCGATACGGCTCAATGGGGAGATTTTGTCTCAGGGCCGCGCGTAGTCGATGCAAAGGTAAAAGAATCGATGAAACAAGTATTAACAGATATTCAAAACGGTACATTCGCGAAAGAATGGATCGTGGAAAACCAAGTGAACCGTCCTCGCTTCAATGCGATCAATGCAAGTGAAAACGAGCATCAGATTGAAAAGGTCGGCAGACAGCTTCGCGAAATGATGCCGTTTGTCAAACAAGGCAAAAAGAAGGAAGCGGTGGTCTCCGTTGCGCAAAATTAATGTTTTCGACACGACCCTTCGTGACGGTGAACAATCCCCCGGGGTCAACCTCAATTCCCGGGAGAAACTGGCGATAGCCAAGCAGCTTGAAAGACTCGGGGTGGATATTATTGAAGCGGGATTTCCCGCTTCATCCCGAGGTGATTTTTTAGCCGTGCAGGAAATCGCAAGAACGATTAAAAATTGTTCGGTAACAGGGCTTGCCCGATCTGTCAAAGGTGACATCGACGCAGCCTGGGAAGCGCTGAAAGACGGGGCCAGCCCGCGGATTCACATCTTTATCGCCACCTCTGACATTCATCTGAAGCATAAGCTGAAAATGACGCGGGAAGAGGTTAAGGAAAAAGCGGTTGAAATGGTGAAGTATGCAAAAGAACGCTTTCCGATCGTTCAATGGTCAGCAGAAGACGCATGCCGCACCGAACTTCCGTTTCTGGCTGAAATCGTTGAAGAAGTGATTGATGCCGGCGCGAGCGTCATCAACCTGCCGGACACTGTAGGTTACCTGACGCCGGCTGAATACGGAAACATCTTTAAATATATGAAGGAACACGTTCCGAATATCAGCCGGGTAAAGCTATCAGCCCATTGCCACGATGATCTCGGAATGGCGGTTGCCAACTCACTTTCGGCAATTGAGAACGGCGCTGATCAAATTGAATGCGCCATTAACGGCATAGGAGAAAGAGCCGGGAACGCCGCGCTAGAGGAAATCGCCGTTGCGCTTCATGTCAGAAATGACGCGCATCAAGCCGATTCATCTCTCAATCTTCATGAATTGAAGCGGACGAGTGATCTTGTCAGCAAACTGACGGGTATGGCAGTTCCCCGCAACAAAGCAATCGTCGGAGATAACGCTTTCGCACATGAGTCCGGCATTCACCAAGACGGTTTCCTGAAAGAAAAATCAACATATGAAATCATTTCACCGGAACTTGTCGGCGTGACTGCTGATGCACTTGTACTCGGAAAGCATTCCGGGCGCCACGCGTTCAAAGACCGCCTGAATACGCTTGGATTCCAGTTTGATAGTGATGAAATCAATAAATATTTTACGATGTTTAAAGAACTGACCGCAAAGAAAAAAGAAATCACTGATGATGACTTGATTTCTCTTATTTTAGAAGAAAAAGTGACAGACAAAAAAATCGGCTATGAATTTTTGTCTCTGCAAGTGCATTACGGGACGTCTCAGGTGCCGACTGCAACAGTCTCTTTAAAAAATCAGGAAAACGAACAGCTGATGCAAGAGGCGGCAACGGGGGCGGGCAGCGTAGAAGCCGTTTATAATACGCTCGGGCGCTGCATCGATAAAAATATTGAACTGACAGACTACCGCATCCAATCCAACCGGAAAGGCGAAGACGCGCTGGCTCAAGTTTTTGTCAGAGTGACCGTGAACGGAAAAGAAACATCAGGGCGGGGAATCGCGCAGGATGTTCTGGAAGCTTCTGCTAAAGCTTATCTGAACGCCGTGAACCGGCAGCTGGTGCTGGATTGCAATTTAGACGGATTAAAGAGACAGACTGCGGTCGGCTCGTAATAGAAAGGAGAACGTTTGATTTGAAAAAACGTATTGCTTTGCTGCCCGGTGACGGAATCGGACCGGAAGTGGCGGAATCAGCGGCAGATGTATTGAAAAGCGTTGCCGAACAATTCGGACATGAATTTGAATTTGAAAACGGGCTGATCGGGGGAGCGGCTATTGACGCCCATCAAAACCCCCTTCCTGAGGAGACGGTGGCTCTTTGTGAAAGATCCGACGCCATCCTGCTCGGGGCAGTCGGCGGGCCGAAATGGGACCAAAATCCTCCGGAGCTCAGACCGGAAAAAGGCCTGCTCGGCATCAGAAAAAAACTCGGCCTGTTTGCCAATCTGCGTCCCGTGACCGTATTTGAAAGCTTGTCTGAGGCGTCTCCGCTGAAAAAAGAATATATCAGAGGCGTCGACTTTGTAATCGTCAGGGAACTGACGGGCGGCCTCTACTTTGGAGAACCGAGCAGACAGTATGTCAATGAAGCGGGAGAAAAGGAAGCGGTCGATACCCTTTTTTATAAGAAAGAAGAAATCGCACGCGTTGTCAGAGAAGCCTTTAAGATGGCTGCCGGCAGAAAAGGAAAAGTGACGTCCGTTGATAAGGCGAATGTGCTTTCTTCAAGCAGGCTGTGGCGGGAAACCGCAAATGAAATCGCAAAAGAATTTCCTGATGTGACGCTTGAACATATGCTTGTCGATAATGCCGCGATGCAGCTCATCTACGCCCCGAGCCAGTTTGACGTCATCGTAACTGAGAATATGTTCGGCGATATTTTAAGCGATGAAGCCTCCATGCTGACAGGCTCGCTCGGCATGCTGCCGTCAGCCAGTTTATCAAGTTCAGGTCTTCACTTGTTTGAACCCGTGCATGGATCTGCGCCTGACATCGCCGGTAAAGGGATGGCCAATCCGTTTGCGGCGATTTTATCAGCGGCGATGCTTTTGAGAACATCTTTCGGGCTTGAAAACGAAGCGCAGGCGGTGGAAAAAGCGGTCGCAAAGGTGCTTGCAGACGGCAGCCGTACACGTGATATCGCCCGGGACGGCCAATATGCCGGAACGCATGACATTACTGAAAAAGTAAAAGCCGCATTAGCCGGCTCGAATACAAAATCTATAGTGTGACGCTTTAAAGAAAGCGGTCTTAGTTCATAGGTAGAGGGAGGAAACAAAGATGATGCCTCGAACAATCATCGAAAAGATTTGGGATCGGCATGTTGTAAAAAGCGGTGAAGGAAAACCCGACCTTCTCTATATTGATCTGCACTTAATTCATGAGGTGACGTCTCCTCAGGCGTTTGAAGGGTTAAGACAGAAGGGGAGAAAGGTCAGACGGCCGCAGAATACATTCGCGACGATGGACCACAATATTCCGACCGTCAACCGTTTTGACATTAAAGATGAAGTTGCAAAGCGCCAAGTAACCGCGCTTGAACGGAATTGTGAGGAGTTCGGCGTCCGTCTTGCGGATCTTCACAGCGCAGACCAGGGAATCGTTCACGTAGTCGGAC
Organism: Bacillus sp. EB106-06-01-XG163; assembly: GCF_058791615.1. NCBI lineage: Bacteria > Bacillati > Bacillota > Bacilli > Caryophanales > Bacillaceae > Bacillus > Bacillus sp. EB106-06-01-XG163. The sequence goes on from NZ_JBYTDS010000003.1 coordinate 200,604, forward strand.
CTGAGCTTGGTCTGACACTACCGGGGAAAACGATCGTTTGCGGAGACAGCCATACATCGACTCACGGTGCGTTCGGAGCGCTTGCCTTCGGTATCGGCACAAGTGAGGTGGAACATGTTCTTTCCACACAGACACTATGGCAGCAGCGGCCGAAAACGCTTGAAATCCGCGTTGACGGAACGCTCCAAAAAGGAGTGACCGCGAAGGATGTCATCTTGTCGGTCATCGGAAAATACGGGGTGAAATTCGGTACCGGATATGTCATTGAATACACCGGGGAAGTATTCAGAAACATGTCTATGGACGAACGCATGACCGTCTGCAATATGTCAATAGAAGCGGGAGCACGGGCGGGACTGATCGCTCCGGATGACACGACGATTGAATATTGTAAAAACCGTAAATACGCGCCAAAAGGCGAGGAATTTGAAAAAGCCGCCGCAGAATGGAAAGCATTAAAAACCGATCCGGGCGCCGTATACGATCATTCCATCGTGCTAGACGGCAGCGAGATTTCTCCAATGGTAACATGGGGCGTCAATCCCGGCATGGTTCTTCCGGTCGATGCCCAAATACCGGCGCCGGAAACGATTGATTCTGAAGACGGTAAAAAAGAAGCCATCCGCGCGTACGAATACATGGGAATCTCACCGAATCAAAAAATTGAAGATATTAAAGTCGAGCATGTGTTTATTGGCTCCTGTACAAATTCGCGGATGACCGATCTTCGCCAGGCTGCGGATATAATCAAAGGCCGAAAAGTCGCCGGCAGCGTCAGAGCCATTGTGGTGCCGGGGTCTCAAAGCGTGAAACAGCAGGCCGAGGAAGAAGGGCTGCACCGCGTGTTTCTCGAGGCCGGATTTGAATGGAGAGAATCAGGCTGCAGCATGTGCCTCAGTATGAACAATGATGTCGTGCCTGAAGGGGAACGATGCGCTTCCACTTCCAACCGCAACTTCGAAGGCAGACAGGGAAAAGGCGCGAGAACACACCTTGTCAGTCCGGCGATGGCGGCAATGGCGGCCATTCACGGGCATTTCGTCGATGTAAGAAAGTTTTATCAAGAAAAAACAGTTGTGTAAGGAGTGCGCGAAAAGATGGAACCTTTAAAAACGCATAGGGGAAAAGCGGCCGTCTTAAACCGGATCAACGTCGATACGGACCAGATTATTCCGAAACAGTTTTTGAAAAGAATTGAAAGAACCGGATACGGCAGATTCGCGTTTTTTGATTGGAGATACCTTGAGAACGGTGAGCCTGATCCTGAATTTGAATTAAACCGCAAAGTCTATGAAGGCGCGTCCATATTAATTGCCGGAGAGAATTTCGGCTGCGGATCATCCCGTGAGCACGCTCCTTGGGCGCTGGATGATTACGGCTTCAAAATCATCATTGCTCCGTCATTTGCCGATATTTTTCATCAAAACTGTTTTAAAAACGGTATGCTTCCCATCCGTATGCCGTATGATCAGTGGAAAAAACTCGCCGGTCAATATGAAAATCAGTCTCTTAACATGACGGTTGATTTGGAAAACCAGCTCATTCACGACAGTGAAGGCAAAGAGATTTCATTTGAAGTCGATCCTCACTGGAAGGAAATGCTGATAAACGGCTATGATGAAATTTCATTAACGCTTCTGCTGGAGGACGACATTCAGCAGTTTGAATCGAAAAGAAGTTCATGGCTTCAAGCCTGAAAAAAGCCGCCCGGCATCTGTCCGGCGGCTTTTTTTACCGTGCGCACCATCCTTTCTTGTGTTTCCTGACGCGTGTTGATACACTTGAACAAAATAGCGCCTGAAAGGAAATAAAGTATGACGCATGACAAGAAAAAAGCTGATATCATTCCTTTCCCCCGTCTGAAAGAACGCTTGGTTGATAAAGGGATGGCCGCCATGAAGGATAAACAGTATCAGGAGGCCCTCGAACTGTTTTCAGAGGCGGTAAGCCACGGCGATACCGAGTCCGACGTACATTTAGGCATGGCGATTTGTTTTCTGGAACTCGGGGAATTGGAAGAAGCAAAACAAGTTTGCGAGAAAATGCTGAATGAAGGGTACGGCCATTATTTCACCGTGCTGCAGGTGTACATGACCATTTTAATTCAGCTGAAACAATATGAAGAAGTCAAAAGCACAATTGAAGCTGTGCTGGAAGAAAACCAGCTGCCCGCAGAAAGTGCGGAGCAATTCTACCGGCTGCTCGAATTCAGCCGCAAAATGACCGATCCCGACCAGCAGGATGAAGCGTGGGAGGAGGAATACGAGGACATTCTTGATGCGGAAAAAGTGCTGAACAGCCCCGCTGAACAAATGAATCTGATTCATTCTCTCAAAGACCGCAATATTGCAAAATACACGGGTCTCTTAAAAACGATTCTTCAAGATCCGGGCGCTCATCCTCTTATCAAGACGATGATTTTGACGCTGATGGCGGACCATGACTACAGCAAGCCGGTCCATATTACAAAATTCGGCGATTCAATGACCGCGGTTCCGAGTGAAACGGTTCAGCCTGATGCGGCTCCGGTTTTGCATCGCGTTCTCCGGGTGCTTGATGAAACGCTCGGCAATGAAAACCCTACATTATACGCTGCCGTCGAGGAGCTGTGGAGAAGGCATCTGTACGTCCTGCACCCTTTTATGCCGAAGTTTTTGAACGCAGATTTATGGGCGGCGGCGCTTCATAAGGTCGGTTACGAGATGCACGGCATTGACATTGAGCCGGAGGAACTTCACATGATGTACGAGTTTGACAGCCGCGAACTCGAAGAAGCCTGCACGATGATTAAGGATATTGAAGAAATTTCTTATTTGTAAATCACACCATATAGTTGAAAGCGGTAGGCGTTATGTTATAATATAGTGGTTGTATTTATGTATAGCGGTTTAACTGAAATGAGAATTACGGTTGGACAGGCTGCCAGTTCATTACATAATGATTCTGATTCAAGCGGTTTTTTCTTTGACAAAGCCGCGGATTGCTTTAGAATGGAAGACCGACACAACCTGAATAGATTTTTGGAGGGAAACACATGTCTGTAAAATGGGAAAAACAAGAAGGCAACGAAGGCGTATTAACGGTTGAAGTTGACGCGGATACGTTCAAAACAGCTCTTGATGATGCATTTAAAAAAGTAGTAAAACAGGTTTCTATTCCTGGATTCCGCAAAGGGAAAGTTCCCCGCGGTTTATTCGAACAGCGTTTCGGCGTTGAAGCTCTTTACCAGGATGCTTTAGATATTTTACTTCCTGTAGAATACCCTAAAGCGGTTGAAGAAGCCGGCATCGAACCTGTAGACCGCCCTGAAATCGATGTTGAAAAAATCGAAAAAGGCGAAAGCTTGATTTTCACTGCAAAAGTGACTGTAAAACCGGAAGTGAAACTTGGCGACTACAAAGGCTTAGGAATCGAAAAAGATGACACTGCCGTTACTGACGAAGATGTACAAAACGAACTTAAAGCTCTTCAAGAGCGTCAGGCTGAGCTTGTCGTGAAAGAAGAAGGCGCTGTTGAAAACGGCGATACAGTCGTTCTTGACTTCGAAGGTTTCGTTGACGGCGAAGCGTTTGAAGGCGGAAAAGCTGAGAACTACTCACTTGAAGTAGGATCAGGTTCATTCATCCCGGGCTTCGAAGAGCAGTTAACAGGCCTTGAAGCAGGCGCTGAAAAGGATGTTGAAGTAACATTCCCTGAAGAGTACCACGCTGAAGAGCTTGCCGGAAAACCAGCTGTTTTCAAAGTGAAAATTCATGAAATCAAAGCGAAAGAGCTTCCTGAGCTTGACGACGAATTCGCAAAAGACATTGACGAAGAAGTTGAAACGCTTGCTGAATTAACTGAGAAAACAAAAAAACGCCTTGAAGAAGCAAAAGAAAACGAAGCTGACGCTAAATTGCGTGAAGAGCTTGTTCTGAAAGCATCTGAAAACGCTGAAGCTGATGTTCCTCAAGCGATGATCGACACTGAGCTTGACCGCATGCTGAAAGAATTCGAACAGCGTCTGCAAATGCAAGGCATGAACCTTGAGCTTTACACTCAATTCTCAGGCCAAGATGAAAACGCGTTAAAAGAGCAAATGAAAGAAGATGCCGCAAAACGCGTAAAATCAAACCTGACTCTTGAAGCGATCGCTCAAGCTGAAAACCTTGAAGTAACGGACGAAGAAGTTGAAGCTGAGCTGACTAAAATGGCTGAAGCTTACAACATGCCGGTTGAAAACATTAAGCAGGCAATCGGTTCAACTGACGCGATGAAAGAAGATTTAAAAGTTCGAAAAGCAATTGATTTTCTTGTAGAAAACCGTTAATATGGTTCATAATAATAGACATAATAAAACAGGGCGCGATTAATTCGTGCCTTGTTTTGTACAATTATGATATAACTCTTTTTCTTGGGGCAAGATAGTCATTGCCGGGCTGTTTTTCGTCATACATATAGAATGTGCAAGTGCGAAACACATTGTTACCGTCTTACTGGAAAGTATGGTAAAATGCAATACATACTCGATCGTAGCAAGAACCGTTTTCTTTTGCCCTTCAGGTAAAAGAAAAAGTGAGACAAGATTAAGGGGTGAAAGAATGTTTAAATTCAACGAGGAAAAAGGACAATTGAAATGCTCGTTCTGCGGAAAAACGCAAGATCAGGTTCGTAAGCTGGTTGCAGGACCGGGTGTATATATATGCGACGAATGTATTGAGCTCTGTACAGAAATCGTAGAGGAAGAGCTTGGTACAGAAGAAGAAGTCGAATTTAAAGACGTTCCGAAGCCGCAGGAAATCCGTGAGATTCTGAATGAATATGTCATCGGACAGGATCAGGCGAAGAAATCACTTGCGGTTGCGGTATACAACCATTACAAACGCATCAACTCCAACAGTAAAGTGGATGATGTCGAGCTTTCTAAAAGTAATATTTCTTTAATCGGACCGACTGGAAGCGGGAAAACACTTCTTGCCCAGACGCTTGCGCGTATTCTGAACGTGCCGTTTGCGATCGCGGACGCTACATCTCTGACTGAAGCCGGATATGTCGGTGAGGACGTAGAAAACATCCTCCTCAAGCTGATTCAGGCAGCAGACTATGATGTGGAAAAAGCAGAAAAAGGCATTATTTATATCGATGAAATCGATAAAGTAGCGCGAAAATCTGAAAACCCGTCCATTACACGCGACGTATCAGGCGAAGGCGTTCAGCAGGCGCTGCTGAAAATTCTTGAAGGAACGGTTGCAAGCGTGCCGCCTCAAGGAGGACGCAAACATCCTCATCAGGAATTCATCCAGATCGATACGACGAACATCCTGTTCATTTGCGGCGGTGCATTTGACGGCATCGAACAAATCATCAAACGCCGTCTCGGACAAAAAGTCATCGGCTTCGGCTCAGATAATAAAGCGGCAGACCTTGAAAAAGAAGAACTGCTTTCTAAAGTTCTTCCGGAAGACTTGCTCCGTTTCGGTCTGATTCCTGAATTCATCGGCCGTCTTCCTGTCATTGCAAGCCTTGAGCAGCTTGACGAAACGGCACTGGTTGAAATTCTGACTAAACCGAAAAACGCACTCGTCAAACAATACAAGAAAATGTTAGAACTTGATGATGTCGAGCTTGAATTTGAAGACGAGGCATTATCTGAAATTGCGAAAAAAGCGATCGAGCGTAAAACAGGCGCACGCGGCCTGCGTTCTATCATTGAAGGCATCATGCTTGACGTCATGTTTGATCTGCCGTCCCGCGATGATATTGAAAAATGTGTCATTACCGGAGCGACAGTCGCAGACGGTGAAGCACCGCGTCTTGTATTAAAAGACGGCACAGTTGTCGGCCAAGATAAAACATCAGCATAACATGACAAAACCTCCTGACTCGAATTGATCAGGAGGTTTTTTTTCTTGTCCTGACCCTTCTGAAAATGTTTATTCCGGGCTTTGCTGGGAGATACTAGCGGACAGAGGAATGAATTGGATACATAAATCGTTTTTTCAGGAGGGACCAGCATGAGTTGGACAGGGATCGCATTATTTGTACAGCTGTTTTTCGGGATAGTCATCGGATTATATTTTTGGAATCTGCTCAAAAACCAGCGTACACAAAAAGTGACGATAGATAAAGAATCAAAAAAAGAAATGGAACAGCTGCGCAAAATGCGCGCCATCAGTTTATCAGAACCTTTATCAGAAAAGGTGCGGCCGAAAAGCTTTCAGGACATTGTCGGCCAGGAAGACGGAATTAAAGCGTTAAAAGCAGCGCTTTGCGGACCGAACCCGCAGCACGTCATTATTTACGGTCCTCCAGGAGTCGGTAAAACGGCTGCGGCGCGGCTGGTATTGGAAGAAGCGAAAAAACATAAACAGTCACCGTTTCAAAAGCAGGCTGTTTTTGTTGAACTTGATGCGACGACCGCGCGGTTTGATGAACGGGGGATTGCCGATCCGCTTATCGGTTCAGTGCATGATCCGATTTATCAGGGAGCGGGAGCGATGGGCCAGGCAGGCATTCCGCAGCCGAAACAGGGGGCTGTGACCCATGCTCACGGCGGGGTATTGTTTATTGATGAAATCGGCGAGCTTCATCCGATTCAGATGAATAAAATGCTGAAGGTGCTTGAAGATCGAAAAGTATTTTTAGACAGTGCGTATTACAGTGAAGAAAATACGCAAATACCGAATCACATTCATGATATTTTTCAAAATGGGCTTCCGGCAGATTTCCGTTTGATCGGAGCGACAACGAGAATGCCGAATGAAATTCCGCCGGCCATCCGTTCGCGCTGTCTTGAAGTATTTTTCCGCGAGCTGGAAAAGGATGAACTTAAAATCGTTGCGAAAAAAGCAGCCGACAAAATTCAGAAAGAGATTTCTGACGAAGCTCTCAGTGTGCTGACCACATATACGAGAAACGGACGTGAAGCCGTCAATATGATCCAGATCGCCGCCGGCATGGCGGTGACTGAGGACAGAAAAGAAATTACGACAGAAGATATAGAATGGGTTGTTCATTCCAGTCAGCTTACACCTAAAAATGAGCAGAAAATCGCCGATGAACCGCAAGTCGGCATCGTGAACGGACTTGCCGTCTACGGGCCGAACAGCGGCGCATTGCTGGAAATCGAAGTGAATGTCACACCTGCGCAGGACAAAGGAAGCCTGAATATCACGGGAATTGCAGAGGAAGAAAGTATCGGCAGCCAATCGAAGTCGATCCGCCGCAAAAGCATGGCGAAGGGATCTGTGGAAAATGTTCTGACGGTTCTGCGCACAATGGGCATCAAACCTTCAGACTATGACATTCACGTGAATTTTCCGGGCGGAGGCCCGATTGACGGACCTTCAGCAGGTATCGCGATGGCCGCGGGGATTTTTTCCGCGATTCACCGCATCCCGATCGACCATACGGTGGCGATGACGGGAGAAATCAGCCTGACGGGGCTTGTCAAACCGATCGGCGGCGTCATTCCGAAAATTAAAGCCGCAAAACAGGCCGGAGCAAAAACGGTCATTATCCCATATGAAAATCAGCAGTCCATTCTGAAACGAATAGACGGAATCACCATTAAAGCGGTAAAAACGTTCCAGGAAGTGCTGGACGTCATATTGGTTGACCCTCCTTCAGAACAAAAACCGTTTGATATCCAAATGAATAAAGAATCCGTATAAACCCCATTTTTATAATGGGGTTTTTTTATGGAGGACATCTTTTCCTTTTTCAGAACAGAAAGAAAGGGTATACTACGAAGAGACTGTTTTATATACAGGGCAGGCGGATAAGCCGATTAAAGCCCGATCCCGGAATTGTACAACGATGAAAAAGTTGTATTATAATGGTTCATACTAAAGTCACGGAGGTGTCAGTCACATGGCAGAAGATACAAAACGCAGCATCCCGCTCCTCCCTTTAAGAGGCTTATTGGTATACCCGACAATGGTTTTACATTTAGATGTAGGCCGTGACAAGTCGGTTCAGGCTCTTGAACAGGCAATGATGCATGATCATATGATTTTTTTAGCCACTCAGCAGGATATTTCGATAGACGAACCGGGTGAAGAGGATATTTTCGCCGTCGGCACTTATACAAAAATTAAACAGATGCTGAAGCTGCCCAACGGTACGATCAGAGTGCTTGTAGAAGGAATTCAGCGGGCGCAGATCCTTGAATACACCGAACTCGAAGATTATACTTCGGTCGATATACAGCTGATGCATGAGGATGATTCAAAAGACGTGGAAGACGAAGCGCTTATGCGGACGCTGCTGGACCATTTTGACCAGTACATAAAAATTTCTAAAAAAATCTCCGCAGAAACGTATGCGGCTGTGACTGATATTGAAGAGCCCGGCAGAATGGCGGATATCGTCGCTTCTCATCTCCCGCTGAAATTAAAGGACAAGCAGGACATTTTAGAAACGGCGGATATTAAAGAACGTCTGAATAAGGTCATCCGTTCCATTCATAATGAAAAAGAAGTGCTGGAGATTGAGAAAAAAATCGGTCAGCGCGTCAAACGTTCGATGGAACGCACTCAAAAGGAATACTACTTGCGTGAACAGATGAAAGCCATTCAGAAGGAGCTTGGCGACAAAGAAGGAAAAACCGGCGAAGTTCAGTCGCTCACGGAAAAGATAGAAGAAGCAGGCATGCCTGAGCGTGTCAAAGAAACGGCGCTTAAGGAATTAAGCCGTTACGAAAAAGTGCCGTCAAGCTCAGCGGAAAGCTCTGTTATCCGCAACTATATTGACTGGCTCATCGCCCTTCCGTGGTCGGATGAAACAGAAGATAAACTTGATATTAAAAAAGCCGGGGAAATCTTAGATAAAGAGCACCACGGCTTAGAGAAAGTGAAAGAGCGGATTTTGGAGTATTTGGCCGTGAAACAGCTGACGAAAACGCTGAAAGGGCCGATTCTTTGTCTGGCCGGACCTCCGGGAGTCGGTAAAACATCTCTTGCAAAATCAATCAGTACGAGCATGGGGCGCCGTTTTGTGAGAATTTCACTGGGCGGAGTGCGCGATGAGTCTGAAATCCGCGGGCACCGGCGTACATACGTCGGAGCGATGCCGGGCCGTATTATACAGGGGATGAAAAAAGCCGGTAAACAAAATCCGGTCTTTCTCCTGGATGAGATCGACAAAATGTCGTCTGATTTCAGAGGCGATCCGTCTTCGGCGATGCTTGAGGTGCTGGATCCGGAACAAAACAGCACATTCAGCGACCACTATATTGAAGAGACGTTCGATTTATCGAAAGTGCTGTTTATCGCGACTGCGAATAACCTTGCTTCCATACCGGGACCTCTCAGAGACAGAATGGAGATTATCAGCCTGTCAGGCTACACTGAAAACGAAAAGCTGGAGATCGTGAAGGACCACCTGCTTCCGAAACAAATCAAAGAGCACGGGCTCACAAAGAGCAACCTGCAGATTCGGGACCAGGCGATTACGGACATCATCCGCTACTACACGAGGGAAGCCGGCGTGAGAACGCTTGAACGCCAGATTGCCGCCATTTGCCGAAAGGCTGCAAAAGCCATTGTGTCTGAGGAGAGAAAACGCATTACCGTTACAGAGAAAAATCTGGCCGACTATCTCGGAAAACGGATATTCAGATACGGACAGGCGGAAACCGAAGATCAAATCGGGGTTGTCACGGGGCTTGCGTATACGACGGTCGGCGGAGATACGCTGTCAATCGAAGTGTCATTGTCACCGGGAAAAGGAAAGCTGATTCTGACCGGGAAGCTTGGAGATGTCATGCGGGAATCAGCGCAGGCCGCTTTCAGTTATGTCCGCTCGAAAGCGGAACAGTTCGGAATCGATCCGAAATTCCATGAGAAGTATGACATTCATATCCATGTCCCTGAAGGAGCGGTGCCGAAAGACGGCCCTTCTGCCGGTATTACGATGGCCACGGCGCTCGTTTCAGCATTAACGGACCGTGCGGTAAAACGCGAAGTCGGTATGACGGGAGAAATCACGCTGCGGGGCCGCGTGCTTCCGATCGGCGGACTGAAAGAAAAGGCGCTCGGCGCGCACAGAGCGGGCCTGACCACTATTATTGCGCCTAAAGATAACGAAAAAGATATAGAGGATATTCCAGAAAGCGTCAGAGAAGGACTGAAGTTTATATTCGTTTCTCACCTGGATGACGTTTTGGAACATGCCTTAGTAGGAGAGAAGAAATGAAAGTCACAAAGTCAGAAATCGTGATCAGCGCGGTCAAACCCGAACAGTACCCTGATGGGGGGCTTCCGGAAATCGCGCTGGCGGGAAGATCAAATGTAGGAAAGTCATCTTTTATCAATTCATTAATCAATCGGAAAAACTTGGCCAGAACGTCATCAAAACCGGGGAAAACACAGACCTTAAACTTTTACATCATCAATGATGAATTGCATTTTGTCGACGTTCCCGGGTACGGATTTGCGAAAGTTTCCAAAAGCGAGCGGGAAGCATGGGGGAGAATGATTGAAACCTATATGACGACCCGCGAAGAGCTGAAAGCCTGCGTGCAGATTGTCGACCTCAGGCACGCGCCGTCTGCTGAAGACGTGAACATGTATGAATTCCTGAAGTATTACGGCATTCCCGTCATCGTTATCGCGACAAAAGCGGATAAGATTCCAAAAGGAAAATGGGACAAGCACTTAAAGGTTGTCAAACAGACGCTTGATATGGATCCTGAAGACGAGCTGATTTTATTTTCCTCTGAAACGAAAAAAGGCAAAGATGAAGCATGGGGAGCCATTAAAAAAATGATCAGCCGGTAATGAAAAACCCAAAACGCAGTGCGTTTTGGGTTTTATCGTATAGTTTTGTTCCGCTTGATAAACAATAATAAAAGGCTGATTCCGATGAAAACATACGGCCAGTATGTTTTGAAGTGTTCCGTCGGAATATGGACGGACTCCAGCCACGCCGTAATTTGTTTAAAGAAGTATAAAAAGAGGGAAAAACCAATCATGGCAACCGCTTCGTATACATATTCTTTTCTGGCTGCCGCAAATAAGGAGAATCCGAAGACGAAGAGAATCATTTCAAAATCTCCCGGCCACCATGAGAGCTCAGGTTTGGCGAAAAAGTGTAAACCTATACCGAAAAGAAGCATGCCGATCAGGACGTGAGGCCCGGCCGCTTCCTTTTTGCCCTGATACAAGAGCACGGCACCCAAAAGCATAAGGAGCACCGGCCATTCCCCCTGATTCGCAAACAGGTGAACCTGTCCGCTCTGAAGCCATGCGAATAATGAAGCGGCAAGCAGAAGTCCCGGTAATAAAATTGATGTTTTTTTCATCCTGTCACCTACCCGCAGTAAAGGATTTTTAGTATGATGATTACAGTGGAAACGAGCTTTTTATACTATAGCATAACATTTTTGAAATCTGTTCACATTTTCCCGAAGAAACTATGTTATAATTATTATAAATAATAAATTCTATGTTAGAATGATTATAAATAAATTGCGATGTACGGGGGTGCATGAAAGCGATGCATATTCTTGTTGTGGGAGTAGATTATAAATCCGCCCCTATTGAAATACGCGAAAAAATAAGTTTTCAGCCGGATGAGCTTGCAGAAGCGATGCTCCGTTTACAAGGAGAAAAAAGCGTTCTTGAAAACATTATCGTGTCAACCTGCAACCGCACCGAAATATATGCGGTGGTCGACCAGCTTCATACCGGCCGTTATTATATAAAGACATTTTTATCCGAATGGTTCTCGCTGCCGAAAGAAGAGCTGTCTCCGTTTCTGAAATTTTATGAGAGCGACGCGGCGATCGAGCATTTATTCCGTGTGGCGTGCGGTTTGGATTCCATGGTCATCGGAGAAACGCAAATACTCGGCCAGGTCCGCTCAAGCTTTAAAACGGCGCAGGCAGAAAAGACGATCGGCACCATTTTCAATGAGCTGTTTAAACAGGCGGTGACCGTCGGCAAACGCACGCATGCTGAAACCGATATCGGCGCCAATGCCGTTTCCGTCAGTTACGCCGCCGTTGAACTCGCGAAAAAAATCTTCGGCTCATTGTCAAATAAGCACATTTTGATTCTCGGTGCGGGAAAAATGGGCGAGCTTGCCGCAGAAAACCTGCACGGTCAGGGCATCGGCAAAGTAACGGTCATCAACAGAACGTTTTTGAAGGCAAAAGCGCTTGCTGACCGTTTCTCCGGAGAAGCGCGCAGCTTAAACCAGCTTGAACATGCACTTGCTGAAGCTGATATTTTAATCAGTTCGACAGGCGCAAGTGATTTCGTCGTGTCTAAAGAAATGATGGAGAGAGCGGGCAGACAGCGGAAAGGCCGTCCGTTATTTATGGTGGATATCGCTGTGCCGCGAGACCTCGATCCGGCGCTGAACGATCTTGAAGGTGTTTTTCTGTACGATATTGATGACCTTGAAGGAATCGTTGAAGCCAACTTACAAGAACGCCGTGAAACCGCTGAAAAAGTCGAGCTGTTTATTGAAGCGGCAATTGTTGAGTTTAAGCAGTGGCTTAATACGCTCGGCGTTGTGCCGGTCATTTCGGCGTTGCGTGAAAAGGCGCTGTCCATCCAGTCCGATACGATGCAGAGCATTGAGCGCAAGCTGCCTCATCTGACGGTAAGAGAGAAAAAACTTCTCAGCAAACATACGAAAAGCATCATTAACCAAATGCTGCGCGACCCGATTCTGAAAGCGAAAGAGCTTGCGGCTGAAGCGGATTCAGATGAAAAGCTGAAGCTGTTTATGCAGATATTCGATATTGAGGAAGAGGCCGGCCGCCAGCTGGACAAAAGCCTGGGTAACCGCCAGACGGTTCATTCGTTTCAAAAGGCAGAAGCAAAAACGGGCTTACGTCCGCTTGTAAGTGAGTGAGGGCTGTATGATTGATACAGCAATGGCAAGACTTAATGAAGCGACAATTGTTATTTATGCAGTAAGCGTCCTTTTTTACTTTATAGATTTTCTTCAACACAACCGGAAGGCTGGGAAAATGGCCTTCTGGTTGCTTTCTATTGTCTGGACTCTGCAAACCGTCTATCTTTCTTATTTCATGTGGCAGACGGGCAGATTTCCGGTCTTGAATATTACAGAGGCCCTTTACTTTTATGCGTGGGTGCTTGTCACGCTCTCACTTGTGGTCACGCAGATTCTGCGCGTTGATTTTATCGTGTTTTTCACGAATGTCATCGGTTTCTCGATGATTGCGATCCATACGTTTTCACCGACGGATCAGCATTCGGCCGCTTTTTCCGGCCAGCTGGTCTCAGAGCTTTTGGTCATTCATATTACAATGGCGATTCTGTCTTACGGCGCTTTTTCCCTTTCTTTTGTCTTTTCGCTTCTTTATCAGTTTCAATATTCTTTATTAAAGAAGAAAAAGTGGGGAAAATGGCTTTTGAGAATTGAAGATTTGTCAAAACTTGATTATATGGCTTACGTTTTAAATGTCATCGGGGTTCCGATGCTGCTGTTGAGCCTGATATTAGGCGTGATCTGGGCGTATGTGTCGCTGGAAACGCTGTACTGGTTTGATTCAAAAGTGCTCGGTTCGTTTATTGTGCTGCTTTTATACAGCTACTATTTATATATCAGAATGATTAAGGAACTGCAGGGAAAAGTGGCGGCGTTATGGAATTCAGCATGTTTTCTCGTGCTGATGATTAATTACTTCCTGCTCGGAAGCCTGTCGCAATTCCATTGGTTCAGTTAACGCACGCGCCCAAACAGATTCGGGAGGAAAGAAAATGAGAACGATTAAGGTAGGTTCCAGACGGAGCAAACTGGCTATGACCCAGACAAAATGGGTGATTAACAAACTGAAGGAATTGAACCCTTCCTATAACTTTGAAATCCGGGAGATTGTCACAAAAGGCGACCGCATCCTTGATGTTACACTGTCAAAAGTGGGCGGCAAAGGTTTGTTTGTCAAAGAGATTGAACAGGCGCTGCTGCATCAGGAGATTGATATGGCGGTTCACAGCATGAAAGACATGCCCGCCGTTTTGCCTGAGGGTCTTGTCATAGGCTGCATACCGAAACGTGAGGATCCGCGTGATGCGCTGATTTCAAAGGGGCATCAAAAGCTGGACGACATAAAAGAAGGAGGCATCATCGGCACCAGCAGTTTAAGAAGAAGCGCCCAGATTCTTGCTGAACGCCCAGATCTTACAATTAAGTGGATCAGAGGCAATATTGATACGAGACTTCAAAAGCTTGAAACGGAAGATTACGATGCTATTATTTTAGCGGCTGCGGGACTTTCGAGAATGGGCTGGAAAGATGATGTCGTATCTGAATTTCTCGAACCGGACCGCTGTCTGCCTGCGGTCGGCCAAGGCGCTCTTGCCATTGAATGCAGAGAGTCGGATGAGGAGCTTTTGAAGCTGTTTGCGCAATTTACCGATGAGTATACGCAGCGCACGGTGGCAGCCGAACGGGCTTTCTTACACGCGATGGAAGGCGGCTGCCAAGTGCCGATAGCCGGGTATGCGTCCGTCAATGACCGGGATGAGGTTGAATTGGTCGGTCTTGTCGCGTCTCCGGACGGAAAGACGATTTATAAAGAAACAGCGGCGGGACATGATCCGGAAGAAATCGGAAAACGCTGTGCGGCGATGATGTCTGAAAAAGGAGCCAAAGCACTAATCGACAGCGTGAAACAGGAGCTCGATCAGGATGGCAAATGACCTTCCTTTACAAGGAAAGACCGTGCTTGTCACTCGGAACAAAAGACAGGCCGCTCCGTTCCGAAAAAAAGTAGAGGCGCTCGGCGGAACGGCTGTTTCCGCTTCGCTGATCGCTTTTCAGGAAGCGCTCCCGGATGAATGTGCGGACAGTCTGCGGGAAGACCTTTCTGAGCCGGGATGGCTTGTGTTTACAAGCGTAAACGGTGTCCGGTTCTTTTTTTCCTATCTTGATCGTCACGGTCTTGCGCTTTCGGGACGGAAAAAAATCGCAGCCGTCGGTGAAAAGACTGCGCGCGCCCTGAAAGAGCGGGGAGCCCGGACGGATGCGATGCCTGACGAGTATGTGGCGGAATGTCTGGCTGATACTTTAAAACGGCACGCATCAGCTGCCGAACCCATTTCAGTGATAAAGGGCAATTTATCACGCGATGTCATAAAAGCGGAGCTTGAGCCGCATGGCTATCAAATAAGGGAATGGGTGTTATACAATACCATTCAGGATGAAAAAGGCATGGACGAGCTGAGACGGGCTGCATCCCGCTCTCATTTTGATTTTATTACGTTTACCAGCTCATCGGCGGTGCATACGTTTATGCACGCGGTCGGAGACGGAGAAAAAGCGTGGGAAAACAGCGGTGCGAGCTATATCAGCATCGGCCCTTTGACAGAGAAAGCGCTCTTGGAATACGGGATCTCATCCCATGTGCCTGACACTTATACGATTGAAGGCATGCTGGACGTCATGTGCAGCATGTCGGGAAAGGATTGATAATGATGAATCAAACATTTAACAGACACCGCCGTTTGCGCGCGAACGCTGCGATGAGAGATTTAGTAAAAGAAACACGTCTTCACCCCTCAGATTTTATTTACCCGTTATTTGTCGTTGAAGGACTCGAAGGAAAAAAAGAAGTTCCTTCCATGCCGGGGGTTTATCATGTATCACTCGATTTGTTAAAGGATGAAATGGCTGAGCTGATATCGCTCGGCATTAAGTCGGTCATCGTTTTCGGCGTGCCGGAAGAAAAAGACGCCTGCGGAACCCAGGCTTTTCATGATCACGGCATTGTGCAGAAAGGGATTGCTGAAATTAAAAAGCATTATCCTGAAATGATCGTAATCGCTGATACGTGTCTCTGTGAATACACGGATCACGGCCATTGCGGCGTCGTGAAAGACGGAGAAATCCTCAATGACGAGTCGCTTGAACTGCTGGCTCAGACAGCCGTCAGCCAGGCCAAAGCCGGCGCTGACATCATCGCTCCTTCAAATATGATGGACGGTTTTGTCACAGTGATCAGGGAAGCGCTCGACAAAGAAGGATTCACGAATATTCCGATCATGTCTTATGCCGTGAAATATTCAAGTGAATTTTACGGTCCGTTCCGCGACGCGGCTGACAGCACGCCGCAGTTCGGAGACCGAAAAACATATCAGATGGATCCGGCCAACCGCTTGGAAGCGCTCCGTGAGGCTGAATCAGACGCGGCAGAAGGCGCTGACTTTTTAATCGTCAAACCGTCTATGTCATACTTAGATATTATGCGTGATGTGAAAAACCGCCATCACCTGCCGCTGGTCGCATATAATGTGAGCGGGGAGTATTCCATGGTGAAAGCGGCAGCCCAAAACGGCTGGATTAAAGAAAAAGAAATGGTGCTGGAAATTTTAACGGGCATGAAACGTGCAGGAGCCGATCTGATTATGACGTATCATGCAAAAGACGCAGCAAAATGGCTTGCTGAGTAACGATTTCATTTGACGGGAGCTGAGGCAGATGAGAAGCTATGAAAAATCAAAAGCCGCTTTTAAAGAAGCGCAGAAACTGATGCCGGGCGGAGTGA
Source organism: Bacillus sp. EB106-06-01-XG163 (assembly GCF_058791615.1). NCBI lineage: Bacteria > Bacillati > Bacillota > Bacilli > Caryophanales > Bacillaceae > Bacillus > Bacillus sp. EB106-06-01-XG163. The sequence goes on from NZ_JBYTDS010000003.1 coordinate 217,108, forward strand.
ACAGCCCGGTGCGCGCGTTTAAATCAGTCGATATGGATCCGATTTTTATGCAGCGCGGAAAAGGATCGAAAATATTTGATATTGACGGCAATGAATATATCGACTACGTCCTGAGCTGGGGGCCGCTCATTTTGGGCCACACGAACGACCGGGTCGTTGAAAGCCTGAAAAAAGTAGCCGAGAACGGGACAAGTTTCGGAGCATCTACTGAAGTGGAAAACGAACTGGCCAAATTGGTCATTGACCGTGTGCCGTCTGTTGAAATCGTGCGGATGGTCAGCTCCGGCACAGAGGCGACAATGAGCGCCCTGCGTCTGGCAAGAGGATATACCGGCCGCAACAAAATTTTGAAATTCGAAGGCTGTTACCACGGCCATGGTGATTCACTGCTGATCAAAGCGGGATCCGGAGTGGCGACACTCGGCCTTCCGGACAGCCCGGGCGTGCCGGAAGGAATAGCAATGAATACGATCACCGTTCCATACAACGATTTGGAAAGCGTTGCACTCGCATTCCGGGAATACGGTGAAGATATTGCCGGGGTCATTGTTGAACCGGTAGCAGGCAATATGGGCGTTGTTCCGCCGCAGGAAGGCTTTTTACAAGGGCTGCGCGACATGACGGAACAGTATGGCGCGCTGCTCATTTTTGATGAGGTCATGACCGGTTTTCGCGTGGATTATAACTGTGCGCAAGGGTATTTCGGCGTGACGCCTGACTTAACGTGTCTCGGCAAAGTCATAGGCGGCGGTCTTCCTGTCGGTGCGTATGGCGGAAAAGCTGACATTATGGAACGAATCGCGCCGAGCGGTCCGATCTATCAGGCTGGAACATTGTCAGGAAATCCGCTTGCCATGACAGCGGGACTTGAGACGTTACAGCAGCTCACACCTGAATCTTACCAAGAATTTGTGAAAAAAGGCGATATGCTTGAAGAAGGCATTTCAAAAGCAGCTGAAGCACATGGCATTCCGCACACGTTTAACCGGGCGGGTTCAATGATCGGCTTCTTTTTCACAAATGAGCCTGTCATTAACTATGAAGCAGCCAAATCTTCTGATTTAAAGCTGTTCGCCAAATATTATAAAGGGATGGCCGACGCAGGCGTATTTCTGCCTCCGTCTCAATTTGAAGGATTGTTTCTCTCCACTGCGCATACAATGGAGGATATTGAAAATACCATTCAAGCCGCTGAGAAAGTGTTCCAGGCGATCAGCCGCTGATACAGAAAAGCCGATGCAAGCAAGACTTGTATCGGCTTTTTTCAATGCCTCCATTATCATATTTTCCCGGATTGCGGCATACACCTTTAGTGACATCTAATTGTATGGATTAGATGAAAGGAGGATATGAACTTGCCGCATAATCACCGATTGCAATTTTCTGTTGAAGAATCAATCTGTTTCCAAAAAGGACAGGAAGTTTCTGAATTACTTTCGATTTCGTTAGACCCTGACATCAGGGTGCAGGAAGTAAATGATTATGTCTCAATTAAAGGATCATTAGAACTTACTGGCGAGTACAACATAGATCACAGCAGTCATTTTGAAGAGCTTGATAGGGAGCTGAGGCATGTAGAGGAAGTGAGGGCGAGGGAGGATGGCACGGCCGAGCTCATTCATTGTTTCCCGGTGGACATTACGATTCCGAAAAATAAAGTGAGCCACCTCAATGATGTTTTCGTATTTATCGATGCCTTTGATTATCAGCTGACGGATTCAAGGATCTTAACCATTCAGGCTGATTTGGCAATTGAAGGGCTGCTTGAGGAATCCGAGCCAAAAGAGCCGGAGATCCCTCTGTACGTGGCGCCTGAATTTGCCAGAGAAGAAATGATCAATCTTGCCGGACATCATTCGGAGGACGAAAACGAACCAGAATTAATGATACGCCATGAGCCTGAAATACCTTTGACTGTATCAAAAGAAGCAGCACAAGAAACCGAGAAGAACGAGGAAGAAACCCAGCCTTTACTCAGGCAGGAGGAAGAAGAGCAGGAAGCAGCCCCGATTCTGAGAGAGCAGGAAGAAGAAGAGCAGGAAGCAGCCCCGATTCTGAGGGAACGGGAAGAAGAAGAGCAGGAAGCAGCCCCGATTTTGAGGGAGCACAAAGAAGAAGAGGAAGAAACTGCCCCGATTCTGAGGGAGCAGGAAGAAGAAGAGAAAGAAACTGCCCCGATTTTGAGGGAGCAGGAAGAAGAAGAGCAGGAGACTGCCCTGATTCTGAGGGAGCAGGAAGAAGAAGAGCAGGAAGCAGCCCCGATTTTGAGGGAGCGGGAAGAAGAAGAGCAGGAAGCAGCCCCGATTTTGAGGGAGCGGGAAGAAGAAGAGCGGGAGACTGCCCCGATTCTGAGGGAGCAGGAAGAGGTGCCGAAACCTGTTTCCTTTACTGAGCCTCCTCCTCCCGTTTCTTTCCAACACGAAGAAGAGCCGGAAGAAGCTGAGGAGCCTGCAATCATGTCGGCTGTGAGGAATGAACCTGTATTTGAGGATGATTCAGCAGAAGTCCAGGAAGAGCCAAAAGATGATATCGAAAAGGTTTTCCCTGCGTTCACTCTGACTCCGCATGCAGAAAAACCAAAAATTGCGGAACAGCCCTTCCTTCAAAAAGAAGAGCAGCCAGAGGCCGAGCCGCTTCTCCGTCAGAGCGATCATGAGGCGGCAGAAGACGAAGATGAGCCTGCGGTTTTTCAAGAAGAGCAGGCGCCCGTTTATCGCGAGTTCGTTCCGGAACGGCAGGAAGAGGAGTTTTACAGCGCTCCTAAGCTGCTTGAAGAAGAGGCTCATGATGAAGAAGGGTTTGAAATTGAGGTAAGGAAGATGGCGCCGCCGGAGGAGGAAACCGGGAAGCCTCTCGATTTGTCTTTTCAGTTTTCCAAACTGCCGCCTGAGGAGCCGGCGCAAGCTGAACCGCCTGAGCCGCTTAAGTCTGAAAGAAAGAATGAAGAAGCTGCACCGGGAACCGAGCAGAAGGAAAATGACAACTCACATTACTTGACAAAATTATTTACAAGGGAAGAAGAAAAGTTTTCAAGAATGAAAATTTGTATCGTACAGCAGCAAGATACTATCGACCGGGTGTGTGAACGATATGACATAACATCCCAGCAGCTCATCAGAACGAATGCTTTATCGTTTGATGACGAGCTTGAAGAAGGTCAGCTTCTGTATATACCTGAATATAATAACAGCCATGCGTAAGCACAAAGAGGCCGTAAAAATGTGGTGAATGGAATGGAAGCAGTCCAATCAGTGCTTCAGGAATACGGGCTGTCGGCTGAGTATATTGAGCCTGTCAGCCCGCATGTTTGGAAGGTCTACTCAAACTACGGCATTTTTGCTTTGAAACAGCTCAAGCCGGCCCGCAGCAGTGAATTTACGGATCTTATGATTGAGATTGAGGAGAAAGGCTACCGATCATTTGTGCCGATCTGCCGCACGTATGCCGGCGATTTTTTTGCGGGAAGACAGACGGAGAATTCTTATTATTTAATGCCTTGGCTTCAGTACGATCAGGAAGAGGAATGGGATCAAAAACATGTTTACCTTTTTAAAGAGGTCGCGAAGCTCCACTCCGCGACTGTGCGGGACATCCAAATCCGGACTGAAGATATCAGCGGCTTTTATGAAGCAACGAAAAGAGATTGGGAAAATGATAAGCTTGTCTATGAACAATTCGCCGACCGGGCGGAAAAAGAGTGGTATCTTTCACCTTTTGAACTGCAGGCTGTTACGTATCTTACAGAAACGGTTTCTGCCGTCAATTTTGCTCTCGAACGTCTGGAAGAATGGTTTGACGCGGCAAAGGATCATGACAAGACGAGAGCGGTGATCAACCACGGCAGCTTATCGAGCCGCCACTTTCTGTATAATGATGCGGGATCGGGCTTTTTCACGAATTTCGAGAAAGCTGCGCTGGGCCCTCCGCAAAACGACCTGCTCGGCTTTTACTCCAGAATGTTCAGAAGCTATCCGAAAGCATGCCCGGAATGTCTGGACTGGTTTTATACGTATCACAAATCATTCCCGCTCCGTGAAGCGGAAATCAGTCTGTTTCTCAGCTATATGGCTTATCCGTCCGCCATGTACAAAGTGCTGAAACGGTATCAGACCGGCCAAAGGGGCTCTGAAAAAGAAGAGTGCACGCAATTATTAAGAGCGTTTTGGCAGATGAAAAATGTTGAGCCTTTTCTCATGAAGGTTCATCAGATTGAGCGGGAGAAAAAAATAAAAGCGGAAAACGAGTCCTCTTCATAACGGGACTCGTTTTTTTATATCCATTCCAAATGCAGGGCGCACGCTAAAAACAGCAGGATGGCAAGCAGCAGGACATCAAAAGTCGTCGGAAAGAAAATCGTCCTGATCCCCTGAAAGATCGTAATCGGGATAATGACTTGCACGGATACAAGGCGGACCTGTCTGGCCCACTGGGGGAGCGAATAAGAATTGAATTTTTTTCTCACGGGCAATTCCTCCTCACATTCGCCTTTCTATGTATCGTATGTAAGGGAAAGGGCGGGGTGCATGCCCATTTATGTATGACGGCAGCGGTTTTTGGAAAAGATGATTGACGAATCAAAAACACTTTTACTATAATAAAGAACATAATAAATAAGATCATGAGCTGATATAAATACACCTGCTTTGAACGGGAAGAGTACAAGAAAGACGCATGAAGAGAGAGAAGCTACTGTGCTGAAAGGCTTCTTATGCCGTCTCATTGGAAGGTCGCCCGGGAGCATAATTTCTTGAACATACAGTAGAGAAATTCGGGCCGCACCCGTTATCCGTTTAAGTGCATGAACAAATCTGTTCATGAAAAAAGGTGGTACCGCGAAAGAGCTTTTCGTCCTTTATCAGGATGAAGGCTCTTTTTTAGTTGCTCAGCCATTTCTAAACATGCTGGAGGGTTATCATGGATACAAACGAACAAACAATGCCGACAAAATATGATCCGTCTGCGATTGAAAAAGGCCGCTATGATTTTTGGCTGAAAGGAAAATATTTTGAAGCGGGCGGCGATCAAACGAAACAGCCGTATTCTGTCGTCATTCCGCCGCCGAACGTGACGGGCAGGCTGCACCTCGGACATGCGTGGGATACGACGCTGCAAGATATCGTTACGCGTATGAAACGCATGCAGGGCTATGACGTGCTCTGGCTTCCGGGCATGGACCACGCCGGCATCGCCACTCAGGCAAAAGTCGAAGCGAAACTCCGCGAACAGGGCACAAGCCGTTATGATCTCGGCCGTGAAAAGTTTTTAGAAGAAACGTGGAAGTGGAAGGAAGAGTATGCTGATTTCATCCGCAGCCAATGGGCCAAGATGGGACTCGGACTCGATTATTCACGTGAACGTTTCACTCTTGATGAAGGGCTGAACAAAGCCGTGCGGGAAGTATTCGTCAAGTTGTACGAGAAAGGCTTGATTTACAGAGGCGAATATATCATCAACTGGGACCCTGCCACAAAAACGGCTTTATCCGATATTGAAGTGATTTACAAAGACGTACAGGGCGCGTTTTATCATTTGCGCTACCCGTTAGCAGACGGTTCAGGCTCAATTGAAATCGCGACCACCCGTCCGGAAACGATGCTTGGCGACACGGCTGTCGCGGTTCATCCTGAAGATGAGCGCTACAAGCACTTAATCGGCAAAACGGTGATTCTGCCGATTACAAACCGCGAAATTCCGATCGTCGGCGATGATTATGTTGATATGGAATTCGGATCAGGCGCCGTTAAAATCACGCCTGCCCATGACCCGAATGACTTTGAACTCGGAAACCGCCACAATTTAGAGCGGATTCTCGTCATGAATGAAGACGGAACAATGAATGAAAAAGCGCTGCAATATAACGGCATGGACCGGTTTGAATGCCGCAAAAAACTCGTCAAAGATCTTCAGGAATCCGGTGTTCTCTTTAAAATCGAAGACCATATGCATTCTGTCGGACATAGTGAGAGAAGCGGCGCCGTTGTTGAGCCGTACCTGTCCACACAATGGTTTGTCAAAATGCAGCCGCTGGCCGATGCTGCGGTTGACCTTCAGTCAAAAGAAGAGAAAGTTCACTTCGTTCCAGACCGTTTCGAGAAAACGTACCTGCATTGGATGGAAAATATCCGTGATTGGTGTATTTCCCGTCAGCTGTGGTGGGGCCACCGCATCCCGGCTTGGTATCATAAAGAAACAAAAGAAGTGTACGTCGGCCTTGAGGCGCCTGAGGACAGTGAAAATTGGGAACAGGATTCAGACGTGCTTGATACATGGTTCAGCTCCGCGCTTTGGCCGTTTTCTACAATGGGCTGGCCTGATGAAAACGCTGAAGACTTTAAGCGGTATTACTCAACCGATGTTCTTGTAACGGGATATGACATCATTTTCTTCTGGGTATCCCGGATGATTTTCCAAGGTCTTGAGTTTACCGGCGAGCGTCCGTTCAAAGACGTGCTGATTCACGGCTTAATCCGTGACGAGCAGGGCAGAAAAATGAGTAAATCCCTTGGGAACGGCGTGGACCCGATGGATGTCATCGACAAGTACGGAGCGGATTCCCTGCGCTATTTCCTGGCAACCGGAAGTTCACCGGGACAGGATCTCCGTTTCAGCTATGAAAAAGTGGAATCCACATGGAATTTCGCAAATAAAATTTGGAACGCCTCCCGTTTTGCATTAATGAACATGGACGGCATGACGTATGACGAGCTTGATCTGTCCGGTGAAAAATCAGTTGCTGATAAGTGGATCCTCACAAGACTGAATGAAACGATAGAAGACGTAACACAGCTTGCGGATCGTTATGAATTCGGCGAAGTCGGACGCCACCTGTACAACTTTATCTGGGACGATGTGTGCGACTGGTATATCGAAATGGCGAAGCTTCCGCTGTACGGGGAAGATGAAGCGGCGAAGAAAACAACCCGTTCTGTTCTGGCATACGTGCTTGACCAGACGATGCGTCTTCTTCACCCGTTTATGCCATTCTTAACGGAAGAAATCTGGCAGCACCTTCCTCATGAAGGCGAGTCAATCACGATCAGCTCTTGGCCGGTTCCGGTGCCGGAACATACGGATAAAGAGGCAGCGGCGGATATGAAACTGCTCGTTGAATTAATCCGTTCTGTCCGCAATATCCGGAGCGAAGTCAACACGCCGATGAGCAAGCAGGTTGAGCTTTACATTAAAACAGCTACCGAAGACATTGCCGGCCGCCTTGAGAAGAACCGTTCTTACGTTGAGCGCTTTACGAATCCGAGCACGCTGAAAATCGGGACGGATATCACTGCGGCAGACAAAGCGATGACAGCGGTCGTCACCGGAGCGGAAGTCATTCTGCCGCTTGAAGGGCTGATTAACATTGATGAGGAGATCGCCCGTCTGCAAAAAGAATTCGACAAGCTGACAAAAGAGGTCGAACGCGTTCAGAAAAAACTCGGCAACGAAGGATTCATTAAAAAAGCTCCTGAGCATGTCATTGAAGAAGAACGCGGAAAAGAGAAAGACTACACTGCAAAACGCGAAGCTGTCCGGCAGCGGATTGCAGAGCTGAAAGGCTGATAAAACAGCGGGGCGGTTTCCTAAGAAACCGCCTTGTCGTATAAAAGAGGGGATTTCATTGTTTAATACGTACAAAGAAGCGATCAGCTGGATTCACGGCAGACTCAAGTTCGGCGTTAAGCCGGGCCTTCTCCGTATGGAAAAGCTGATGGAAAAACTGGAACACCCGGAAAAGAACATTCGCGCCATTCATGTGGCGGGCACAAACGGCAAAGGATCGACCGTCGCTTTTATCCGTTCCGTGCTTCAAGAAGCCGGTTATAAAGTCGGCACGTTCACATCGCCTTACATCATTACGTTTAATGAGCGTATCAGCGTCAACGGCACGCCGATTTCTGATGAGGAATGGAGAACGCTCGTTAATGACATAAAACCGATAGTCGATGAGCTTGATAAGACCGATGCCGGAACGGTGACAGAATTTGAAATCATTACAGCGTGTGCATTTTTATATTTTGCGAAGCGGGCTGATATCGATTTTGTCATTTTTGAAGCGGGGCTCGGCGGCACATTTGATTCAACCAATATTGTGAATCCGCTCCTGTCGGTCATTACAAGTATCGGACATGACCATATGGCGATTTTAGGCAATACCATCGAGGAGATCGCCGGGCAGAAAGCCGGTATCATTAAAAATTCCATTCCGGTCATTACGGGCGTCAATCAGCCGGAAGCACTCGGCGTTATTGAAGCGGAAGCCGAAAAAAAGCAGGCTCCGTATCAGTCACTATATAAAACGTGCAGACTGTTTAATGAAGCGGCGCTTCCGTCCGGTGAAAGCTTTTCGCTGGAAACGGAAACGAAATGCTATGAAAACATTCAAACGTCGCTGATCGGCATTCACCAAAGACAGAATGCGGCATTGGCGATATTGGCCGCTGAATGGCTGAATCGCCTGGAAGCCGCAGCCATTTCTGAAGAAGCGATGCGAAACGGCCTGAAAAAAGCATCGTGGCCGGGCCGGTTTGAACGTCTTCAAAGCCGCCCTTTAGTGTTTGCGGACGGCGCGCATAACGAAGAGGGCGTTGAAACGCTGACAGAAACGATCCGGCAGCGCTTTGCCGGTAAAAACGTCCATGTCGTATTCAGCGCATTAAAAGACAAACCGTATCAGGAAATGATTAAAAAGCTTGAAACCGAAGCGGATTCCATTCACTTTGTATCATTTGACTTTCCGCGTGCTTCAAGCGCCGAAGCCCTTTATAACGCAAGCAGTCTAGCGGATAAGAGCTTCGATGAGAACCCGGACAGTGTGAAAGAATGGATAGAACAAAAAGACGGGGCGGATGATGTCATCATCATTACCGGCTCCTTATATTTTATTTCAGAAATGAGAAAGCGGCTTATCTGACAGCCCCTCGGATGCCCGGCGGACCATTTTACGGTTTTGCCGGGTGTTTTTATGCTGAAAATATATTTTCAGCCATTTCAGTCATGGTGTTTTTCTTTGCTATAATCTGAGCCAGATTGATAGTAAAGGTGTGGTCTGAGTGCTTTTAATTCTGTTTTTTCTCGGCTTGATTTTCGGTTCTTTTTTTTATACAGCAGCGTGCCGTATCCCGCTTCGAATTTCGGTTATTTCGCCGCGTTCAGCCTGTTCGTTTTGCCGCTTGCCGCTCTCTTGGGGGGAGCTTGTGCCCGTCGTTTCCTATATTCTGCAAAGAGGCAGATGCAGAAACTGCCGTGCAAAGCTATCGGTTATGTATCCGGCGGCGGAATGCTGGACGGCGTGTTTATTCACGGCTGCAGGCATTCATTTCGGTTTCTCAAAAGAACTGTTAGTCGCGCTGTTATTTCTGTCTCTGCTCATGATTGTTACCGTGACGGATCTGCAATATATGCTGATTCCTGACAAGGTTCTGCTGTTTTTTCTTCCGCTTTTCATCGCCGGCCGTATGTTTTCTCCGTTGGGTTCATGGTATGCAGGGTTTGCCGGAGCCGTTTGCGGATTTTTTCTGCTTGTTTTTATCATGTTTGTCAGTAAAGGAGGCATCGGCGCAGGTGATGTGAAACTGTTTGGGGTGATCGGCCTGACGCTCGGCGTGAAGCTCGTGCTCATTGCATTCTTTCTTTCCGTTATGATCGGAGCCGTATACGGTATGTGTGCCGCAGCCCGGGGCAGGCTTGGTAAAAAGCAGCCATTTCCGTTTGCGCCGGCCATCTCAGCCGGGAGCGCTTTGAGTTATTTATACGGTGAAGAGCTGTTTTCGTTTTACATCAAGCTCGCTTCAGGCGGGGCTTGAAAAATTTGGCGAACGTTTTTTGGACAAGACGACAAAAGTCTTGTTCTTTTTTTTTTCGCCTATGCTAAAGTGTGAACCATGATCAGTTCAAGGTACGGCCAAGACGAATGCAAGGGGGAAGAGACGTTGAAAAAAAGGAAGAGCAAAAAGCATAGCAAAGCCAAAAACAATGCCCTTAAAGTAACCATTAACGGACAAGAAGAAACGATGTATGGACAAGAAGATGTGAAAGAAGGCGGGGAGAAAACCGTCACATTTTTAAATTGGGAAGAAACAAAAAAGGCGGAGCAGGAGACCGCCGCATCCCATGAAGATCCGAAAGAAGAAGATTTCAATTGGGATCATGAGAAGAATTCTGAGGTATTTGAAGATGACCCGAAAGTCGTTCCGCCATACCAGAAGAAAAAAAACGGCCCTCATTTTCCGAAAAAAAAGCAGCCGTCTTCTCCAGTTAAAAAAGCGGTCACGACAATTGCCGTTGCGGCTGTTTTAGGCACCGGGCTCGGCCTTGTCGCCTTAAATATGTCGGGAAGTAAAGAAGCCTCCGCTCCCGCATCAGCTGACAAAGGTTTACAAGGGCAGACGGCGAAAGCGGGAGATGTTTCTAAAGACAAATCTGAAACAGCCGGCACAGGAGATGCGGAATCTTCAGAGGGAAACTATAAAACATATGCGGTGCAGGCCGGAAAATTTTCATCAGAAAAAGGAGCGCAAACGCTTGTTGACCAGCTGACTGAAAAAGGATACTCGGCCGTCTCTCTGGCTAAAGAAGACGGATACACATACGTGATCGCCGGGCTTGCAGCGGAAAAAAGCCTATCACAGCAATTGGGTCAGACACTGATAGACCATGATTTTGAGGCTTGGGGCGGAAAAGAGCTCAGCTTTGCGGTCGATTCAGGACTGGAAGACTCTTTTAAACAAGCATCTGAGCTCTCCGCCAAAGCGATTACCGGCAAAGATCTTTCAAAAACGGAAGTGGCTGAAGCGGCAAAAGCGGCAGACGGTGCAGACGCCGCTGACAAAAAGCAGAAAGAGGCCGTGCTTCAAGCGCTGAAAGAACTGGAAACGCCGGGTTCGGAATCCGGCTGGAAAGCCCAAAAAGAGCTTTTAAGTGTTGTAAAATAGTATCTCATTTCCCGTCATCCGGCGGGATTTTTTATTTTGTCATCAAAAAGTTATTTTTCTGAAATTGTGGTTGCCCGTTTGATTTGGTAGGATAGACAAGTATCTTTTTTTCTTAAGCAAACCCTGAAAGGATGACAATCATGACAAAACGCTTAATACTCGCATCACAATCTCCGCGAAGAAAAGAACTCCTTACTCTTCTTCAGATTCCTTACAGCATTATTGCAAGCCGCACAGAAGAAAAATTAAATCGAAACCTTTCGCCGGAAGAAAACGTCCAATGTTTGGCCGAGCAAAAAGCCGGAGCTGTATTGGCCGAAAATCCCGATGCAGTCGTTATCGGGGCTGACACGATGGTGTGCATAGACGGCGAATGCCTCGGCAAACCGCATGACAGAGAAGAAGCGGCACACATGCTGCGGAGGCTTTCCGGCCGAAGCCATCAAGTTATTACGGCGGTCAGCATTCAGACGCATGACCGGAAAGAAACGTTCTGTGACACGACGGAAGTGACGTTTTGGCCGCTCAGTGAAGACGACATACAGCTCTACATTGAAACAAAAGAACCGATGGATAAAGCAGGTGCATACGGCATCCAAGGAAAAGGCGCGCTTTTAGTGAAAAAAATAGACGGTGATTTTTATTCTGTCGTCGGGCTTCCTGTCGCTAAAACAATGAGAGCCTTGAAAGAATTTAATATAAAAGCTTGATGTTCAAACCGGGAAGGGGAACAAGGAGGGGTTGATCATCCGTGATCTGCCGTTAAAATTAAGAGATTTCCCCGAAAAAGAAAAACCGAGAGAGCGGCTTCTGCACTTCGGAGCCGAACATCTCTCTAACAATGAATTGCTCGCCATCCTGCTGCGGACGGGAACGAAACATGAGTCCGTCATGAACCTCGCTCACCGGCTGCTGCGGACGTTTGACGGGCTGCGACTGTTAAAAGGCGCCTCTGCCCAGGAGCTTTCCAGCATTCCGGGAATCGGCACGGTGAAAGCCGTTCAGATTCTTGCCGCAATTGAGCTGGGGAGCCGCATTCATAAGACATCCGCCGGGGAGCATTGCGTCATCCGCTCTCCGGAAGACGGGGCGAAGTATGTGATGGAGGATATGCGCTTTTTATCCCAGGAGCATTTTGTCTGTTTATATTTAAATACCAAAAATCAAGTCATTCATAAACGCACCGTTTTTATCGGAAGTCTGAATTCATCTATTGTCCACCCGCGGGAGGTGTTTAAAGAAGCTTTCAAACGATCCGCCGCGTCCTTCATTTGTGTTCACAATCATCCTTCAGGAGATCCTACACCGAGCAGGGAAGATATAGAGGTAACCAGGCGGCTTTTTGAGTGCGGAAATTTAATCGGCATCGAGCTGCTGGATCATTTGGTCATTGGTGACAAAAAATTTGTGAGTTTAAAGGAAAAAGGATATTTGTAACACTTTTTTTTTCGTTGATTTAAGATATAATAGATTTTATGAGTTTTTCCCTTTAGGGTATTTTTGCTTTAAGAAAGGAAGATACATACATATGTTCGGAATTGGTACAAGAGACCTTGGTATAGATTTGGGAACCGCGAATACGCTTGTGTTTGTTAAAGGAAAAGGAATCGTAGTGAGAGAGCCGTCTGTCGTTGCTCTGCAAACGGATACGAAGTCCATCGTTGCGGTCGGTAACGATGCGAAAAACATGATCGGAAGAACTCCGGGCAACGTGGTCGCGCTCCGTCCGATGAAAGACGGCGTTATCGCTGACTATGAAACAACTGCGACAATGATGAAATACTACATTAATCAGGCTGTGAAAAATAAAGGATTGTTTGCGAGAAAGCCTTACGTTATGGTGTGTGTGCCGTCAGGTATTACGGCCGTTGAAGAACGGGCGGTCATCGACGCGACAAGACAAGCGGGCGCACGTGACGCTTATCCGATTGAAGAACCGTTTGCAGCAGCAATCGGCGCGAATCTTCCGGTATGGGAGCCGACGGGCAGCATGGTCGTTGATATCGGCGGCGGAACAACTGAAGTGGCGATCATTTCTTTAGGCGGCATTGTCACGTCTCAGTCAATCCGCGTAGCCGGTGACGAAATGGACGACTCAATCATCAGCTATATCAGAAAAACATATAATCTGATGATCGGTGACCGTACGGCGGAAGCTATTAAAATGGAAATCGGTTCAGCAGAAACCGGTGAAGAAAATGCGTCAATGGAAATCCGCGGCCGCGATCTTCTGACAGGTCTGCCGAAAACGATCGAAATCACGGGAACGGAAATTGCAAATGCACTGCGTGATACAGTTCTCTCAATCGTTGACGCGGTGAAGAGCACGCTTGAAAAAACACCGCCTGAGCTGGCCGCTGATATTATGGACAGAGGTATTGTATTAACAGGGGGAGGCGCCCTGCTCCGCAATCTCGACAAAGTCATCAGCGACGAAACGAAAATGCCTGTTCTTATCGCTGAAGATCCGCTGGATTGTGTTGCGATCGGCACTGGAAAAGCACTGGAGCACATCCATCTTTTCAAAGGGAAAACAAGATAATCAGGAGTTAAATAGAAGAGGTGTATCACGATGCCGAACAAACGGTTAATGCTATTACTTCTGTGTATTATCATATTGGTGGCTATGATTGGATTCTCGCTGAAGAACGGCCGTAATACCACCTGGCCTGAAAAGCTGATCGGTGATACGACGGGAGTATTTCAAAACATTTTTCACACGCCTGCCGAATATTTTGCAGGGTTCTTCGGGGACATAAAAGACCTGAAAAACACGTACAAGGAAAACGAACGCTTAAGACAAAAGCTGGACGGACAGACACAATATGAAGCGAAGCTCCAAGAACTCAAAGATGAAAACAAGAAGCTGCGTGATGAACTCGGGCATGTCAAATCAATTTCCGACTATGATCCGATTTTAGCGACCGTTATCGCCAGAAACCCTGATCAATGGTACAAGCAGATCATGATCAATAAGGGAACGAAGCAGAAAGTGGCCAAAGACATGGCTGTCACGAACGAAAAGGGTGCGCTGGTCGGAAAGATCAAAAGCAGCGGACTCAACAGTTTCACATCCGCCGTTCAACTGCTGAGCGATGTTGACCGCAATAACAGAGTGGCCACCAAAATCTCCGGCAAAAAGGGCAGCAAAGGCTACGGTTTAATTGAAGGGTATGATAAAAAGAAACAGACTCTGAAAATGACCATCCTTGAGCCGGATGAAAAACGTGAAGTGAAAAAAGGCGACCTCGTGGAGACATCCGGAACGGGCGGCGTATTTCCTCAAGGGCTGACGGTCGGGGAAGTGACCGATGTAGAATCAGATGCTTACGGCCTGACGAAAATCGCTTACGTGAAACCGGCTGCCGACTTGTACGATCTTGACCATGTCATCGTCGTGAACCGAAGCGTAGCAACAGGGGAGGAAGGATCGTGAAACGTTTCCTTCTCCCTTTGATTATGATTTTGGTCTTTTGTGCGGAAAGCATCTATACGGATCTGGTGCGTTTTCCTTTCGTTTCCGTCGAGCAGCAGGTCGTTCCGCATTTTCTTTTGCTTGCGCTGATTTTTATGTCCGCTTATATCAACCAAAAGCATGCGGTGATCTACGGTTTGATTTTCGGATTTCTTTATGACATCAATTATACGGGTGTTTTAGGCGTTTATATGTTTGGTTTTGCCGGTTTATGCTATCTGGCGGCCAAAGCGTTTAAAGTGCTGCAGACAAACGCCCTGATGGTCATTCTGGTCGCGGTGCTGAGCGTATGTGTGCTTGAATTTTACGTCTACGGCATTCAGACGTTAATCCGCAGCGGCACAATGACATTTAACGATTTTGTCATTCAGAGGTTCTTGCCGACCGCTTTGCTGAATATTGCGGGAGCCGTTATATTAGTCCTGCCCTTCAGGCTGTTTTATATAAGTCTGAAGAAAGAATTAAGAGATGAGTAAAAAGGATTTTATCTTTTTTTGACGAAAAGAGTATGTTGTTGAGGTGAACATTGATGAAGACCAAAAAGCAGCAATATGTAACAATAAAAGGAACAAAAAACGGCTTAACATTGCATCTGGATGATGCGTGTTCTTTTGATGAGCTTCTCGATGGTCTTCAAAACATGCTGTCGATTGAACAATATACTGATGGCAAAGGCCAAAAAATCAGTGTTCATATTAAACTCGGGCATCGGTATCTGTATCAGGAACAGGCAGAGCAGCTGACTGATCTGATCGCGTCAAAGAAAGATTTAGTCGTGCATTCAATTGACAGTGAAGTCATCGCCAAAGAAGAAGCGCAGCGGATGAAAGAGGAGCAGGAAATTGTTTCTGTTTCCAAAATCGTCCGTTCGGGCCAGGTGCTTCACGTGACGGGAGATTTGCTTTTAATCGGAGATGTGAATCCCGGCGGTACGATCAGAGCCGGAGGAAATATATTTGTTCTCGGTTCATTAAAAGGGATTGCCCACGCGGGTTATAACGGAAATAACCGGGCTGTGATCGCCGCATCAGAAATGATGCCGACACAATTGAGGATCAATCACGTGTTAAATCGCTCCCCAGACCACATTCAAAAAGGGAACGACATGGAATGTGCTTATTTAGATACTGACGGAAATATGGTCATTGAACGCCTTCAGCAATTGGCTCATTTAAGACCTGATCTAACAAGGCTTGAGGGAGGAATGTGAAATTGGGTGAGGCTATCGTAATAACTTCGGGAAAAGGCGGAGTAGGTAAAACAACAACATCTGCAAACCTCGGTACCGCCTTAGCCATTTTAGGGAAGCGCGTCTGTTTGGTAGACACAGATATCGGACTGCGCAACCTTGATGTCGTAATGGGTCTTGAAAACAGAATTATTTACGACTTAGTAGATGTAATTGAAGGCAGATGCAAGACGCATCAGGCGCTTGTCAAAGACAAACGTTTTGATGATCTGCTGCATTTAATGCCGGCTGCCCAGACAAGCGACAAGACGGCTGTTGTCCCTGAGCAGATCAAATCGCTTGTGCAGGAGCTTAAGCAGGAATTTGATTATGTCATTATTGATTGTCCGGCCGGAATTGAACAAGGCTATAAAAATGCCGTCTCCGGAGCTGATAAGGCGATTGTTGTGACGACGCCGGAAATATCAGCGGTGCGGGACGCTGACCGCATTATCGGACTTTTGGAGCAGGAAGATATCGAACCGCCGCGCCTTATCGTGAACCGCATCAGAAATCATCTGGTGAAAAACGGTGACACGATGGATGTGGATGAAGTTGTTCATCATCTGTCTATTGATCTCCTCGGAATCGTTGCTGACGATGATGAAGTGATCAGGGCTTCAAATATCGGCGAACCGATTGCCATGAATTCCAAAAACCGCGCCAGCATTGCGTACCGCAATATCGCCCGGCGCATTTTAGGAGAATCCGTTCCTTTGCAGGTGCTTGAAGAGCAGCAAAAAGGGATGATGGCGAAAATCAAGTCATTTTTCGGCGTGCGTTCATAATATATACCAGAATACAAAGATCTGATGAAGCCCAGCTTATCAGGTCTTTTTTGTTTTTCAAGAGCGCATATTTGCAATGGACAAGACATAGGATGTACAAACCCAACGATTGCAAAGGATGATGGCGATGAGTCACAGAGCTGATGAAATTAGAAAAAGACTGGCCAAAAGAAGAAAACAGCGGCCTGAATCAAAACGGACTTTCGTTCAAAACGCCCAAACGCAGAATTTTCCCGCGTGGCAGACGGTCAAGGAGCAGGAAAAGCACAAGCTTCTACCGGACTACGAATATCAAACGGAACACCCGCCCGAATTTAACGGACGGCATCCATTGATCAGTGCTCATTCTATTATTTTAAAATGCCTGCTGGCCGCCTGTCTCGTACTGATCTCCGCTATTGCCTATAAAACTGACAAACAGCCGCTGAGTCAGATCAAACCGGCGATCGCACAAACCTTTCAAAAAGAATTTCAGTTTGCTGCCGTAAGCAATTGGTTCGTATCTTCCTTCGGAAACCCGCTCGCTTTTCTTACGCCGGGAACGAAAAAGAAGGACGGTCAGGTGGCGGTCAGTCAGGATATGGCCGTTCCTGCCGCGGGGAAAATCCAGCAGGACTTTCAAAATAACGGAGAAGGCGTCGTCGTCGAAACCGCCAGCGAAGCCATTGACAGCGTAAAAGAAGGCTACATTATGGAAGTGAGCAAAGATAAAAAAACAGGACTGACGGTGAAGGTGCAGCACGCCGACAATACCAGCAGCATTTACGGCCGGCTAAAAGATGTTAATGTTTCATTGTACGACTTTGTCGATAAAGGGAAAAAGATCGGTTCGATCAAGCTCAACGATAAAAGTAAAGGCCAGTACTATTTCGCGATCCAGGATGGCGATAAATTCATAGATCCGATCCAGGTGATCACATTTGATGAATAAATGGCTCATCCTCCTTTTTAAAATTCATGTCCATCCTTTTCTTTGGATTATCATGGGGCTTGGTCTTATGACGGGGCACATCAAAGCGCTGCTGTGTCTTTTGCTGGTCGTATCCGTTCATGAGCTGGGGCATGCTGCTCTGGCTGTGTTTTTTTCGTGGCGCATTAAACGCATCTTTCTGCTCCCTTTCGGCGGGACGGTTGAGGTGGAGGAGCACGGAAACCGGCCGCTTAAAGAGGAATTCGCGGTCATTCTGGCGGGCCCGCTTCAGCATGTGTGGCTTCAGGCGGCAGCCTGGCTCTTTTTCATGTCAGGCTTTGCAAGTGAGCAGACATTTGAGATGTTTACCTTTTATAATCTCTCCATTCTTTTCATCAATCTTTTGCCGATCTGGCCGCTTGACGGCGGAAAGTTCGTGTTTTTATACTTCTCTAAACAAATGGCTTTTCAAAAAGCGCATCTCCTCAGCCTGCAGACATCGGCTGTTTCCGCGCTTTTGCTCTGCTGCTGGATTGTGCTGGCCGTCCCCCTTCAGGTCAGCGCATGGGTGCTGTTCGTCTTTCTCGCCGCTTCTTTATGGGATGAATACCGGAAGCGGCATTATATTCAGCTGAGGTTTCTTTTGGAGAGATACTACGGCAAAAACCGCGATGTCGCCATGCTGCATCCTTTGACGGTCGCGGCCGATGCCAAAGTAAAGCATGTCATGGCCGAATTCAAACGGGGATGCAAGCACCCCATTATCGTTGAAAAAGCCGGCGAAAAGCTCAGCCAGCTCGATGAAAATGAAGTGCTTCATGCGTATTTTGCCGATAAACGGACAGATTCCTCTATGGAAGACCTGCTGCTGCCTTACTAGAAATAGATTGACATATCCTTTTGGTTCTGATATATTTTTTAATGTTATGGATGTAGCACCAATGCTACAACCGCTCGGGACAGGTGATAAGAGCTTTAAAGCCCCCTGTTGCTGGCGAGTCTTAGTCTAATAGGAGGTGCAGAGAATGTACGCAATCATTAAAACAGGCGGAAAACAAATCAAAGTTGAAGAAGGTCAAACTGTTTACATCGAAAAACTTGCTGCTGAAGCAGGTGAAACAGTGACGTTTGAAGACGTATTGTTTGTTGGCGGAGACAGCGTGAAAGTCGGCAACCCAACAGTTGCAGGCGCGACAGTTACAGCTAAAGTTGAAAAACAAGGCCGTGCGAAAAAAATCACTGTTTTCCGTTACAAGCCAAAGAAAAATGTTCATAAAAAACAAGGTCATCGTCAGCCTTATACTAAATTGACAATCGAAAAAATCAACGCGTAAGCATGATTGAGGCAACAATTCGAAGATCCCGGAATGACGGGGGCATATTGTCCTTTGAAATGACGGGACATGCCGATTTTGCTGAACATGGACGAGATCTCGTATGCGCCGGGGTCACGGCTGTCGTTTTCGGAGCGGTCAATGCGGTTATCGCGCTGGCTCCTCTCGAACCGATTCTTGATATAGGCGAGGACGGGGGTTATTTCTACTTTGAATTCCCTGAAGCCGCTGATCAGGAAGCTTTGCAAAAAGCGCAGCTGCTGATTGAAGGCATGATTGTTTCTCTTGAAACGATCGAGCGGGATTACAGTGAACACTTACGGTTGACTGCAAACCAAATATAGGAGGTGAGTTACATGCTTAGATTAGATCTTCAGTTTTTCGCTTCTAAAAAAGGTGTAGGTTCTACAAAGAACGGACGTGACTCTGAATCTAAACGTTTAGGCGCTAAACGTGCAGACGGTCAATTCGTAACAGGCGGATCTATCCTTTACCGTCAACGCGGAACGAAAATCTACCCAGGTGAAAACGTGGGCCGCGGAGGAGATGACACTCTTTTTGCTAAAATCGACGGAACTGTTAAATTCGAACGTTTCGGCCGTGACCGCAAAAAAGTGAGCGTATATCCTGTAGCTCAATAATGACACAAAAAACTCCGGTCGTTGACTGGAGTTTTTTTTGCAGTAAGCGGAGTAACATCAAGAATGAAAAGCAGAGGATGCGTGAGTGAACCCCGCCTTGAATGAGGACATCAGCTTCCCATACCCACTGGATATGTTCCCCAAGCAGTGATACCAAAAATGTTTCTGCCTGGCATCCGCATTGTATGCGATCCGAAAAAGGAACATGATGAACCAGGAAAAACAAGTGTTTTTTTAACAAAGCCTTCTCTGTTATAATTCATAGTACACACTTATCAAGACTCCTAAAAAGAAATTAAACGATTGGGAGTGCGAAAATGAAGGATGTATCGAAGAAACAAGAAGAACCTGTAAGCGATGCGGCTCTGATCAATGAGCTGATCCAATTAATGGGCCATTTCCGTCATGATTGGATGAATAAGCTGCAGCTGATAAAAGGAAACTTAAGTTTGCAGAAGTATGACAGGGTCGTTGAAATTATTGACGAAATGGTCATAGATGCAAAGCACGAATCAAAGCTCTCAAACCTGAAAACCCCGCACTTGGCGTTTGACTTTCTGACATTTAATTGGAAGTCCCGTTATATGAGGCTCGAATACGAAGTGCTCGGAGAAATTAAAGATTTATCGGCATATGATCAAAAGCTGTCGAACCTGATGAGAAAACTGTTTCATCTGTTCGGTCTGGCGGTAAACA
The DNA here is from genome assembly GCF_058791615.1 of Bacillus sp. EB106-06-01-XG163. Classification (NCBI taxonomy): domain Bacteria; kingdom Bacillati; phylum Bacillota; class Bacilli; order Caryophanales; family Bacillaceae; genus Bacillus; species Bacillus sp. EB106-06-01-XG163. The sequence continues at coordinate 237,108 of NZ_JBYTDS010000003.1, forward strand.
ATGAAAGTGAAAATCATCTGACCGTATCGCTGCAGACGGATCACCCTGACAGACAGCTTATTGTATATCTCGATTTTCATGGAACGATTGCAAATGCAGATGTGTTTGATGAATTTCGCAAATCCCGGCATGAGGACTTTGATGTCATGCAATTTGAGCTGACCGGCCATGAATGTGTGGCCGAAATTGGAATGAACTAGCGGTTTTTTACGGTTTAGAACGGAGGATATTATGTTTGTAGATCAGGTGAAAGTATATGTAAAAGGCGGCGACGGCGGTAACGGAATGGTTGCGTTCCGCCGTGAAAAATATGTGCCGAAAGGCGGGCCTGCCGGCGGTGACGGAGGTAATGGAGGCGACGTCGTTTTTGAGGTTGATGAAGGACTGCGCACGCTCATGGACTTCCGGTACCAGCGGCATTTCAAAGCGATACGCGGCGAGCACGGCATGTCTAAAAACCAGCACGGCAGAAATGCGGACGATATGGTTGTTAAAGTTCCGCCCGGCACAGTCGTAACGGATGACGATACAAAACAGGTCATTGCCGATCTGACTGAGCACGGGCAGCGTGCCGTCATCGCAAAAGGCGGACGCGGCGGACGCGGAAATACCCGCTTTGCGACACCGGCCAACCCGGCACCGCAGCTGTCAGAGCACGGAGAGCCCGGAAAAGAGCGCTATATCGTGCTTGAACTGAAAGTGCTTGCAGACGTAGGTCTCGTCGGCTTCCCGAGCGTCGGAAAATCTACGCTTCTGTCTGTCGTTTCATCGGCAAAGCCGAAAATCGCCGATTATCATTTTACAACGCTTGTTCCGAATCTGGGCATGGTGGAAACGGATGACGGAAGAAGCTTCGTCATGGCGGATCTGCCCGGCCTGATTGAAGGAGCGCACGAAGGAGTCGGCTTAGGCCACCAATTTCTCCGCCATATCGAACGGACGCGCGTCATCGTTCACGTCATTGACATGTCAGCGATGGAAGGCCGTGATCCGTATGAGGATTATGTCACCATTAATCAGGAGCTCAGTGAATATAATCTGCGGCTGACGGAGCGTCCGCAAATTATCGTTGCGAATAAAATGGACATGCCCGAAGCGGCTGAAAATCTTAAAGCGTTTAAAGAAAAGCTTCAGGATGATCACCCTGTCTTTCCGATCAGCGCTGTGACGAGAGAAGGGCTCCGCGATCTTCTGTTTGAAGTCGCCAACCAGCTGGAAACAACGCCTGAATTCCCGCTGTATGATGAAGAAGAACTGGCGGAAAACCGCGTAATGTACACGATGGAAGATGAAGAAATTCCATTTAACATTACCCGTGATCCGGACGGCGCGTTTGTGCTTTCAGGTGACAGTCTGGAACGCCTCTTTAAAATGACTGACTTCTCCCGTGACGAATCCGTCAAGCGTTTTGCAAGACAGATGCGCGGTATGGGCGTTGATGAAGCGCTCAGAGAACGCGGTGCTAAAGACGGCGATATCATCCGGCTTCTGGAATTTGAATTTGAATTTATTGATTAAAAAAACGGAGAGCTTGCGTTGCAGGCTCTCTGATGTAAAAGGGAGGGGTGCAGGTGAAAGAAGAGACATTTTATTTAGTGCGTGAAGACGTTCTGCCTGATGCGATGCGGAAAACCCTTGAAGTCAAAAAGCTGCTCGACAGAAAAAAGGCTGAATCGGTTGCAGATGCCGTGCAGAAAGTTGATTTAAGCAGAAGCGCTTTTTACAAATACCGAGATGCGGTTTTTCCTTTTTACACGATGGTTAAAGAACAAATAATCACACTTTTCTTTCATTTGGAGGATCGGTCAGGCGCGTTATCCCAGCTTTTGCAGGCGGTGGCTGACTCAGGAAGCAACGTGCTTTCCATTCACCAGACGATTCCGCTTCAGGGCAGGGCGAATGTCACGCTCTCAATCAGTACGTCCGCAATGGAAGAAAACATTCATACGTTAATGAATAAACTGAGAAAATTTGATTTTATAGAAAAAGTTGAGATCTTAGGGTCAGGCGCGTAAGGAGAGAAGAGACATGAAAGTCGGTTATTTAGGGCCAGAAGCCACATTTACACATCTAGCAGTCAGTTCCTGCTTTCAAAACAGCGTGACACAAGCACCTTATCAAACAATACCGGCATGCATGGATGCGGCGGTTGCGGGAGAAGTTGATCTTGCATTTGTTCCTTTGGAAAACGCGCTGGAAGGCTCGGTTAACTTAACGATTGACTATTTGATTCATGAGCAGCCTCTTGCGATCGTGGGGGAAATGACGCTGCCGATTCACCAGCATCTGCTCGTTCACCCTTCGAGAGAAAATGAGTGGAAAAAACTTGAGAAAATTTATTCTCATTCCCATGCGATTGCGCAATGCCACAAATTTCTTCACCGGCATTTTTCGTCCGTTCCTTATGAGTATGCGAAGTCAACAGGTGCGGCTGCCAAGTATGTCAGTGAGCATTCGGACCTTCCGATCGGCGTGATTGCAAATGAAATGGCCGCCGCTACATACGGATTGAGCATCGTGAAGCGGGATATTCAGGATTATCAGGACAACCACACGAGATTTGTCATTCTTTCGCCTGAAAAAGACGTCTCATTCGAAGTGAATGCGAAACTGTCTTCACGGCCGAAAACGACGATGATGGTAACGCTTCCCCAAGATGACCAATCAGGTGCGCTGCACAGGGTGCTGTCCGCTTTTTCATGGAGAAACCTGAATTTATCAAAGATCGAATCGCGGCCGACAAAAACGGGTCTCGGCAACTATTTCTTTATTATTGATATTGAACAGGCGATGGATCAGGTTCTCATTCCCGGTGCCGTTCAAGAGATGGAAGCCCTCGGCTGCCGGGTCAAGCTTCTGGGAACATATCAATCCTATTCGATATAAAAAAAGCCCTTCAGGGGGCTTTTTTTTAATCTTTTATTAAAATACCCGCGTCGTCCAGCGCTTGGCAGGCTTGGTCAATCCGCTCTTTTGTCGGGGCGCTTAACGTATGGAGGTGCACGCCTCCGGTCAGCTGTGAAAGGTAAGCGGCATTTGTCGAGTTAATGTGATCCATGAATTGTTTGACTTCTTTCCGTGTACTGACTCTTATGGCGGCGGTTAAATCGCCGTATACGGGGTGTTCAATTATGACGTCCTTTATGGTGACGCCTTCATCGACAATAAGTGCAAGCTCTTCTTCCGTCCGCTCCGGGCCGTGCAGACAGGCGACAATCCGTTCGGCATTTTTTTCGCCGCCGGCATTCATGCTGATGTATAAGTAGCCTTGGCTCGTCGCGATAATCGGCTCGTTTTTTGCTTTCAAAAGCGATATGTCCTGCACGATCACCTGTCTTGAGACATTTGCTTTTTTGGCCAATTCGCCTCCTGTTAATGGCGAGCCGGCTTCTTTCAGCCAATGAAGCAGCATGTCGCGTCTTTTCTCCCCAGTAAGCTTCGTTCCTTCTGTCAAATTGCTGATTCTCCTTTCTTTTGCTCCCATAGCGCCGTAAATGTATGTATCAGCATATCGAGCTGTTCACATGTTGTTTCGTTTCCGAATGAGATCCGGAAAAACTGCCGCGCTTCCCGTTCGGTTTTTCTCAGCGCCTTCATAGCTGAAGAAGGGCCGTGGCTGCCGGCGGAACATGCGCTCCCGGTTGAGATGCAAATATCGTTACGATTACATTCTAACATAATATATTGTCCTTCAAAGGAGTGAAAAAAACACCCGACAATGTGGGGCAGGCATTCACCGCCGGTTTCTTCCTCTGAAAATGAAATGGGGAGGCCTTGACGCCGAATTTGGTCATACAAATAATTCCTCAGCCTGTCAGCATGCTCACGGTGTTCCTCCATATGTTTCACTGCATACTCCGCAGCAGCGGTAAAAGCGCCGATGGCCGGCACATTCACCGTACCGGGCCTGAACCCGTTTTCATGCACGGTATGCGGATAAACCGGGTTCCAGCTGACACCGGGCCGAATGTAAACAGCCCCGGTGCCTTTCGGGCCGTATACTTTATGACCGGAGATGGAAAGGGCGTCGATTCCCGCCTGATCCGCATCAATCGGCAGTTTGCCGAAACTTTGAACACAATCGCAATGCAGCAAAATGTTTCTCTGGTGAAGAAAAGCGGCCAGACGATTCACAGGCTGGATGAGGCCGGTTTCTGAATTGGCGTGCTGTATGGAAACGAGCCCCGTGTCAGGACGGACATGAGCCGCCAGTATGTCCTCGGTTATAAGGCCGTTTTCGTCGGGATATATGATGGTGACATCAATTCCACGGTCAGCTAAAAACGCCGCGGCATTATGGATCGAATGGTGTTCCATTGCGGTCGTAATAAAATGTTTTTTGTGATCGGGCAGGCCGTGCAGCAATGATTGGACGGCCAGGATGTTCGCTTCCGTTCCGCCGCTTGTAAAGTAAATGCCGTCTGCCGCTCCGCCGATCAATTTGCCTGCAGAATGTCTGCAATATTCCAGCACGTCCGCCGCTCTTCCTCCGGCGTCATGAAGGCTGCTTGCATTGCCGTATACCTCTGTGCTGAGATGCTGAAAGACTTTCGCGGCTTCTTTGCTTAAAGGCGCTCCCGCCGCGTAATCAAGATAAATCATACAGCCCGTCTCCTATCCGTTTATGTTAAAAAAAGCTTGAGTTTATTTTATCGTTGTGTAAATATAGGTGTCAAGACAGGTGTAAACATAACAGGAGGGTGATGTATGTCTGAAAAAACAATTATCGTCATTGGTTCGGGGACGGCGGCCCTTGCCTGTGCTTCCTCATTTCCTCCGTCATACCAAGTGACCGTCATCACAAAGAGAAACGTAACGAACAGCAATTCGCATTATGCTCAAGGCGGGATTGCTGTTTCATATGCAAAAGATGACTCTATAGAATCCCATGTGAACGATACACTGTATGCGGGATGCGGACACAATGACGTGACAGCCGTGCGGCATTTGCTGAAAAGCGGACAAAGCATGATAAACAGGCTGATAGAAGGCCATTTCCCTTTTGATACGAAGTCGGACGGAACGTTTTGTCTCGGCAGGGAAGGCGCTCATTCCAAAAGGAGAATTCTGCACGCCGGGGGAGATGCGACCGGACGGATGTTGGTTGAGTTTCTGGTTCAGCAGCTGAGGGACGGCATACGGATCATTGAACACGAGACGGTTGTTGATCTGCTGATTGAACACGGACGATGCGCAGGCGTTGCCGCAAAGGATGCTTCAGGCGCTGTTTCTTACAGAAGAGCGGATTGTGTAGTGCTTGCATCAGGCGGCTGCGGCAGTCTGTACCAATATCACACAAATGATTCCGCCATAACGGGAGACGGCATCACTCTTGCCTTCCGCGCGGGAGCTGAGATCACGGATATGGAGTTCACCCAGTTCCACCCGACCCTCCTTGTGAAAAACGAGACTGTGTACGGCCTGATTTCTGAAGCAGTGAGGGGAGAAGGCGGATATTTAGCGGATCGCTTCGGGCGCAGGATCATGGCTGGCAGACACGCGCTTGAAGATTTGGCGCCCCGGGATGTGGTTTCACGGGCGATTTATGAAGAAATGATGAAAGAAAATCCTGTTTTTATAAATTGCAGCCGAATAGCCGATTTTAAGAAACGTTTTCCGACCATAACAGAAATTTGTCAAACAGCCGGTGTTGATCTTGAAAGCGGGATTCCCGTAGCACCCGGAATGCATTTTTTAATGGGCGGAGTAAAAGCCGATACATGGGGGAAAACGTCCGTGCCTGATTTGTACGCCATAGGCGAGACCGCCTGCACAGGATTGCACGGGGCGAACCGCCTTGCGAGCAACTCACTGCTGGAAGCGCTGGCAAGCGGGAAACGATGTGCTGAACATATCACTCAAACACCGTTAAACGGAAGATATAAAAAAACCCCGAAGAAATCTGACGTCATCTTAGAAGTGCCGGACACAACGCTTCATGTGCTCCAAGCCAAAATGACAACCGGAGCGGGCATTGTCAGGGAAAAAGAAAACCTGCAGGCGCTGGCATCCTGGCTTAACAACGTATCTGTGCGTCATATAAATGTGAAGGATATCACAATGGAACAAGCCGAGCTATCCTGCTTATGGAAGACTGCGCAACTTGTTGTGACCTCAGCCCTTATTCGGGAAGAAAGCAGGGGCGCTCATTTTCGCGCTGATTTTCCCGGGACGGAGAAAGAGTGGCACGGAAAACAAATCATTCATTCAACATCTGGAACAGCTATCAGAAAAAACGAAAGGATTGGGGAACTATGGACATTCTGCAGCTAAAACAAATGCTGACTCATTTTTTTCAGGAAGATATCGGAACGGGTGATGCGACGTCACAAGCGATTTTTTCTGATCAGCAATGTAAAGCGCGAATCATCGCAAAAACAGACGGCGTGTTTGCCGGAGAAGCCGTTATCCGTGAAGGATGGAAGCTTTTACACGATGATATCCGCATCCGCTCCCTGAAAAAAGACGGAGAACGGATGAAAAAAGGAGACGTGCTCGCTGAAATAGAAGGCCAGGCGGCGGCTCTTCTTACGGGGGAGCGGGTCATTCTGAATCTCATACAAAGAATGTCAGGCATTGCGACAATGACGGATGAGGCCAAAAGGCGTCTTGATGATCCGTCCATTAAGCTTTGTGATACGAGAAAAACAACACCCGGGCTCAGAATGCTGGAAAAATACGCCGTTCGGGTCGGAGGCGGCTTTAATCATCGCTTCGGCTTATATGACGGCATCATGATAAAAGATAATCATATTGCCGCCTGCGGATCGATAAGGGCGGCAATGGAGCGGGCAAGAAAAACGGCGGGGCAGATGCTTGCGGTGGAAGTCGAAATCGAATCCGAACAGCAGCTGCTCGAGGCAATAGAAGCGGGTGCAGACGTTATTATGTTTGACAACTGTCCGCCTGAGTCCGTCCGGCGTTTTGCAGGTATGACACCGGGCCATATCAAAACGGAAGCATCCGGAGGCATAACGCTCGACACGTTGCCCGCTTATAAAGGAACGGGGGTCCAATATATTTCACTCGGATTTCTGACTCATTCAGTAAAAAGCGCCGACATCAGCATGGATGTTGAGGCTGCGGAACAGGGGGATTTTTAAGATGTCTATTTTTGACGTGCTAACTGCATCAGCCGAAATGATGCCGAGCCATTATAAAGACATGAGCACAGGAGAAATGGAAAAGCGGGTCGCCGCCATTAAACGGGCTTTCGGAAAGCGCCTGTTCATTCCGGGGCATCACTATCAAAAAGACGAAGTAATACAATTCGCCGATACGGCAGGTGACTCTCTGCAGCTTGCTCAAGTGGCAGAAAAAAATAAAGAGGCGGAATATATTGTGTTTTGCGGCGTGCATTTTATGGCGGAAACCGCTGATATGCTGACTGATGATAACCAAACCGTCATTTTGCCCGACATGCGCGCCGGATGCTCGATGGCTGATATGGCAGATATTCAGCAGACGGACAAAGCATGGCAAGAGCTTCAAGAACTGTACGGTAACACCATCATTCCGTTAACATATGTTAACTCGACGGCGGAAATTAAAGCATTCGTCGGACGGCACGGAGGAGCGACCGTCACCTCTTCGAATGCCCGGAGTGTGCTGAAATGGGCTTTTAAACAAAAAGAGAGAATTTTATTTTTGCCGGATCAGCATTTAGGCAGAAATACGGCCTATGACCTTGGCATTCCGCTGACAGAAATGGCTGTATGGGACCCGGTGCAGAACCGATTGCTTACTGACCATCCGGAAAACATTAAGGTTATCCTTTGGAAAGGGCATTGCTCCGTACACGAAAAGTTTACAGAGGAAAATATTTCTCAGCTGCGGCAGCGGGATTCCGGCATCCGCATTATCGTTCATCCGGAATGTTCGCGGGAAGTGGTCTCGCTCAGTGACGACAGCGGGTCTACCAAATACATTATTGATACGATCGAACAGGCTGAACCGGGAAGCAAATGGGCGATCGGCACGGAAATGAATCTTGTTCAGCGCCTCATTCACTCGCATCCGGATAAACAGATTGAATCATTGAATCCCGATATGTGTCCGTGTCTGACTATGAACAGAATCGACCTGCCGCATTTATTGTGGTCGCTTGAGCAGCTTGAAAAAGGCGAGCCGAAGGGTGTCATTAAAGTTCCGGAAGCGGTTCGGACAGAAGCGCTTCGTGCTTTGAACAGAATGCTGAGTCATACGTAATCATAAAAATTTCCCCTCCTTCCCAAATTTTTTATCATCATGCCCAGTCCATCGGCATATAGTGTGAAGAAACGTATTGTAATGACAAATGTACCGTTCACGTTTTGTGCATAGGAGGGGAAAACGTTGAAAATTCATATCGTTCAAAAAGGCGATTCGCTCTGGAAAATAGCTGAAAAATACGGAGTTGATCTTGAAGAGTTAAAAAAACTGAATCATCAGCTTAGCAATCCAGACTTAATTATGCCTGGAATGAAGATAAAGGTGCCTTCAGAAGCCGTTCCGGTCAGAAAAGAACCTAAGGCCGGCTTCGGAACGTCTGCGCATAAGCATGAGCATCCATATGCCAAAGAAAAACCGAAAGCAGTTGTGGACATTGAAGACACCATACCGGAAGAACCAAAGCCGTCAATTCCGTATGTGCCGCCAATCCCTGAAAAGCATGAAAATGTGCTGCCGGAAGCTGATATGAACCAATATTACCCGTCCAATCAGCTGTTTCAGCCGTGGTCGCCTCCTAAGCCGGAGGAACCGGTGACACATTTTGTCGAGCCGAAAGAAAAAGAGCATGACAATAACATTCCACAACAGGAGGAAATGATCAACATGGAAAACGCGAATTACCCGAATATGCCAAAGGCGCCTGAAGCCGGAAAGATGGAAGAAGAAAACGCCGCTTATCATCTGCCGAACATGCCAAACATTCCGAATGTCCCGTATCCGAATATGCCGGCCGTTGAACCGTCTTTTATGCATTACCCGATGCCGTGCATGCCTTGTCCTTGTCCGGTTCCGGTGACACCGATGCTGCCGGGTTCGGGACTATGCCATCCGTGCTTCCCGGTAGGCGGAGGTTTCGGCGGTTTTGGAGGAGGTTTTGGAGGCTTTCCGGTAATGCCGATGCCGTTACCGTACGGATTCCATCATCCGGGATTTGGGCCGCAAGCGGGTTACGGTGAATATGAAAACCAGGCCCATGAAAATGCAGAGCATTATGATGGTTCTGCATCTGGTTTCGGCGGTGCTCCGTACGGTCAAATGCCGTATTACGGCGGATATTCGTCACATTACGCAAACGCGCCTCATCATGATGGAAAATATAAGGATGATGATTGCGGCTGCCATGATTCACATCATCACCACCACCATCACCACGGTTCACATCACCATCACGCAAATATGCCTGTGCAGCCGTATCCGAATATGGGTGCAAACGCCGGATATTTTATGCCTTACGGCGGAGCAAATCCCAATACCGCGCCGAATCAGCCGAGTCCAAATCAAGTATTCGGACGGCCGGAGGAAGAAGAAGATTAATGTTTCGGGACGATGTATGTCGTTCCTTTTTTTATGTCCAACTGAGGAATGGACATAACTGACAAGCTTAAACCCGCCGCCCGCCGCACATCCTAAACATGAGCGGAAAACGCTCAAACAGCGATGAATCCACGGGGGGGTTTTCCATTGGGTAAAAAACTGATGACGATCGCGGGCGTTTTAGCCGTGACGGCAAGCTTAACGGCATGCGGAGCAAATAATGCCATGAATGACGGACGCTACAATCAGTCAACACGTCCGGTCGGATATTATTCGAATGATAATGGTAACGGCAGAGGCCAGTACGGAATGGATCATCAAGGACCCGTTTCTGAAATGATGGAAAACCGAAACGGCCGTCATAATACGACAAACGTGTCCGACCAGTACGCGCCTAATGACGGGGTTCCGTTAACGACGGACGGCACATATAACGGCCGAAATGTCAATACGCCGCCGGCAGCAATGTCTTATAATGGGTATGACAACGCCGAAAACATCAGGTTGGCGGCAAAAGTTGCAAACCGCGTGAAAAAAGTAAACGGCGTACAGGATAGTCAGGTCATCGTGACTGACACGAGAGTCGTCATTGCCGTCAGAACAAATCATCCTTTTACGAAAAATGATGATAAACATGTCAAACATGCGGCCAAAAAATTCGCGGACGGCCGTACAATTCAAGTGTTTACCGACAACGCTACTTTTACAAAGCTGCAAGACATGAACAGAAACAGCCGTTAAACGGGACTGCCGGATGATTTCATCCGGCAGTATTTTTATGGATAAAGCTTCATCATTCCTTTACATATTCTTAAAACGCTCTTTATATTGCGGTGTTAACATAAAAGTAATAAAACGTAACGGAGGGGCCGGGATGAAAAAAACGGAGCATGACAAAAGCCGCGGAGCAAAAACTGTGTATCTGACCGTAAGGGGATACCGGCTCAAACTGACGCCCGGACAAATGAAACTGATTTCAGCCGGCCGGGCATAATCATCGCAGCAGCCCTCATTTAGAGAGCTGCTTTTTTCGGCTGAAACAGACAAATGAAAGAAAACGGTTAAGCACCGGCATCTTTGGTCAAACTAGCATCAAGAGTTTGATTGAATAAAGAGGTGTTATTGGTGAAACGAATTTGCGGTGCTCGTCTATTGTTTATGCTTGTCTTATCGGCTGCAGTCCTGATTTGCGGAGGAAAAGGCGCATACGGGGCTGAGGTTGAGCATTACGGGCCGCTTCGGGTGCACGTCCAGCTGGAAAAGGTCTATCTGGACGGTGATGTCGGCATTGAACATACGGATGAAACCGTTTTGGCGATGGAGGATTTTTGGGCCGCATATGCCGGCTGGACGCTCGTCGAGCAGAAAAAAGGCTTCGTCCTTTTCCGTAAGCATGTTGATGACATTTCTCCGCTCAGTAAGGTTAACGGTTATATCGGCGTCACGGACGGAGGCGTCATCTCCACTTTTCACGGCCGTCCCGGATCGCTGGCCGAGCCGATTCAGTCTTTCTTCCAGATTGATATAGAACGGCTGGAAAGCCGATTGCAAAAGCACTTGGAACACGGCATACCGTACAGGACAAAAGCGGAGTTTGAGAGCGTGATCGATCATATTAAGACTTACAGCGGCTGACTTTGACGCAAGACATGTGACACATGTCTTTTTTTTCTGAATGGAAGGTGTCAGAGCGAACATACGTTAACTTTTCTATAAGACTTTGGCTGTTTTTGTGTTACAATGATAAGCAGTCAAAGAGGTGAATAGGTGTGATTGAATTCGTGAAGGGGACGATTGATTATGTATCTCCCCAATACATCGTGATTGAAAACGGCGGAATCGGCTATCAGGTCTTCACTCCGAATCCGTTTATTTATAAGGTAAGCAATCAAGAGACCATTTTTACGTATCATCATATAAAAGAAGATGCCTTTTCTTTGTACGGTTTTTCAACCCGGGAAGAAAAAGCGCTTTTTACAAAACTGCTGAACGTCACCGGCATCGGGCCGAAAGGGGCGCTCGCCATCCTCGGTTCCGGTGATCCCGGAGCCGTCATCGAAGCGATCGAACAGGAAGATGAAGCCTTTTTGGTGAAATTCCCGGGTGTGGGCAAAAAAACGGCGCGGCAGATTATTCTTGATTTGAAAGGCAAACTGGCCGACGTCGTGCCTGAAATGATTGACAACCTGTTCAATCATGAAGCGCGCATTGAAAAACAAGAGGCTGAAACGGCGCTTGACGAGGCGCTTGAAGCGCTCCGGGTTCTCGGCTACGCCGAAAAAGAAATTAAAAAAGTGCTTCCTCACTTAAAAGAGGAAACGGCGCTTTCAACAGATCAATATGTGAAAAAAGCATTGCAAAAATTATTAAAGTAAGGTGATGTTCATGGATGAACGGCTCGTTTCAAGTGAAGCAGACAGCCATGAATCAATAATCGAGCAAAGCCTCAGGCCGCAGAATCTCGCCCAGTATATCGGCCAAAAGAAGGTGAAAGAAAATCTGCGCGTGTTTATCGATGCGGCGAAAATGAGGCAGGAAACGCTGGACCACGTTCTTTTATACGGGCCTCCGGGTCTCGGGAAAACAACGCTTGCGTCTATCGTGGCCAATGAGATGGGTGTGGAGATGCGGACGACGTCAGGTCCCGCCATCGAAAGACCGGGGGATTTGGCAGCCATTTTGACGGCGCTCGAACCAGGGGATGTGCTGTTTATAGACGAAATTCACAGGCTGAACCGCTCAATTGAGGAAGTGCTGTACCCGGCGATGGAGGATTTCTGCCTTGATATTGTCATTGGAAAAGGCCCGTCCGCCCGCTCCGTCCGTCTCGACCTTCCCCCTTTTACGCTTGTAGGAGCGACGACAAGGGTCGGATTATTGACCGCACCGCTCAGAGACCGGTTCGGGGTGCTGTCGCGCCTTGAATACTATACGCAGGAAGAGCTGACAGATATCGTGTCAAGAACGGCTGACGTTTTTGAAGTGGATATCGAAAAAGCCCCGGCTCTGGAAATCGCCAGACGGTCAAGGGGAACGCCGCGGGTTGCAAACCGTCTGCTCAGAAGGGTGAGAGATTTTGCCCAGGTGCTCGGCGACAGCCGCATCACGGAAGAAATCGCTCACGACGCGCTCGAACGTCTTCAAGTCGATGCGCTCGGCCTTGACCATATCGACCATAAGCTGCTGATGGGCATGATCGAAAAATTCAGCGGCGGTCCCGTCGGTCTTGATACGATTTCCGCGACAATCGGCGAAGAACCGCATACAATAGAGGATGTGTACGAACCGTATCTGCTGCAGATCGGATTTCTTCAGAGGACGCCGAGGGGACGGGTCGTGACGCCGGCTGTGTATGAACATTTTCGATTGGAGGCGCCCGCCCGTGACTGACTTTCCGAAGGTTCTCATGGTTCTCGGTGCCGTTTTGCTTATTGCCGGCGCAGTCTGGCACTTTGTCGGAAGGCTGCCCGGAGATATTTTCGTTAAGAAGGGGAATGTTACATTTTTCTTTCCCGTTGTCACTTGTATTGTGATCAGTGTGATACTATCCATTCTGCTTAATTTTTTCGGCAGAATGAAATAACAATAGACAGAATAAAGGTGAAATGATGAAAGTCGATTTATTTGATTTTGAACTGCCTGAACGCCTCATTGCCCAAGTGCCGCTGAAAGAGCGTGACGCATCGCGGCTGATGGTGCTCGACAAACAGACGGGCGGGCTGACGGACAGTTCATTTAAAGAGATTGTAAGCTTTTTTAATGAAGGGGATTGTCTCGTCTTGAACAATACCCGTGTGCTGCCTGCAAGATTATTCGGCACAAAAGAAGATACGGGAGCGAAAGTGGAGCTTCTGTTATTAAAACAGGAAGAAAATGATACATGGGAAACGCTCGTAAAGCCGGCGAAACGCGTAAAAAAAGGAACGGTCCTGACATTTGGCGACGGCCGGCTGACAGCGGTCTGCACGGAGGAGCTTGATCACGGAGGCAGAAAAATAGAATTCCGGTATGACGGGATTTTTTACGAAGTGCTTGAATCACTCGGTGAAATGCCGCTGCCTCCTTATATTAAAGAGCAGCTTGATGATAAAGAACGGTATCAGACCGTCTTTTCAAAAGAAATCGGATCTGCCGCAGCTCCGACGGCCGGACTTCATTTTACGGAAGAGATTCTGGACGAGCTGAAGCAAAAAGGTGTGCGGATTGAATTTATCACACTTCATGTGGGACTCGGCACATTCCGCCCGGTCAGTGCGGATGATGTGGAAGAGCATAACATGCACGCGGAATTTTATGAAATGACGGAAGAAACCGCCGCCTCTTTAAACGAGGTCAGAAAGGCGGGAGGGCGCATTGTGTCGGTCGGGACGACATCAACGCGCACCCTGGAAACCATTGCCGGCGAGCATGACGGCGTATTTACAGCTTCAAGCGGCTGGACGTCCATCTTCATTTATCCGGGATATGAATTTAAGGCGATTGACGGGATGATCACCAATTTTCATCTGCCGAAATCTTCCCTTATCATGCTCGTTTCTGCGCTTGCCGGCAGAGAGCATGTTCTTTCCGCCTACCGTCATGCGGTAGAAGAGGAATATCGTTTCTTCAGCTTTGGCGACGCCATGCTGATTATCTAATTTGAATGACAGGAGGCCTCATACAAAGTGGCTGAACAACCGATACGTTATGAATTTATAAAGGAATGCAAACAAACGGGAGCGCGCCTGGGCAGAGTCCATACGCCCCACGGCTCCTTTGAGACGCCTGTATTTATGCCGGTCGGCACGCTTGCTACGGTAAAGACGATGTCTCCGGACGAGCTGAAATCTATGGATGCGGGCATTATTTTAAGCAATACGTACCATTTATGGCTCCGCCCGGGACACGACATTGTAAAAGAAGCGGGCGGGCTTCATAAGTTTATGAACTGGGACCGCGCGATTTTAACGGATTCCGGCGGTTTTCAGGTCTTTTCATTGAGCAAGTTTCGTAATATAGAAGAAGAAGGCGTTCATTTCCGCAATCACTTAAACGGAGACAAGCTGTTTTTATCTCCGGAAAAAGCGATGGAAATTCAAAACGCCCTCGGCTCTGATATCATGATGGCGTTTGATGAGTGTCCGCCGTATCCGGCAGAGTATGATTACATGAAACGCTCTGTGGAACGGACCAGCCGCTGGGCGGAACGCTGCCTGGAGGCGCACGGGCGCTCAGATGAGCAGGGGCTGTTCGGAATCGTACAGGGCGGAGAATACGAAGATCTGCGGACACAAAGTGCAAAAGACTTGGTTTCGCTTGATTTTCCGGGTTATGCCATAGGCGGATTATCTGTCGGCGAGCCGAAGCACGTCATGAACCGAGTGCTTGAGTTTACAACTCCGCTTTTACCGAAGGACAAGCCGAGATATTTAATGGGTGTGGGTTCACCGGATGCCTTAATTGACGGCGCCATCCGCGGCGTGGATATGTTTGACTGCGTACTGCCGACCCGGATTGCCCGAAACGGCACGGTGTTTACGAATGAAGGGCGTCTGAATATGAAAAACGCCAAATATGAGCGTGATTTCCGTCCGATTGATGAAGAGTGCAGCTGCCATACATGCAAAAATTACTCCCGCGCTTACATCAGACATTTGATCCGCTGTAATGAAACGTTTGGAATTCGATTAACAACTTACCATAACCTTCATTTTCTGTTACACTTAATGGAGCAGGTCAGACAAGCCATCCGGGAGGATCGTCTTGGTGATTTCCGAGAAGAGTTCTTTGAGCGTTACGGCTATAATAAGCCAAATGCGAAAAGCTTCTAAATAAAACCATTCTTGAAGGGAGGGAAACAGATGGGTACTTTAGGTACAATCGTTCCTATTATTTTAATGTTTGCAGTGCTTTATTTCCTGCTCATCCGTCCGCAGCAAAAGCAGCAGAAGGCCGTACGCCAGATGCAGGAAGAGCTGAAAAAAGGGGATTCAGTGGTGACAATCGGAGGATTGCACGGCACTGTTGATTCAATTGATGAAAGCAAGGTCGTCATTAAAACAGGTGATAACACCCGTTTAACATTTGACCGCCGCGCAATCAGAGAAGCTTCCGCTGAATAACAGCGAAGCTCATACATACAAAAAAAGAGCGGAGAATCCGCTCTTTTTTTATTACGCTGATCTGCTTCCTTTCAAATTCACTCCGAAAATGCCGCCCAGCATACTGACTCCCAAAAAGCCGAGATGAAACAAAAGCTGACCGGATGTAAACGTTTTTCCGAACCCTAAATATTGAAACAGCAAGATGATTAATGAAAAACAGATGGCGGTTAACGCTCCGATCATCCAGCCTTTTTCCTTCGCTTTGCCGCCCGATATAAAACCTCCTGCAAATAAAGAAAGAAAAGAAAGCGCGGTGATCATCCAGCTGAAAGATGATTCTTCCATTGAGGTAACTGTCAGTAAAAGCGAAATCGCCAAACTCGTAAGAAGCATCACCGCAAAGATAGCCACTAAGCCGTACAAGACGCCTCTTCCCACTTGTTTCGTTTCTTCCATTTTTATCTCCTCTCCGCCCTGCGGCCTGATATATGACAAGCCGGAGCCCGTCTTTTTCTAAATGTATTCTCTGAATGTTCGAATTAGACGTAAATGCATGATGTTCAGCCCGTTTCTTACATAATTCAGAGCCGATGGCAAATGCTATGACCGTTGGAGGTGCGATATGGAAGATATTTTCATTATTACGTTTCGTACGATTGTGCTTTATTTTATCATTCTTGTGATTTTCAGACTGATGGGAAAACGGGAAATCGGAGAACTGAGCATTTTAGACCTTGTCGTCTCCATTATGATTGCCGAGATTGCCGTATTGGCAATTGAAAATGTAAAAGATAAGCTTTTGCATACGATTGTGCCGATTGTCGTTTTAATGATTATTCAAGTAAGCCTTGCTTTTATTTCGCTCAAAAGCCAAAAAATACGGCAGCTGCTTGACGGAAAACCCACCATTATTATAAAACAGGGAAAAATTGATGAACGGGCGATGAGATCGCAGCGCTACAATTTTGACGATCTTCTTATGCAGCTGAGGGAGAATAACATCGATAGAATCTCTGACGTGTCATATGCCATTTTGGAGTCTTCAGGCAAACTGTCGATCGTCAAAAAGAAAGACAATAAGGATAAGCAGATGGAAACATCGCTTATCGTTGACGGGGTCATTCAGAACGAGCATCTGGACAGAATCGGGAAAGATAAACACTGGCTCGAAAAAAATTTAGCAAAAAGAGGATATCGCGATCTTTCGGTTATATCATTCTGCACGTTTACGGACGGCGCTTTTTTTATTGATCTTAAAGATGAAAAAGGGGAGCCATGAATCGGTTTCACCGCGTCACGAACTTGCCGATGACCGGAATCCGGATCAGCTCTTCCCTTTTAATCAGCCTGAATAACAGAAGAAGCGCAATGTACAAAATCGCGGTCATTGCAATCCAGCCTGTGAGATTAACAGCCTCTGACCCTGAAAAATGAACGGCGTGTTTGATGATGCGGCTGACATAGCCGCAAATGAATATGACGGCAAAACAGAGCGCGTATTCTTTTATTTTAATGCTGATCGGAAGCACCTTGCTTACGGTGGCCGCATGCAGCAGGGTGACAAGAACCATCCCCGTTACAATCGCAAGTGCGGCGCCCATGATGCCCAAGGAAGGCCTGGTCGCCAAAACAAAAATTAGGCCAGTTTTGACAGCGGCGCCGATAAAACTGTTCATCATGGCGGCCCCGGCTAAATTGAGAGCCTGCAGCACCGCCTGAAGGGGCCCCTGAAAATAATAAAGCAGAAAAAACGGCGCCATCACTTTAACAAATACCGCCGCATTAGTTGATCCGTACATGACGGACATCAGTTCATCAGCGAAAGAGAATAAAATAACCACCGAAATGCCTCCGCTTAAAAGACACAGCCGCATCGCCTGTTCCAGACGGTATTCGACAACTTGCAGCTTTTTTTGCTCCATTCCTTCACTGATCGCAGGAACAAGCGCCGTTGACAGAGAATAGGTTATAAAGCTGGGCAGCGTCAAAACCGTCATGGCAAATCCGGTCAGCTCCCCGTACTGGCTGGTGGCGGCAGCGGTGGCCACTCCTGCAATCGCAAGGCTTTGCGCGACGACAATAGGTTCAAAAAACCAAGATAAATTTCCGATGAAGCGGCTTCCGGTTGTCGGGAGCGACACGCTCATCAGCTGGCGGAAGGTTTCTTTTCCATTTGCGATCGACTTGAAAAATTGTTTTCTGATTCTGATTGTTTTATTTGCTTTAAAACAAATGAATAAATAAATAAGAGAGGCAAGCTCCCCGATGACAGACGAAATCATGGCTCCTGCTGCAGCATATTCAATCCCGTACGGCAGAAACACCGTCGTGCAGACCGCGACAAGTGAAATCCGCACGATCTGCTCAAGTACTTGGGAAAACGCCAGCGGGTTCATATTCTGCCTGCCCTGAAAGTAACCGCGCAGCACGCTGGAGATCGCGATAATCGGCACGACGGGCGTAATCGCCAGAAGCGGGTAAACCGTGCGCTGATCCGTCAGCATCGTTTCGGACATAATCGGCGCAAAGCATAAAAACAGCGGCGTGAAGATGAGACTTAATATCCCGGTGACGGTAAGCGACATCACTAAAATATGTTTCATTTTCTGCCGGTCCCCCCGCGCGCTTGCTTCAGCGACAAGTTTGCTGATGGCAACGGGGAGGCCGAATTGAGTCAAAGTGGTGGCCAAGAAAAATGTCGGGGCAGCCATCATGTATAAACCGACCCCTTCTTCACCGATAAACCGGGCGATAACCACCCGGTTGACAAAGCCGAGCATTCTCGTAATCATCCCGGCTGCGATGAGAATAAGAGTGCCCCTTAAAAAAGTCTGTTTTGCCATTTTATAAACCCCTGCCTTCTCAAACTACCTGGAATCATATACAATAAAGATATGCGCCGATGTCGTCCGAGCATGACAAGTCTTCGAGAAAAATGGAAAAAGGAGCGAGCGCCCAGTGGAGAAACATCCCGCCGAAATGTACAAAGATCATTTGCGGCCTTTCTTGTACAGTAAACTTGAAGAGTTCAAAATCCTCGGATACGATGATGTTGAGCACGAGAGTTTATGGTCATACTTAATACATAAAAAGTGGAAACAGAAAAAGGAACTGCCGCTGCATGAATTGGCCGGTCATATTTTATCAGTTAAAATTGGCGATTTTATGAACTATGCAACCGTTGAAGCTTTTAAGTCGTCTAATTGGCTGGAAAGCGATGAGGGTCAGGAAGCTTTAGATGAACTGCTGAGATAATGATTTGACGGCATAGGTTTAAGGAGGAAATACATAATGAAAAAAGGACGCTTGATTGCGTTTTTCCTGATCGTATTATTGATCGGCACAGGGCTGGGGTATTTTACAAAACCGGCTGCCAATAATATTACGTTAGGATTGGATTTACGCGGCGGGTTTGAAGTTCTGTACGATGTGCAGCCCGTCAAAAAAGGCGATAAAATCACAAAAGACGTGCTCGTCAGCACGGTGCAGGCGCTGAACCGCCGGGCTAACGTTCTCGGCGTAAGCGAGCCGAATATTCAGATTGAAGGAAATAACCGCATCCGCGTACAGCTGGCGGGCGTCACGAATCAGAACAGGGCGCGCGAAATTCTGTCAACGGAAGCGCAGCTCTCGTTCAGGGATACGAATGATAAAGAGTTGTTAAACGGCTCTGATCTCGTGGAAAACGGCGCGAAGCAAACCTTTGATCCGACGACGAACGAACCGATTGTCAGCGTTAAGCTGAAGGATGCGGATAAGTTCGGCGAAGTGACGAAAAAAGTCAAGAAAATGGCGCCTAATAATCAGCTTGTGATCTGGCTTGATTACCAAAAAGGCGATTCTTTTAAAAAAGAAGTCGGCAAAAAACATCCGAAATATGTATCCGCTCCGAATGTGAGCCAGGAATTAAACACGAAGGATGTCACAATTGAAGGCCAGTTTACCGTTCAAAAAGCGAAGGACTTGGCCAATATTTTAAACGCGGGCGCGCTGCCTGTGAAACTGACCGAAAAATACTCTACTTCAGTAGGGGCGCAATTCGGACAGCAGGCTTTGCATGATACGGTAGAGGCCGGCATCATCGGTATTGCAATTGTTTTCTTATTTATGCTGCTTTATTACAGACTGCCTGGACTCATAGCGGTAATTACGCTTTCTGTATACGTGTATATTACGCTTCAAGTGTTTGACTGGATGCAGGCGGTGCTGACGCTTCCGGGTATTGCGGCGCTCATTTTGGGTGTCGGGATGGCGGTTGACGCCAACATCATCACCTATGAACGGATAAAAGAAGAATTGAAACTCGGCAAATCCGTCCGCTCAGCTTTCCGTTCAGGGAACAGACGTTCATTCGCGACGATTTTCGATGCGAACATTACAACGATCATCGCAGCGGTCGTGCTCTTTATTTTCGGGACAAGCTCTGTAAAAGGGTTTGCGACGATGCTGATTTTGTCAATTCTGACAAGCTTTATTACAGCTGTCTTCCTTTCAAGATTCCTGCTCTCCCTTCTCGTGGAAAGCAGATGGCTTGACCGGAAAAAAGGCTGGTTCGGCGTCAAGAAAAAACACATTATGGATATTCAGAAGACCGACGAAAATACTGAACCGCATACGGCATTCCAAAAATGGGATTTCACGAGCAAGCGAAAATATTTCTTTATTTTCTCAAGCGCTGTAACCGTTGCGGGAATTATCATCTTACTGGTCTTTAAACTCAACCTGGGAATCGATTTTGCAAGCGGCGCGCGGATTGACGTGCAGAGCAATCATGCATTGACGGCGCATCAGGTTGAAAAAGATTTTGACTCTCTCGGCATGGAACCGGAAAACATCGTGCTTTCTGGTAAAGAGAACCATGTTGCCGCGGCCCGGTTTGTCGGAGAGCCATCTAAAGAAAAAATCGCTGAAATCAAAACGTACTTTAAGGACAAATACGGATCTGAACCGAACGTCAGCACGGTATCGCCGACAGTCGGAAAAGAACTGGCCCGTAATGCTTTATATGCTGTCGCCATTGCATCAATCGGCATCATTATTTACGTGTCAATCCGTTTCGAGTACAGAATGGCTATCGCCGCAATTGTATCCCTGCTGTATGACGCTTTCTTTATCGTCGCGTTTTTCAGCATTACAAGGCTGGAGGTCGATGTCACCTTTATCGCCGCTATTCTCACCATAATCGGTTACTCGATAAATGATACGATCGTTACATTTGACCGGATACGTGAGCAGATGAAAAAACGCAAGCCGAAGTCATTTGCCGATCTGGAACATATCGTGAATCTGAGCTTGCAGCAAACCTTTACACGTTCGATCAATACGGTCTTGACCGTTGTGATTGTTGTCGTCGTGCTGCTCATTTTGGGCTCATCGTCAATTACAAACTTCTCCGTCGCCTTATTGGTCGGTTTATTGACGGGCGTTTATTCCTCTCTTTACATCGCCGCGCAGCTGTGGCTTGTATGGAAAGGTAAAGAATTTAAAGGGAAAAAATCAATCGAAGAGTAAAATGGGAACAGGCTGTCTTCCGGAAGGCAGCCTGTTTTTTTAGGCCGCATTGAACTTAAAACCTGCATTTGCTATAATGACATACGCTTACATAATCAATCATCATTGTAAAAACATGTAGGAGGGTTCTTATGAACGTTCGTGAGTCGGAGCTTCCGGGCATCGGCCAGAAAGTAGAAGTCATTACGAAAAATCACGATAAAATCAGTATTATTCTTCATGATGACGGCAGAAAAGAGCTCTATTACTTCGATGAGAATGATCATGACGAATGCTTGGCATCCGTTGAATTTAACGACGAAGAGGCGAGGCAGATTTCCGCTATTTTAGGCGGGATGACGTATAAGCCGAAAGCGCTGGAATCTGTGGAAGTTGCGCTTGATGACCTCGTCATTGAGTGGTTTAAAGCCGAATCTCATGCACCGGCTGTCAGCCGTACAATCGGAGATTTGGAGATCAAGAAACATTACAACGTCCAGATTATTGCGATCGTAAAGAAAAACCGGCAAAAACAGCTGAGCCCCGGCATTGATACCGTAATTGAAGAAGGGGACACCCTCGTCATATCGGGAGAAAGAAGCGGACTGAAAAAGCTGGTCCGCGAGCAATTAACGGCTCGGATTTCCTGAGACCGGGGTTTACTCCCGGGGAAATGGGGGAAAAGATAAGAATGAACAATTGGGGGCAGACGCATGAATAAACAATGGACTATTATATTCGCTTTACTATTTACTTTGATTGTCGCCATCTTTGCTGTCATTAACGTGCGGGCGGTTGAGGTTGATTATCTGTTCGGAACCGCTGAATGGCCGCTGATTTTAGTCATTTTAGGCTCTGTGTTAATGGGAGCGCTGATCGTGTTTTCAGCCGGTATCTTTCAAGTGATGAAGCTGAAGCGCGAAATTAAAATGCTGCGGAAAGAAAACAGATCCGCAGGTGAATTGACGGCTGATTCGGACGGCCAAAAAACAGCCGCGCCGCCGGAAGAAATGCTTGAAGAGAAAAAAGGATCAGAATAACATTTGAAACCCCTCAGTCCGCTCTAGTATAATAGGGTGGTTGAGGGGTGAATTTATGTTAGCGTCAAAAATGCGCTGGGAAATCCAGCAGCCGGATCAGGAAAAAGTCAAATCACTCACAGAACAATTGGACATAACACCTCTTGTGGCATCACTGCTTGTAAAAAGAGGTTTTGATACTGCCGAAAGCGCAAGGCTGTTTTTACATACAAAGGATGCAGACTTTTATGACCCGTATGAATTAAAGGGAATGCGGGAAGCAGTTGATCGGATAAAACTGGCGGTTTCTCAAGGGGAACCGATTATGATTTACGGAGATTACGATGCAGACGGCGTTACAAGCACGTCAGTGATGCTGACGGCACTCAGACAGCTGTCGGCGGACGTTGACTTTTATATTCCCGACCGTTTCACAGAAGGCTACGGCCCGAATGAACAAGCTTTCCGCTCCATAAAAGAGCGGGGATTTTCGCTGATCATTACAGTGGATACGGGAATCGCCGCCGTCCATGAAGCTGAAGTCGCAAAAGAGCTGGGCTTAGACGTCATTATTACCGACCACCATGAGCCGGGACCCGAGCTTCCTGACGTATTTGCGATCATCCACCCGAAGCAGCCGGGATGCGGCTATCCGTTTAAAGAATTGGCCGGCGTCGGTGTGGCGTTTAAGCTTGCCCACGCGCTTACGGGTTCTTTGCCGGAAGCTATGCTGGACTTGGCGGCAATCGGTACGGTTGCAGATCTGGTGCCTCTTCATGATGAAAACAGATTAATTGCGTCACTCGGAATCGAAAGGCTTCGGACGACAAATCGGCCGGGCCTCAAAGCCCTGATTAAGCTTTCCGGCGGAGATATCGGACAAGCTGATGAGGAAACGATCGGATTTCAGGTCGCGCCGAGGCTCAATGCCGTCGGAAGAATAGAACAGGCCGATCCCGCCGTCCATCTGCTGATGACCGAAGATCAGTTTGAAGCGGAGGAACTGGCTTCGGATATTGACCGGCTGAATAAAGAGCGGCAGAAAATGGTGAAAACCATGACCGAAGAGGCTGTTGAAATGGTTCAGCAGCAAGGCGGAAACCCGTCTGCCATTGTAGTGGCAAAAGCCGGCTGGAACCCGGGAGTCGTCGGTATTGTCGCATCGAAGCTGGCTGAACGTTTTTACCGGCCCGCTGTTGTGCTTGGGATAGATGAGGAGCAGGGAATCGCTAAAGGGTCGGCGCGAAGCATCAGAGGCTTCAACCTGTTTACGAGCCTTTCACAGTGCAGAGACATTCTTCCTCATTTCGGCGGGCATCCGATGGCGGCAGGAATGACGTTGAAGGCTGAAGATGTGGCGGAATTAAGGGACAGGCTGAATCAAATGGCTAAAGAAACCCTTACGGAAGAGGATTTTATTCCCGTTCAGGAGGTTGATCTTGTCTGCGGCGTAGAAGACATAACCGTTGAAAGCATTACAGAATTGAATATGCTGTCGCCGTTCGGCATGCTTAACCCTAAACCGCATGTGATGGTGAAAAATGCTGTGCTTGATGATGTGCGCCTGATCGGAGCGAATAAAAACCACGTGAAAATGACGGTGAAAAGTGATTCCGCCGTCCTTGACTGCGTCGGCTTTAACAAAGGAGAGCTTGAAGCCGGAATTGTCCCCGGATCAACGATTTCCATTGTCGGCGAGATGTCCATTAATGAATGGAACAACAGAAAGAAGCCCCAGCTGATGATTAAAGACGCTGCGGTGCCGGAATGGCAGCTTTTTGATATCAGGGGCAAGCGGACGTGGGAAGACACGGTCACCGCGCTGCCGAAGGAAAAACGGGTGCTCATCAGCTTTAACGGAAAAACCGCTCAGAAGCTCCGTGCAAAAGAGCTGTCGGGCGAGCTGGCCGGGATCACATCGGAATCCGAGGCGGAAGCTCTCCAGCTTGACGGAAAATATGCCGTTTTTCTGGATGTGCCGCCGTCAGCGGATCGCCTGCAGCATTTGCTTGACGGAAAGAAGCCGGAACGGATTTATTTTGTTTTTATCAATCATGAAGAACATTTCCTGTCCTCATTTCCATCGCGGAATGATTTCAAGTGGTTTTACGCATTTCTCTTGAAAAGGGGCGCTTTTGACTTCGGCAAGCATGGTTCAGAGCTTGCGAGACACAGAGGATGGTCAATTGACACAATCAATTTCATGACAAAGGTGTTTTTTGATCTCGGTTTTGTTAAAATAGAAGATGGTGTGCTGTCTGTCGTGAGCGGCGCGAAAAAACGCGACCTGGCAGATTCGCAAACCTATCAGGTAAAACAGCAGCTGATGGAATTAGACCAGAAGCTCAATTATTCCGCAGCCCATGAGCTGAAGGAATGGCTGAATAAGCTGATGAACCAAGGTTCAGAAGCTTATGAAAGTACGAGGAGGACATAGAACAGATGGATCTTAAAAAATACGTAACAATTGTGCCCGATTACCCGAAAGAAGGCGTACAATTTAAAGATATTACGACATTGATGGACAAAGGCGACGTATACCGTTACGCCACTGACCAAATTGTTGAATATGCAAAGGAAAAAGAAATTGATTTAGTTGTCGGGCCTGAAGCGCGCGGCTTTATTATCGGCTGTCCGGTTGCATACGCTCTCGGAGTGGGCTTTGCGCCGGTTCGGAAAGAAGGAAAACTTCCGCGTGAGGTCATTAAAGTCGATTACGGTTTGGAGTACGGAAAAGACGTACTGACGATTCATAAAGATGCGATTCTGCCGGGACAGCGCGTGCTGATTACTGATGACTTGCTTGCAACAGGCGGCACGATCGAAGCAACGATTAAGCTGGTCGAAGAACTGGGCGGCGTCGTAGCCGGTATTGCGTTCTTAATCGAGCTTTCTTACCTTGACGGCAGAGACAAGCTTGACGATTACGATATTTTAACATTAATGAAATATTAACCGCATATGGAAAAAAGCACTCGTGTCAGGGTGCTTTTTTCCTATTATTTCATCATCCTGACAGATTCTTTAGGTGTTTTGAACTTCTGCCCTTTACATCTCTCGTTTTTTTCTTGATAATAAACTAATACAGTTTACATTTAAAAAAGGTGATTCCATGGCGAACGAACAAGTATTGACTGCCGAGCAAGTAATAGATAAAGCGCGCACTTATCTGCCGGAGGAGCAGATTGCGTTTGTTGAGAAAGCTTACCTGTATGCGCAAAACGCGCATCGCGAACAGTACCGCAAATCAGGTGAGCCGTACATCATTCATCCGATTCAGGTGGCGGGCATTCTCGTCGATCTGGAAATGGACCCTTCCACAATTGCGGGCGGATTTCTGCATGACGTGGTAGAGGACACGGATGTCACCCTCGACGACCTGAAGGAAGCATTTTCTGAAGAAGTGGCGATGCTTGTCGACGGCGTGACGAAGCTCGGTAAAATTAAGTATAAATCTCAAGAGGAGCAGCAGGCGGAAAACCATCGAAAAATGTTTGTCGCTATGGCTCAGGATATCAGAGTCATATTGATCAAGCTGGCGGATCGCCTTCACAATATGCGGACGTTAAAGCATCTTCCGCAGGAAAAGCAGCGGAGAATTTCAAATGAGACGCTGGAAATTTTCGCTCCGCTGGCCCATCGGCTCGGGATTTCTAAAATCAAATGGGAGCTGGAAGACACCGCTCTCCGTTATTTGAATCCTCAGCAATATTACAGAATCGTCAACCTCATGAAGAAAAAGCGCGCGGAACGCGAACTTTATGTCGAAGAGGTTGTCAATGAAGTGAAAAAACGCGTCGAAGAAGTGAATATTAAAGCGGACTTTTCAGGACGTCCGAAGCACATCTACAGCATTTACCGCAAGATGGCGCTGCAAAATAAACAGTTCAATGAAATATATGATCTGCTCGCCGTCCGTATTCTTGTCGGAAGCATTAAAGACTGCTACGCCGTCCTCGGCATTATTCATACGTGCTGGAAGCCGATGCCGGGCAGATTCAAAGATTATATTGCGATGCCTAAGCCGAATATGTATCAGTCCCTGCATACGACCGTAATCGGGCCTAAAGGCGATCCGCTGGAAGTGCAGATCAGAACATTTGAGATGCATGAGATCGCTGAATACGGGGTGGCCGCACACTGGGCATATAAAGAAGGCAAGGCTGCAAACGAAGAAGCGACATTTGAGAAAAAACTGTCCTGGTTCCGTGAAATTCTGGAATTCCAAAACGAGTCTACCGATGCGGAAGAATTTATGGAATCGCTGAAAATCGATCTGTTTTCTGACATGGTATACGTATTTACGCCAAAAGGCGATGTCATTGAACTGCCGTCAGGCTCTGTGCCGATTGATTTTTCCTACAGGATCCACTCGGAGATCGGCAACAAAACAATCGGGGCGAAAGTGAACGGAAAAATGGTGACGCTTGACCATAAGCTCCGGACGGGCGACATCGTCGAGATTCTGACGTCCAAGCATTCATACGGTCCGAGTCAAGACTGGGTCAAACTGGCGCAGACGTCCCAGGCGAAACACAAAATCCGCCAATTCTTTAAGAAACAGCGCCGTGAAGAAAACGTCGAAAAAGGCCGTGAGCTTGTCGAGAAAGAAATTAAAAATCTTGATTTTGAAGTGAAAGATGTTTTAACACTCGAAAATCTTCAAAAAGTTGCCGACAAGTTCAATTTCTCAAATGAAGAGGATATGTACGCGGCGGTCGGGTATAACGGCATTACCGCTCTTCAGGTGGCCAACAGGCTCACCGAAAAAGAACGGAAGCTGCGTGACCAGGAAGAGCAGGAAAAAATCGTTCAGGAAGTCACTTCCGAGCCGAAACATTATCCGCAAGGGAGAAAACGGGAAGCGGGTGTGCGCGTAAAAGGCATTGACAACCTTCTCGTCCGCTTGTCGAAATGCTGCAACCCGGTGCCTGGCGACCATATTGTCGGTTTTATTACAAAAGGGCGCGGTGTATCCGTTCACCGGGATGACTGTCCGAACGTCAAAACGAATGAAGCGCAGGAACGTCTGATCCCCGTTGAATGGGAGCATGAATCACAGGTTCAAAGACGCAAAGAATATAACGTTGAGATTGAGATTTTGGGGTATGACCGTCTCGGGCTTTTAAATGAGGTGCTCCAAGCCGTAAATGAAACGAAAACCAACATCTCCTCTGTCTCCGGCAAATCCGACCGCAATAAAGTCGCTACGATTCATATGGCGATTTTTATTCAAAACATCAATCATCTGCATAAAGTGGTCGAGCGGATTAAGCAGATCAGAGACATCTATTCAGTCCGCCGGGTAATGAACTAAAAGGAGCTTGCTATGAAATTAGTTGTTCAGCGTGTAACAGAAGCGAGTGTGACGGTTGACGGCGCTGTTGCCGGCCGGATCGGACCCGGCATTATGGCGCTTGTCGGCATCACTCATGAAGATACAGAAGAAGATGCCGCTTACTTGGCGGATAAAATCGTGAATCTCCGGATTTTTGATGATGAAAGCGGCAAGATGAATTTATCGCTTTTGGATACGGGCGGGGAGATCTTATCCGTTTCCCAGTTTACGCTTTACGGCGAAACGAAGAAAGGGAGACGCCCGAATTTTATGAATGCGGCTAAACCGGATCAGGCTGTGCTCCTTTATGAAAAGTGGAACGAACTCCTCCGGGAAAAAGGAGTCAAAGTGGAAACCGGAATATTCGGAGCAATGATGGATGTTCAGCTGACGAATTCCGGGCCGATTACATTGATTATGGATTCTAAACAATAAAAAAGCTGCCGTTCGGCAGCTTTTTTTATGATTGAAAATAATGTTCCAATCCGCTTTCAATTCCGTCTGTCACTTTTTCCTGATAAGAGCCGCTATGTATGATTGTTTCTTCTTGCGGTTGACTGAGATAGCCGAGCTCATACAGCATGGCAGGCTGTTTATTTTCCCTCAGGACATAATAATCGCCAAACAGAACGCCGCGATCCGGGATAGGGGAACGCTTCACTACTTCAGAATGGACGTCTGAGGCAAGCTGGCGATCCTTAGACGGACTGTAATAATAAGCCGTGCTTCCCCGTGTTGACGTATCGGCATAGCTGTCATAGTGAATGCTGATAAAGGCATCCGCATTCCGGTAATGAGAGGTTGAAACCCTAGCCTGCAGGCTGATAAAAGTATCATCCTGTCTGGTGATATACACGTTTGCACCGGCCGCCCGCAATTTTTGGGCCAGAAGCTTAGCGGTTTTAATGGTTACGTTTTTCTCAAACTTTCCGGAGTAGCCGATCGTTCCGCTGTCTTTTCCTCCGTGTCCGGGATCAACGACGATCGTTTTGTTTTTAAGTGAGCCGCTGCCGCCTGACGTGTCGGGAGAAGGTGCTTCACCTGTTTCCTCACCGCTTTTTGACGTTTGTACGACCCAGTTTGCCACATATGCGGTTTGTCCGTTTTCAAGCCGGACTTCATACCATTTGCCGCTTGAGCCGACAATCGGGTAGGCTGCGCCTTTATCTGCTCTTTTTACGATAGAAGCAGAAGTTGAGGCCGAGCTCCTTAAGTTGGTGCCGCCGTAAACAATATACGCTTTTTTCGAGGAGCCTGAGCCCGCAGAACCGTCTCCCGAGCCGGATGCGCTGTCCGATGAGTCAGAATCCTTTATGATGTAGTGGCTTGCTGCCCAGCCTTTTTGCCCGTTTGCTTCAATTTTCAGCCAGCCGTGGTCTTCACTTAAGATGGAAACCTTTGTTCCGCGTGATAATTTAGTCATAATCGCTGAATCATGTGATGCTGCACTTCTGACATTCAATGAAGAAACGCCGACCGTCCCGTTTTTTGACCCGCTTCGGGCCGAAGTGGCTTTCGTATCCGATCCGCCGCTGTCCGCGGTGACGTATTCGGAAGAAACCCATCCGGTTGTGCCTTGATAAGAAATGTTCACCCATCCGCTGTTCTTGTCCAGCACGGATGCATGTGCGCCTTGCGGAAGTTTGCCGATGACTTCATATGATGTCCCCGGGCCTTTTCTGATGCGGAGGTCAGGATCGGTGGAAGTGACCGTTCCGCTTGTTGCGGATGAATGGTCTGCTCCCCCGGCTGTTTTTGATATCAGCCAGGAAACGACCCATCCGGTTTTACCGGGGCTCAGCTGAAGCTGTACCCAGTCTCCCTCTTCTTTAGCGATCGGGTATCTTTCCCCTTTTTTTACTTCAGCCTTAATTCCGTAGCTCAGGCCGGGACCGCCTCTGACATTGATCTTGTCTGTCGCGATGACCGCTTCTCCCTCTGCGGCGATTGCGGTGTGAAATGACGGAAGAAGCGCTGTGATGATGACGCCGCATAAAATAAGAGCAAGAGTTCTCTTCTTCATGGCTGTCCTCCTTTCTGAACTAACTAAAATACATTCTTGTATAATATCGTATTTTCCTTGCTGAATGTTAAATAAAAATAAAATGGTTTGTTTATACTAGTCATAAATACAGCGAAAAGGTGTGCAAATCATGAAATATCAACCAAAAATGGGACGCGCGCTGCACGATGCGGAAGGAAATCTGCACTTCAGTGATCAGAGCGATAGAGAAAAGGCGGGTTTTCTTGAAGAGACGGCGACGGAGTTCGGTCTCTTATCGAAAGAAGCGGTCGCAAGGAAAAACAGACGGAATAAAACTTGACAGGGGAGTGCAATCCCATTATTATAATAGAAATTGATGTACATAAGTCATGATAACGATTTTGAACCGATAATGGAGAAGAGTAGGTCAGAATGCATGGAGAAGAGAGGAACCGTCCCGGGCTGAAAGCGGATCCGCACTGCATCTTTCTCGAAACAACACTCCGGAGGTTCCCTGCTGAACGCTTTTGCAAGTCAAGTCATTAGGCAGCGGACGTGAACCTGCGTTAAAGGTCAGAGCGGGGATGCTTCGGCATTCCAACTAGGGTGGCACCACGGGTATAACTCTCGTCCCTACTATACATGTATAGTAGGAGCGGGAGTTTTTTTATTTGAAGAAAGACATTAAGGAGGCCTGTAACATGGCATATCACATTCCAAGAGGCACACAGGACATACTGCCGGGTGAATCAGACAGATGGCAGTTCGTCGAACAAATTATGAGGGAGACGTGCCGCACTTATCAATATAAAGAAATCCGCACGCCGATTTTCGAGCATACGGAATTGTTCGCAAGAGGCGTCGGTGAGTCTACAGATATCGTGCAGAAAGAAATGTACACGTTTGAAGACCGTAAAGGGAGAAGCCTGACGCTTCGGCCGGAAGGAACAGCCGCCGCAGTCCGCGCGTTCAATGAAAATAAATTATTTGCGAACCCGGTGCAGCCGACGAAGCTTTATTATGTCGGACCGATGTTCCGTTACGAACGTCCGCAGACAGGGCGTTTCCGCCAATTCTATCAATTCGGAATTGAAGCGATCGGCTCCAAAGATCCGGCCGTGGATGCAGAAGTCATTGCGCTTGCGATGAGTATTTACCGTAAAGCCGGTTTGAAACATGTCAAGCTTGTGCTGAACAGCCTTGGTGACCAGGACAGCCGCAAATCCTACCGGGAAGCGCTCGTCAAACATTTTGAACCGCGCATCGGAGAGTTTTGCTCAGACTGCCAGTCGCGTCTGCACACAAACCCGCTCAGAATTCTTGACTGCAAGAAAGACAGAGAGCATGAACTGATGAAAACGGCTCCGTCCATTCTTGATTACTTAAATGAAGAATCAGCCGCCTATTTTGAGAAAGTAAAACAATACTTAAACGATCTCGGCATCCCGTTCGAAATAGATCCGAACCTTGTCAGAGGGCTTGATTATTATAACCATACCGCTTTTGAAATTATGAGCAATGCCGAAGGATTCGGAGCGATTACAACCCTTGCCGGCGGGGGCCGCTATGACGGGCTTGTTGAACAGATCGGCGGACCTGAAGCGCCGGGTATCGGATTTGCGATGAGCATCGAACGTCTGCTGGCAGCCATTGACGCTGAGAAAACAGAGCTTCCCGTCAATCAGGGGATTGACTGCTACATCGTGACGCTCGGAGAAAAAGCGAAGGATTATTCCGTTTCCCTCGTGTACAAACTGAGAGAAGCGGGCATCTCAAGTGAAATCGATTATGAAAATAAAAAGATGAAGGGCCAATTTAAAACAGCTGACCGTCTCGGCGCACGTTTTATTGCGATTTTAGGGGAAGATGAGCTTGCCCAAAATAAAATCAATGTAAAAGATGCGGAAACAGGAGAGCAGCGTGAAGTGGTGTTAGACGAGCTGATACAAGTGTTAAAGGCAGATCAAAAGCAGTGAAGGAGAGGAACGCTATGTTTGGAAGAACATATTATTGTGGCGAGATAACTGAAAAAGCGATTGGCGAAACCGTCAAACTGAAAGGGTGGGTGCAGAAGCGGCGCGATCTCGGCGGCTTGATTTTCATTGATTTGCGCGACCGCTCGGGTATTGTGCAAGTCGTGTTCAACCCTGACGTATCAAAGGAAGCCCTTGCCGCAGCGGAAGCAATCAGAAACGAATATGTGCTTGATATCGAAGGCACGGTTTCTGCCCGTGAAGAAGGCACGGTGAATCCCAACCTGAAAACCGGTAAAATTGAAATCAAAGCTGAAGCGGTGACGGTGCTCAGTACGGCGAAAACGCCTCCGTTTCCGATCAGTGACCAGGCGGCTGAGGTTTCTGAAGACGTCCGGTTAAAACACCGCTATTTGGATTTGCGCCGCCCGGCGATGTTTCAAACATTGCAAATGCGTCACCAAGTCACAAAATCCATCCGCCATTTCTTGGATGAAAACGGATTTCTTGATATTGAAACACCGATTTTAACAAAAAGCTCTCCCGAAGGCGCCCGTGATTACTTAGTGCCGAGCCGGGTGCATGAAGGAGAATTTTACGCCCTTCCGCAATCGCCGCAGATTTTTAAACAGCTTCTGATGGTGTCGGGCTTTGAACGGTATTATCAAGTGGCCCGCTGCTTCCGCGATGAAGACTTGCGTGCCGACCGCCAGCCGGAATTTACGCAGATTGATATCGAAATGTCCTTTATGAGTCAAGAGGACATCATGGCTCTGGCGGAAGAGATGATGGCGAAAGTCATGCTTGAAACAAAAGGTGTTGAAGTACCGCTTCCGCTTCCGCGAATGACATATGAAGAAGCGATGAACAGCTACGGTTCCGACAAGCCTGACACCCGCTTCGGCATGCTGCTGACGGACGTGTCAGACATAGTGAAAGATACTGAATTTAAGGTGTTCTCATCAGCCGTGGCAAACGGCGGCGTTGTAAAAGCGATCAATGTCAAAGGCGCTGCCGGCGACTATTCCAGAAAAGATATCGATGCGCTCGGCGTTTTTGCCGGAAATTACGGCGCGAAAGGTCTCGCCTGGGTGAAAGTTGAAGCCGACGGCGTAAAAGGCCCGATTGCGAAATTCTTTGATGAAGAGAAGCAGGCAAAACTGGCTGAAGCGCTTGATGCTTCTGAAGGCGATCTGCTCCTGTTCGGCGCTGATAAGTTTGAGGTTGTGGCCCAATCCCTCGGCGCGCTTCGCTTAAAGCTCGGCAAAGAACGCGGCCTGATTGACGAAAGCCTCTTCAACTTCCTGTGGGTTGTGGACTGGCCGTTACTGGAGCATGACGAGGAGGAAGGCCGTTTCTATGCGGCTCACCATCCGTTTACAATGCCTGTCCGTGAAGATCTTGACCTGATTGAAACGGCGCCTGAAGATATGAAAGCGCAGGCTTACGACCTTGTCTTAAACGGCTATGAACTCGGCGGAGGCTCAATCCGTATTTTTGAAAAAGACGTTCAGGAAAAAATGTTCGGGCTTCTCGGCTTTACAAAAGAAGAAGCGGAGGAGGAGTTCGGATACCTTCTTGAAGCCTTTGAATACGGCGCCCCTCCGCACGGCGGAATCGCGCTCGGCTTAGACCGGTTGGTTATGCTTCTTGCAGGCCGCACAAACTTAAGAGATACGATCGCTTTCCCGAAAACGGCAAGCGCAAGCTGCCTTCTTACGGAAGCGCCCGGCGAAGTGAGCGACGCCCAGCTTGAAGAACTTCACCTTTCTGTCAAAAGAAAAGTGAAACAGTAAAGATCAGCAGTTTGTTTCTTGAAAATCAAAATCTGCTGTGATATGATTTTGACAAGTTAAATAAAGTCCTGATGTGTTAGTTGTACACCTAGTTTTGACCGAACATTTTTTTGATTTGGGAGCCCGTATTTTTAAATGGCGTACATGCCTCTTTTCATTCGTTAAGAGGACTTACAAGATTTAAAAAAGGGCACCCACCTGCTGAGAGCGGGTTCAAAACGAAGGAAAGCTGCAACGGCACAATTGGGACTTTATTTTTTGTGCGCTAAAACCAGCGGCTTTTTGACAAGCCGAGTTTATAAAACCAGAATGTGGAGTGAGGTTCTTGTTACATCAGTTTTCCAGAAATGAGCTAGCGATTGGAAAAGAAGGGCTGGACACGTTAAAAAACAGCACGGTGGCCGTTCTCGGCGTCGGCGGAGTCGGTTCATTCGCAGCCGAAGCATTGGCGAGGTCCGGAGTGGGGCGGATCGTGCTTGTCGATAAAGATGATGTTGACATTACAAACGTAAACCGCCAGCTGCATGCGCTCTTGTCGACGGTGGGACAGCCGAAAACAGACTTGATGAAAGCGCGGATCGCGGATATTAATCCGGATTGCGATGTCGTCGCCTTAAAAATGTTTTATACGGAAGAGACGTATGAGCAGTTCTTTGAGCATCCGCTCGATTACGTCATTGACGCGTCGGATACGATTCATTATAAAATTCATCTGATGAAAGAATGTCTGAAACGGAATGTTCCGCTGATTTCAAGCATGGGAGCGGCGAATAAAACAGACCCGACACGCTTTCAGATTGCTGATATTTCAAAAACCCATACCGATCCGATTGCCAAAGTCGTCCGCACAAGGCTTCGCAAAGAGGGCATTAAAAAAGGCGTACAGGTCATTTTTTCTGATGAAAGCCCGATCGTCATCCGTGAAGACGTCAGAAAAGAAGTCGGGAATGATGAAGCGAAAATCCGCAAAGCGCAAATGCCGCCGTCTTCCAACGCCTGGGTTCCGTCAGTGGCCGGTCTGATTATGGGCGGACATGTTGTTATGGAGCTCTTAAAGGACATCGACATTAAACGGGTTAAAGATAAATAAAAAGAAAAACAGCCTTCTTCAGGAAAGGCTGTTTTTTTATTTGAATCCGCCGTTTACACGAAAGATTTTGGCCGGTATCAAAAAAGACAAGAACACATAGGGTGTCCTTGTCCGGTTATTTTTTCTGCTTCATCAGTTTTTCATACACTTGCTTTATGGCGGCTTCAAATTTCCCCGTTTGTTTCGGTTTATAGTATTGCTTGTTTTTTAACGGATCAGGTAAATATTGCTGTTCGACCCATCCGTTCTCGAAATCATGAGGATATTGATATCCGATCCCGCGTCCGAGCTCTTGGGCCCCTTTATAGTGGGCGTCTTTTAAATGTTTCGGCACATCGCCGATTTTACCCGTCCTGATGTCTTTGAGCGCCTCATCAACGGCTGAGATGGCGGAGTTTGATTTTGGCGAGAGGCATAATTCGATTACCGCATTGGCCAGCGGAATTCTCGCTTCCGGAAAGCCGATCCGTTCTGCGGTCTGAATCGCGCTCAGCACCCGGGGGCCTGCCTGCGGGCTTGCGAGGCCGATATCTTCATAGGCGATCACGAGAAGCCTTCTTGATATGCTTTCAAGGTCGCCGGCTTCGATCAGACGGGCCAGATAATGAAGGGCGGCGTTTGCGTCCGAGCCTCGGATCGATTTTTGGAAGGCAGATAAGACGTCATAATGCGCATCGCCGTTTTTATCATGAGTATAGCTTTTTTTCTGCAGACATTCTTCCGCCGTCTCCCGTGTAATCCGGATCGTGCCGTCGCTTGATTCCTTTGTGGAGAGTACGGCAAGCTCAAGTGCGTTCAAAGCGGAGCGGACGTCTCCTCCGCACCCTTGCGCGAAATGATCCATCGCGTCGTCGTCCACCGAAACGCTGTAGGAACCGAGCCCCCGGTGTTCATCTGTGAGCGCTCTTTCCAATGCCTGCTTGATCAGATCGGGTGTTAACGGTTCAAGCTCAAATATCTGGGTCCGGCTTCTGATGGCCGGGTTAATGGCATGATAAGGGTTGGCGGTCGTCGCGCCGATTAAAATAATCATGCCGTTTTCTAAATAGGGCAGCAGAAAATCCTGCTTTCCCTTATCAAGCCTGTGCACTTCGTCAAGGATTAAAATGACCTGGCCTGACATTTTCGCTTCCTGTACGACAATCTCCATGTCTTTTTTATTATGAATGACGGCATTCAATTTCCTGAATGCGATGCTTGTCGATCCTGCGATCGCTGTGGCGATGGACGTTTTTCCGATGCCCGGCGGTCCGTACAGGATCATGGATGATAAGTGCTTTGCACGCACCATTCTGCCGATGATTTTATCTTCTTTGACCAAATGTTCCTGGCCGATAATGTCTTCGATATTGGCAGGCCGCATCCGATACGCCAATGGTTTCATGAACATCTCTCCTT
Source organism: Bacillus sp. EB106-06-01-XG163 (assembly GCF_058791615.1). Lineage (NCBI taxonomy): Bacteria > Bacillati > Bacillota > Bacilli > Caryophanales > Bacillaceae > Bacillus > Bacillus sp. EB106-06-01-XG163. The sequence continues at coordinate 272,804 of NZ_JBYTDS010000003.1, forward strand.
ACATATACAGGGTAACGGAAAACGGACGATTAGAAAAGCGAATTGCGGCGGGCCCCGTGTTTCAATGAAAATTAGGATAAGTTATGTTATAATAACAGTTGGTCTATAAGATACTAAACAGATTATTCATATCCATTTACTTGTATAAATTAACAATTAGAATTGACTGGGGTGTTCATATTGAAAATATCGACAAAGGGAAGATACGGGCTCACCATTATGATTGAATTGGCGAAAAAGCACGGAGACGGTCCGACGTCGCTCAAAAGCATCGCCCAAACAAACAGCCTTTCTGAGCATTACTTGGAACAGCTTGTATCACCGCTGAGAAACGCCGGACTCGTAAAAAGCATCAGAGGCGCTTACGGGGGTTACGTGCTCGGGGGCCAGCCTGAAGAGATAACGGCCGGAGATATTATCAGAGTGCTGGAAGGGCCGATCAGCCCGGTAGAAGTGCTTGAGGATGAAGAGCCTGCCAAGCGGGAGTTATGGATCCGCATCCGCGACGCTGTAAAAGACGTGCTGGACAGCACGACGTTAGAAGACCTTGCGAGCTACACGGACGGCGAGCAGGAAGCTTATATGTTCTATATTTAAACCAGAGGTGTACAGACAATGGAACGGATTTATTTAGATCACGCCGCGACTTCCCCGATGGATGAGCGTGTGCTCGAAGAGATGAAGCCCCATTTCTTCGGCAGTTTCGGCAACCCGTCAAGCATTCATTCATTCGGGAGAGAATCCCGGAAATGGGTCGATGAAGCGAGAGCGGACATCGCGCGCGAAATCAGTGCGAAAGAACAGGAAATTATTTTCACAAGCGGCGGCACGGAGGCTGATAATTTAGCGATTTTCGGAACGGCTGCCGCCCGGAAGAATGAAGGAAAGCATATCATTACGACCGCTATTGAGCATCATGCTGTATTGCACGCCTGCGAAAAGCTGGAAGAAGACGGCTTTGAGGTGACATACCTCATCCCCGGCCCTTCAGGACGGATCAGTGCAAATCAGGTGAAAGAAGCGCTCCGTGATGATACAATCCTTGTTACCGTCATGTATGGCAATAACGAAGTCGGTACCATTCAGCCGATTGACGAAATCGGAGAGCTGTTAAGCGGGCATCAGGCCTATTTTCACACAGATGCCGTCCAGGCATTCGGTTATATGCCGATTGACGTGAAAAAAAGCAGAATTGACATGCTGTCTGTTTCCGGTCACAAGCTTAACGGGCCTAAAGGGACAGGCTTTTTATATGTAAATCAAGAGGTGAAGCTGTCACCGATTCTTCTCGGGGGAGAGCAGGAACGAAAGCGCCGCGCGGGGACGGAAAATGTACCGGGCATCGCCGGCTTAAAAGAAGCGGTCGTCCTTTCAAACCGTGAGAGGGAAGAGAAAACAGCGAAGTATAAGGAGTTTAAGAACATTATCATGAGCACGCTGGAAAAATCCGGCGTCACAGCGGAGGTGAACGGAGATGCCGAGAAATGCCTGCCTCATATTTTAAACCTTTACTTTCCCGGTGTGCCGGTGGAAGCGCTGCTGGTCAATCTTGACATGGAAGGCGTTGCCGTCTCCAGCGGATCTGCTTGTACGGCAGGATCCGTTCTTCCGTCCCATGTGCTTACGGCCATGTTCGGAAGTGAGAGCGGCAGGCTGACTTCGTCAATCCGCCTCAGCTTCGGCCTCGGCAATACGGCGGAACAAATCGAAACAGCCGCCGAAAAGCTTGCCGCCGTCGTTAAACGGCTTGCTTAAAACGGCGGACTTACGTTTTTAATGGAGTGAATGCAAATGGAAAAACGGCCGGAGGATACAAGAGTCGTAGTCGGCATGTCCGGCGGCGTGGACTCTTCCGTGGCGGCCCTTCTGCTGAAGGAGCAGGGCTACGATGTAATCGGAATCTTTATGAAAAACTGGGATGATACGGACGAAAATGGTTTTTGCACGGCGACGGAAGATTATGAAGACGTCATCCGGGTCTGCAACCAAATCGGAATTCCGTATTATGCCGTCAATTTTGAGAAGCAATATTGGGAAAAGGTATTTCAATATTTCCTTGATGAATATAAAGCCGGAAGAACCCCCAATCCGGATGTCATGTGCAATAAAGAAATTAAGTTTAAGGCTTTCTTGGATCATGCTCTGTCACTCGGCGCGGATTATCTTGCGACGGGCCATTACGCCCGCGTGGACAGAAGCGCAGGTACAGTGCGCATGCTCCGCGGTCTGGATGAAAACAAGGACCAGACTTATTTTCTGAATCAGCTCAATCAGGAACAGCTCAGCAAAGTCATGTTCCCGATCGGTGATCTGCAAAAAAGCCGCGTGCGGGAAATCGCCAAAGAAGCGGAACTTGCGACAGCTGCGAAAAAAGACAGCACGGGAATCTGCTTTATCGGCGAACGCAACTTCAAAACGTTTCTCAGCCAATATCTCCCCGCTCAGCCGGGCGATATGATGACAATGGACGGAGAAGTAAAAGGGCGTCATGACGGTCTGATGTATTATACAATCGGACAGCGCCACGGTCTTGGAATCGGCGGAAGCGGCGAGCCGTGGTTCGCCGTCGGTAAAGATCTTGAAAAAAACATTCTGTATGTTGATCAAGGATTCCATAATCCGCTTCTGTATTCTGATAAGATCACGGCGACAAATGTCAGCTGGACGCGTCCCGGTCTGATGGACGGCGGCGAAATGACATGCACGGCGAAATTCCGCTACCGTCAGGAAGATCACAAAGTAACGGTGAAAATGACGGGTGATGATGAAGCGGAAGTCATTTTTGACGGGCAGGTACGCGCCGTTACGCCGGGACAAGCCGTCGTTTTTTATGACGGAGAAGAGTGCCTCGGCGGCGGAACGATAGATGACGTTTATAAAGACGGAACAAAACTGTGGTACGTATAACACATGTAAAAAACCTCAACTCGCATGTTGGGGTTTTTTAGCGAAAGGAAGTTAAAAATGGATTATAATAAAATCGGGATTGACGCCATGCAGGAGGGCGATTTTGAAAAAGCGGCAGAGGCTTTTACGAAAGCGATTGAGGAAAACGGGCAAGATCCGGTGCCGTATATCAACTTCGCAAATCTGCTTTCTTCTGTGAACGAACTCGAACGGGCGCTTGCATTCTATAACAGAGCGCTCGAATTGGACAATTCGGCGGCAGCCGCTTATTACGGTGCGGGAAACGTATATGTGATGAAAGAATCGTTTTCCGAAGCGAAGGATATGTTTGAAAAAGCGCTTCGCTCCGGAATGGAAAACGGAGATTTGTTTTATATGCTGGGGACCGTTCTCGTTAAATTAGAGCGGCCGAAGCTTGCACTGCCATATTTGCAGCGTGCCGTTGAATTAAATGAAAATGACACGGAAGCACGCTTCCAGTTCGGAATGTGCCTCGCAAACGAAGAAATGCTGGATGAAGCTCTGGCGCAGTTTGAGACGGTGATCGAGCAGGACCCAAGCCACGCGGACGCATTTTATAATGCCGGGGTCGCTTACGCGTACAAAGAAAATCGTGAAAAGGCGCTTGAGATGCTGGAAGGCGCAATCGGCATACAGCCTGATCATATGCTTGCGCTTCATGCGAAACAGCTTATCACCCAGTCATAACAAAAGGAGGGAAGGCTCGTGGATCAGCTGAACATCGAAGAACAGCCGTATGTAAAAGGCGTCATTCATACGGTCATTTATCACAATGACACCAACCTGTATACAGTGCTGAAAGTCAAGGTTGCAGAAACGTCTGAGGCGATCGAAGACAAGGTCGTATCCGTAACGGGCTACTTCCCTCTGCTGCAAGAAGATGAGACCTACACATTTTACGGAAAAACCGCCACGCATCCTAAGTTCGGCCTGCAATTTCAGGCTGAGCACTTTAAAAAAGAAATTCCGACCACAAAAGAAGGGATCATTCACTATTTATCAAGTGATCTGTTTGAAGGAATCGGAAAAAAAACGGCGGAAGAAATCGTCAAAAAGCTCGGAGACGGCGCGCTCAATAAAATTCTGACGGATGCGTCGGTGCTTTACGATGTGCCGAAAATGTCGAAAAAGAAAGCGGATAAGCTTGCCGGAGAGCTGCAGCGGCATCAGGGGCTTGAGCAGATTATGATCTCTCTGAACCAATACGGTTTCGGGCCCCAGCTATCCATGAAAATATATCAGGCCTACGAAACGGAAACACTGGAGAAAATTCAGGAAAATCCTTATCAGCTTGTAAAAGACGTTGAAGGCATCGGCTTTGTGAAAGCTGACGAGCTGGGCGGAAAAATGGGTCTGTCAGGAAACCACCCGGAGCGGATCAAAGCGGCTATCTTATATACAATTGAATCGACCTGTCTTTCAGAGGGCCATACGTACATAGAAACAAAGCAGCTGATAATCAATACGCAAACGCTCCTGAATCAGTCAGCTGAAGGCGGCCGCGTCACGGAAATGGATGCGGCTGACGGCATCATCGCCCTCGGGGAGAGTAAGGATATCGTCATAGAAGGAGAACGCTGCTATTTTCCGTCCTTGTTTTACGCCGAACAAAATGTCGCAAAACGCGTGCTCGACATTGCGGCTCAGACGGAGTATGCCGATCAATTTCCTGAATCGGAATTTCTGCTTGCACTCGGTGAACTGGAAGAACGGATGAATGTTCAATACGCACCAAGCCAAAAGGATGCCATTCAAAAAGCGCTGTCTTCACCGATGCTTTTACTGACCGGAGGACCTGGGACGGGGAAAACGACCGTTATTAAAGGAATCGTGGAATTATACAGTGAACTGCACGGAGTATCGCTTGACCCCGGTGATTATAAAAAAGACGAGGCGTTCCCGGTGCTGCTTGCCGCGCCGACCGGAAGAGCCGCAAAACGGATGAGCGAATCTACGGGTCTGCCGGCTGTTACGATACACAGGCTGCTCGGCTGGAATGGCGCTGAAGGCTTTACCTACAATGAAGATCAGCCGATAGAAGGGAAACTGATCATTATAGACGAAGCGAGTATGCTCGATATCTGGCTCGCCAGCCATTTGTTTAAGGCGCTTCCTAAGCATATTCAGCTCATTGTCGTCGGTGATGAAGACCAGCTTCCTTCAGTAGGACCGGGGCAGGTGCTCAGAGACCTTTTGGCTTCTGAGGTGCTGCCGACCGTGCGCCTGACAGATATTTACCGTCAGGCTGAAGGATCATCCATTGTGGAACTTGCGCATGATATGAAAAAAGGACTGCTTCCAAAGGGGCTGACCGCGCCGACAAAGGACCGCTCATTTATCCGCTGTAATTCTTCACAGATTAAAGAAGTCGTGGATCAGGTCGTCTCGAACGCGTTAAAAAAGGGGTATACCTCCAGGGATATTCAAGTGCTTGCCCCGATGTACAGGGGAAAAGCGGGAATTAACGAGCTGAATATGCTTCTTCAAGACATCATGAATCCGCCGAAAGAAAAAAGGCGGGAGCTGAAATTCGGAGATGTCGTCTACAGGACGGGCGATAAAATATTGCAGCTTGTCAACCAGCCGGAAAACAATGTGTTTAACGGCGATATCGGCGAAATCGTATCCATTTTTTATGCCAAAGAAAATACGGAAAAAGAAGACATGGTCGTCGTCTCATTTGACGGCAACGAAATCACCTTTACGAAAAAGGATTTCAGCCAGTTTACCCACGCGTACTGCTGTTCGATTCATAAGTCGCAGGGAAGCGAATTCCCGATTGTCGTCCTGCCTGTCGTCAAAGGCTACTATCGAATGCTCAGGAGAAATCTGCTTTATACCGCCATTACAAGGGCGAAAAAATTTCTGATTCTTTGCGGAGAAGAAGAAGCGCTTGAATGGGGCGTCAAAAACAATGATGCCACCGTCAGACAGACATCGCTTAAAAACAGGCTCACAGAGCAGACTGAAGAGATGGATGCAGAACTGGCCGCCCTGCAAAAAGAGCTGCCGTTCAGTGTATATGATGCGAACATCGGAATGGAAGGCATCACGCCGTTTGACTTTATGGAAGAAAAAGCGTAAATAAAACCCGGAGCATAAACAAGCGCCGGGTTTTCGCCTGTGGAAGTCATTTCAAAGTATGCTGCCCGGCTTCTTGGCAAAACCTATACTTGTTCAACAAAAGGTGGTTGATCACACTTTGAGAACATGCCATGCAGCTGAAGGACGAACAGTATATGACGAAAACACCGGGCGCAGTCTCGGGATGATATCGGATGTATGTTTCTCTCTGGACGGCCGGTTTCTCGGTTTCGTGCTGGAGCAGAAACGCCTGTTTCATAACCGCCATCTTTTTTTAGAGGCAAGTGATATAAAAGAGATGGATCAAGAAGCCGTAGCTGCCGGTCATGCTCATTTGCAGCCTTTGCCGAAGAGCTGTTTCACCTTTGAACAGATTAAGATGCAGCCGGTGAAATCGCCTGATGGTGAAATGTTCGGTTTGCTGGAAGATGTATACTTTTGTTTGGACAGGGGCATAATCGTAGCATATGAACTCTCGGACGGCTTCTTTTCAGATCTGGCTGGCAGACGCCAAGTGCGCCGCGCCGCCGATACGCTTATTGAAGCGGGGAAAGAAGGCATCGTCCTGAACGGATAAGAGGTGTAGTCTGTGCTTGTATGTCCGAACTGCAAAAGTAAAGATATCGGCAAAATCGGCGTAAACCAATACTATTGCTGGGGCTGCTTCATTGAGCTGACGGTAGCCAAAGGCAAAATTGCGACACATCAAGTAGAGGAAGACGGCACGTTAAGCAGTCTTGATGATTTGTTTTCTGAAGACGAACGCAGTATCAATTTTTAAAGTTGAAAGGAGATACGCGCGATGGGCAGAACAATGACCTCTCTGTTGGCTTTAGGAGCTGGAGCCGTTATGTATCGTATGGCTTCTCAGTCCGATATGCTGAATAAAAAAGGTATGAAACGGATGAGAAGACGAGTCATGAAAATGTTTTAAGCAGAAAAAAGGATACTTCTCCGGAAGTATCCTTTTTACGTTTGTCTCGCTTCCAGCCGTCTGGCTGCGAGAGACAGGCTGTAATTGACCGCGAAATACATCAGGGCCGCCAGCAGAAAGATCGGGAAAAAGTACCCTCCGTCAGCGCTTTGTCCGTTTAAAATCTGCGCGTTATGAATCAGTTCGGGCAGAGCGATGACGACCGCAAGTGACGTATCCTTTAATAAAGAAATAAACTGGCTCACAATCGGAGGAACCATACGCCTGAGCGCCTGCGGCATGACGACGAGAAAAAGAGTCTGCGTGTACGTCAGTCCTGAAGAACGCGCCGCTTCAATCTGTCCTTTGTCAACGGATTGCAAACCGCTTCTGATGATTTCTGACAGCATGGCCGATTCAAAAATCGTAAGCGCCGTGATGGCAGCCGCGGTAATTTCCAGTTTGATCCCGATTTCCGGAAGGGCAAAAAACGTAAAGAAAATGATTAATAACAGCGGCAGGTTGCGGATGGTTTCCACAATGGCCGCTATAATGCCCGAGACGATAGGAATTTTCGCATAGCGCAAAGTGCCGGCGGCAAGCCCGAAAATAAAACTCAGGACAATGGAGATCAGCGCAACATAAAGTGTGACCAAAAAGCCGTCCCATAAAAACAGCAGATGGTCAGGTGTATAGGCGCCGCTAAAATCCATGTTTTTCACTCTCCTTCTCTAATAACTCTTTCCGAGACGTCTTTCCAAATAGTGAACCCCGATGCTGAGCGGGATCGTTACTATCAAATAAAAAAGCGCGACGAAAATATAGACATCAAACACGACAAGAGTGCTTGAGGAAACGAGATCCGCCTGATACATCAAATCGAGTCCCGCCACCACTCCGAGTATTGATGAGTTTTTGACAAGGTTGAGAAATTGGTTTCCGAGCGGGGGAATCACGATTTTTACGGCCTGAGGAAGAATGACGTATCTCATCGCCTGACTGTAGGTGAAGCCTGACGATCTGGCCGCTTCCATCTGCCCTTTGGAGACAGTCTGAATTCCGGCTCTGATGGCTTCTGCGATAAAGGCCGACGTGTATATCGTCAGCGCAATCGTTCCCGCCTGAAAGCCGTCCAATCTCAGCCCGGCGTTCGGAAGTCCGAAATAAAAAACAAATGTGATGAGGAGAAGCGGGATGTTGCGGATAAATTCCACATACGCAGTGCCGATCCATTGAAGGGGTTTGAAAGCCGTGATTCTCATGACTGCGATCAGAACGCCCAGCGCAAAGCTGCCTGCCAGCGCGATGAAGCTCGCAAGCAATGTGTGCAGGAAACCGTCCATATACATATCGAAGTTTTCCGTTAAAATTGAAAAGTTCATCTATGTCACTCCTTATAAAACGGGGATGAGCATGCCTGCTCATCCCGCGGTCCTTTCTATTTTGCCGGTTCTTCTTTAATCCATTTTTTATAGATTTTTTCGTACCTGCCGTCGGCTTTCATTTTTTTCAAAGAGGCGTTGATTTCCTTGATGAGTCCGGATTGGCCTTTTTTGACGGCGATTCCGTAAGGTTCATCGGTGAAGGTTTCGCCTGTCAGCTGATATTGTTTATTTTCATCTGCCATGCCGTATAAAATCGCATTATCGGTTGTGAGCGCATCTCCCTGTCCCGCTTTAAGCGCAGTGAACGCTTCGGCGTAATTTTCAAATTCCAGCACTGAGGCGTCAGGCGCTTTTTCTCTGATGTTTTGTGAGGAAGTAGAGCCTTTTACCGCCAATACTTTTGAGCCTTTTCCCAGGTCTTCGGTGCTTTTGATGCTGCTTCCTTTTTTGACGAGCAGGGATTGCCCGGCTTCAAAATAAACATCTGAGAAATCAACTTCTTTTTTCCGCTCATCCGTTATCGTCATCGTGGCGGTGATGGCATCGATATCGCCGTTTTGCAGCATCGGAATTCTCGTTTTTGATGTCACTTCTTTAAATTCCGCTTTCTTCTCATCCCCCAGAATATCTTTTGCGAGCTGTTTTGAGATATCAATATCGAAGCCTTCAATATCACCGGAGCTTGGGTTTTTCAGCCCGAATAACCTCGTGTCGGTTTTGACGCCGAAGATGATTTTGTCTCTGTCTTTAATAGAGGCTAACGTGTCTTTTCCCGTTCCTTTTGAATCTCCGGACGTTTCTTTCCCTCCGCAGGCGGCCAGCATAAAGACGGCCAGCAGTGATATCAATCCGAATGACAGCCATTTTGTTACACGTGACATAAGCACTCCTCCGTTTCTTTTCAGTGATTTAAAATACGGCTTAAGAATAAACGCGCCCTCTCTTCACGGGGGCTTTCGTAAAATTCAGCCGGTGCAGCTTCTTCTAAGATGGCTCCGCCGTCGATAAACACGATGCGGTCCGCCACTTCTTTTGCGAATCCCATTTCATGTGTGACGACTGCCATGGTCATGCCTTCCTTTGCGAGTGTTTTCATGACATCCAGCACTTCCCCGATCATTTCCGGGTCAAGCGCGGATGTGGGTTCATCAAACAGCATAATTTCGGGCTTCATCGCAAGCCCCCTGGCGATGGCGACACGCTGCTGCTGGCCGCCCGAAAGCTGTGAAGGATAAGCGTCCGCTTTTTCCGGTATACCGACTTTTTTCAAATAGTATAAGGCCGTTTCTTTTGCTTCTTCTTTTGATTGCTTAAGCACTTTGATCGGTGCGAGCATGATGTTTTGCAGAACGGTTTTGTGCGGGTACAGATGAAAATGCTGGAACACCATGCCGATATTGCGGCGGACCTTATTTATATCCGTTTTCTTGTCATGGATGGAGACGCCGTTTACCGTTAAGGCGCCTCCATCAACTGTTTCCAGCTGATTAATGCAGCGGAGAAGCGTGCTTTTTCCCGATCCTGAAGGTCCGATGATAACGACGACTTCCCCTTTTTTAATGTGCAGATTAATGTTTTTCAGCACGTGGAAATGTCCGTAGTGCTTATTTACATCCTGAAATGAAATCATGGCCATCCTCCTTAAAAAACATGAGTCATATTGACTGGACAGTTTTTGAAATCCTTTAACACATTACGATGGTTATACAGATTTTTATGAATATTATTTAGATTATTTCGTAATTTCTGATAATTATTTCCGTCAAGAGGTCTGTCATAAGGCGGAGTTTACGAAACGGGAATAATTCCGGCTTTCTGTCAAAAGATAAAGCAAGAGGTGAAACGTCATGCTTCAAAAACCGCTGCAGCTCTTAATGTGGACGGCTGTATGTCTGCTCGTTTTGTTAACAGTGTATGTCTTTTGCATGCTCGATATGTTATGGTCTCCCATTTGGCTTGTTATAAAATCTCTCTTTATTCCTATATTCATCGCAGTATTTATTGCTTATCTTTTACTTCCGATTACTGAATGGCTTCATAGAAAAGGGATGCCTAGAACTTTAAGCCTGCTTCTGATTTATTGCCTGTTTTTCGGCGGAATCGGCTGGGGGGTTTATAAAGGGGTTCCTGTTTTAATTGAACAGCTGCAGGATCTGTCTGAGAGCATTCCCGGTCTTGCCAAAAACTACAACAGCATGCTGAAGCATCTGCATAATCACACGGATCATTGGCCTGACGGCATGCACCATCGAATGGACAAAATGATTCAGCAGACAGAAACGTTTCTTGCCGGCACGATTGAAAGCACGATCAGAAGCATCCGTTTCGTGCTTGATTATATCCTGATCGCGGCGACGATTCCTTTTCTCGTGTTCTATATGGTGAAGGATATAGACGTCATGAAAAAGACAGTCTGGTATTTGACGCCGAAGTCCTGGAGAAAAAGGGGGAGTGAATTTCTGCGGGATGTGGACGACTCTCTCGGTGATTACATCCGCGGTCAGCTTCTCGTTTGTTTTTTGCTCGGGTTAATAGCCGGCGTTTCATTTTGGCTGTTCGGGCTTCCTTACCCGCTGATTTTGGGCCTTGCCATCGGGATTACGAATGTCATCCCGTATTTCGGTCCGTTTATCGGCGCTGTACCGGCGCTGCTCCTTTCGCTGGCGATTTCTGCTAAAGCTGTGATCATCGTAATCGTCACGATTTTTATTCTGCAATTTATAGAAGGAAACATTTTGAGCCCGCTTATTGTCGGGCGCAGTCTCAGAATGCACCCCGTCGTGATCATGCTGGCGCTCCTTGCCGGAGGAGAGCTCGCGGGCATTCCCGGCATGATTCTCGCTGTTCCGGCGGCAGCCGTTTTAAAAGTGACGGCCATACACTTTTTGCGGATCAGGACGGAACATTGACATTCGGGTTCTGCTTGTCTATAATTTCGAGTAGAATACATACGAATCTCGAGTGACGGATATGAGTACGCCGAAGCCCTGTTTAAGAGAGAAGCTCCGATACGCTGAAAGGAGCTTCAGCAGAAGATCGGCCGAAGCTAATCCTGAGTGCAGTTAAAGGCTGCCGCAGTCCTGCGTTACGGGATGAAAGGTGACAGGCCTTTTTCGGCCTGTAATCAGGGTGGTACCGCGAGACAGCTCTCGTCCCTGTGTGAACGCATGGTTTGCATAGGGAGAGAGCTTTTTTGCTGTCGCAAAAGAGAATTTCGGGTAGTGATAAGGAGGAATATAGATGAAACACTTAACTTCTGCTGAAGTGCGTCAAATGTTTTTAGATTTCTTTAAAGAAAAAGGCCATGCCGTTGAACCGAGCGCCTCATTGGTTCCGCATGAAGATCCGTCTTTATTATGGATCAACAGCGGCGTTGCGACGCTGAAAAAATATTTTGACGGCCGCGTTGTGCCGGAGAATCCGAGAATTGTAAACGCGCAAAAATCAATCCGAACAAATGATATTGAAAATGTGGGGAAAACGGCGCGCCACCACACGTTCTTTGAGATGCTCGGAAACTTTTCCATCGGTGATTATTTTAAAGAAGAAGCGATCACGTGGGCATGGGAGTTTTTAACGAGCGAAAAGTGGATCGGCTTTGATCCGGAGCTGCTGTCTGTAACGGTTCACCCTGAGGATGAAGAAGCTTATACGCTATGGGCGGAAAAAATCGGCGTTCCGGAAGAAAGAATCATCCGTCTGGAAGGGAACTTCTGGGATATCGGCGAAGGCCCGAGCGGACCGAATACGGAAATTTTCTATGACCGCGGCGAGAAATACGGCAATGACCCGTCAGATTCTGAATTGTATCCGGGCGGCGAAAATGATCGCTATCTTGAAGTATGGAACCTGGTATTCTCAGAGTTCAACCACAACCCGGACGGCACGTACACACCGCTTCCGAAGAAAAACATTGATACGGGCATGGGGCTTGAACGGATGGTCTCCGTGATTCAGGATGTCCCGACAAACTTTGACACTGATTTGTTTATGCCGATTATTGAAGCAACAGAGCGCATTTCCGGAGATGCTTACGGAAAGGATGCAGTGAAGGATACGGCCTTTAAAGTGATCGCCGATCATATCAGAACGGTCGCATTTGCGGTAAGCGACGGAGCTCTGCCGTCAAATGAAGGGCGCGGGTATGTACTGAGACGCCTCTTGCGCCGGGCAGTGCGATACGCGAAAACCATCGGTATCAGCCGTCCGTTTATGTACGAACTAGTACCGACTGTTGCAGGAATTATGGACGCTTTCTATCCGGAGGTGAAAGAAAAGCAAGAGTTTATCGCCAAAGTCATCAAAACGGAGGAAGAGCGCTTCCACGAAACATTAAACGAAGGTCTGGCCATTTTATCCGACGTGATAAAGAAAGAGAAGGAAAAAGGCAGCGGCATCATCTCCGGAAAAGACGTATTCAAACTGTACGATACGTACGGATTCCCGGTTGAATTGACGGAGGAATACGCGGAAGATGAGCAAATGACGGTTGACCATAAAGGCTTTGAAGCCGAAATGGAAAAACAGCGTGAACGGGCGAGAAATGCGCGCCAAGATGTAGGAAGCATGCAGGTTCAGGGCGGCGCATTGCGCGACATTACCGCAGAAAGCACATTTGTCGGCTACAGTGCCGTAAAAGCTGAAGCGAAGGTGATCGAGCTTCTTCATGACGGGCAATTAATCAGCGAGGCGCATGAAGGGGATACCGTCCAAATCCTTCTTGACAAAACGCCTTTCTATGCTGAAAGCGGCGGACAGATCGGTGACAGAGGAGTGCTGAGAAGCGAGCAGGCTGTCGTAACCATTAAAGACGTGAAAAAAGCTCCGAACGGTCAGCATGTACACGAAGGCACGGTGGCTAGCGGCACGATTCAAAAAGGCGCAAGCGTGACGGCTGAAGTTGAAGATCAAATGAGAAGCGGCGTGGTGAAAAACCATACGGCAACCCACCTCCTGCACCAGGCGCTGAAAGACGTTCTCGGCACACATGTCAACCAAGCGGGTTCACTCGTTACCGAAAACCGTCTACGTTTTGACTTCTCTCATTTCGGTCAAGTGACGAAAGAAGAACTTGAACGCATTGAAGGAATCGTCAACGAAAAAATCTGGGAGAGCATTCCGGTAGCGATTGATTTGAAACCGATCAATGAAGCAAAAGAAATGGGGGCGATGGCCCTGTTCGGCGAGAAATACGGCGATATCGTCCGCGTCGTACAAGTCGGAGATTACAGCCTTGAGCTTTGCGGCGGATGCCATGTCACGAATACGGCTGAAATCGGCCTGTTTAAAATCGTATCCGAATCAGGGATCGGCGCAGGTACGCGAAGAATTGAAGCCGTAACAGGAAAAGGCGCTTATCAGGAAATGAACAGCCAGCTCAGCCTTCTGCAGCACGCTGCGGACGAGCTGAAATCAAACGTAAAAGACGTACCGAAGCGAATTCAGTCTCTTCAAGCGGAGCTGAAGGAAGCGCAAAGAGAAAATGAATCATTGCTCAGCAAACTCGGCAATGTGGAAGCCGGAGCCATTCTGTCTAAAGTAAAAGACATCGGCGGCGTAAAAGTGCTGGCTGAAAAAGTAAATGCGAAAGACATGAACCACCTTCGCACTATGGTGGATGATCTGAAAGCGAAGCTCGGTTCTGCGGTCATCATTCTCGGCGCCGTGCAAAATGAGAAAGTCAACCTTTCAGCAGGCGTGACGAAAGACCTGATCGAAAAAGGCCTTCATGCCGGCAAAATGGTCAAACAAGCGGCTGAAGTCTGCGGAGGCGGAGGCGGAGGCCGTCCGGACATGGCGCAGGCCGGCGGAAAGCAGCCTGAAAAATTGGAAGAGGCGCTGGCATCTGCGGAAGATTGGATAAAATCCGTTTTATAATCCTTTCAAGTAGTGTAGAATGATGATAAGATGAGGACCTCAGGCTGAACTTTGCCTGCGAATTTGGGAAAGAGGTGCAAAACGGTGAGCTCGTTTGATAAAACGATGAAATTTAATTTCTCCGATGATTCTGCTGAAACAAACGTCGAAGAAGTGCTGAATACGGTATATGATGCGCTTCAGGAAAAGGGGTACAATCCTATCAACCAGATTGTCGGATACTTGCTGTCTGGAGATCCTGCATACATTCCTAGGCATCGCGACGCCCGGAACTTAATTCGCAAACTGGAACGTGACGAATTAATCGAGGAATTGGTAAAATCCTATCTAGAACAGCATAAAGAGGCGTAAATACATTCATGAGAATATTGGGACTTGATCTTGGAACGAAAACACTCGGCGTAGCTTTAAGCGATGAAATGGGCTGGACCGCTCAAGGCATTGAGACGATAAAAATAAACGAGGCTGAAGGAGATTACGGTCTGGACCGTTTATCCGAGCTGATGAAAGACTATAATGTAGAGAAGATCGTGCTCGGTTTTCCGAAAAACATGAACGGGACGATCGGTCCGAGAGGCGAAGCCAGCCAAACATTTGCGAAACTGCTTGAAACAGCGTACAATGTCCCTGTTGTGCTGTGGGACGAGCGTCTGACGACGATGGCGGCTGAAAAAATGCTGATCGCGGCTGACGTCAGCAGGCAAAAACGAAAAAAAGTCATTGATAAAATGGCGGCTGTCATGATCCTTCAAGGATATCTGGACAGTTTAAACTAAGAGGTGAAAAAAATGGAACACGGCGAAAAACACATTACAATTGTCGATGATCAAGGCAACGAACAGCTTTGCGAAGTGCTGTTCACATTTGAAAACGACACATTCAACAAATCTTACGTACTTTATTATCCGATTGATGCTCAAGACGATGATGAAATCGAAATTCACGCTTCAAGCTTCGAACCGAACGAAAACGGTGAAGACGGCGAACTGATGCCGATTGAAACTGATGAAGAGTGGGAAATGATCGAAGAAACGCTGAACACGTTTTTAGCGGAAGAAGACGAAGAATAAAATGAACGGGAAAAGCCGGAGCGCATATGCGCTTCGGCTTTTTTTTGTAATAAATTGCCGAATGCACATGAATCATGTAGTATAAGAGCTGTTGGGAGGAAAATACTTGTATGAATATCAATCAGACTAAACATTCATTTCCGCGTAAAAACAAAAAAACGACGATAATACTGTCCTCCGTGATCGCTCTGCTTATCATCATTTGCGGTGCTTTTTTCTATGGAAAATCTCTGCTGTCCCCGGTTGACAAAGGCAGCAAAACGGCAGTCAATATTAATATTCCGAGCGGTTCTTCCGTTTCGGCAATCGCTGAAATTCTTGAGGATCAGCATGTCATCAAAAGCAAAAAAGCATTTCAGCTGTATGTGAAGTATAAAGGCGCTTCCGGGTTTCAGGCGGGATTTTACCACCTGAATAAAGGAATGGATGTGGATGCGATTATCAAAAAACTGACCGCGGGATCAACGGGATATGCCTTTCAGATCTCCGTTCCGGAAGGAAAACAGCTTACACAGATTGCAGAGGCGATCGCAAAAGAAACATCATATTCTAAAGAAGAGATCATGGCGAAACTGGATGACAAAACATTCATCGGCAAACTGAAGAAACAGTTTCCTGATACGATAACGGACGCGCTTTCAAACAAGAAGCTCAAGCATCCGCTCGAAGGCTATCTGTATCCGGCCACATATCCGTTTAATGATCCGGATGCATCGCTTGACACGATTTTGACGACAATGGTTCAGGAAACAAACACCCGTATCGAAACGTATAAATCTGAACTGGAAAAAAAGAAACTTTCCGTCCATAACGCGCTGACAATGGCATCGCTAATTGAAGAAGAAGCCACCGCCAAAGCTGACCGTCACAAAATCGCCAGCGTTTTTTACAACAGGCTCGAAGAAAAAATGCCGCTGCAGACTGATCCGACGGTATTATATGCGGCCGGTAAGCATAAAAGCCGGGTCTACTACAAAGACCTGAAAATTGATTCTCCGTTTAATACGTATAAACATAAGGGGCTGCCGCCGGGACCGATTGCAAATGCCGGTGATTCATCATGGGAAGCGGCTCTCCGCCCTGACAAAACGGATTATCTCTATTTCCTTGCAAAATCAAACGGCGAGGTCGTTTTCACCAAAACATTAAAAGACCATAATAAAGCGAAGGAAAAGTATATTTCCAAAAAAGACAGCGAATAAAAGGAGGGCAAAAGCTCTCCTTTTATTCCATTCTGAAAGGTTTTATGATAAAATATATCGGGTTGTTTACTTATGGATAAAGAAGTGTCTTAAGAGAGTGTCCCCGCGGATTCGTCAGGGGCACTCCTTTTTAGAACGGAGGCTGTTTGCCGTGAATGATCGGTATGAACAAATAAACGAGTATATAAACGCGATGCTGAAGCCTCGGCCTGATAAAGTGAAAAAGCTTGAAGCCTATGCAAAAGAGCACCATGTTCCGATTATGGAAGAAGCGGGCATTGAAGTGCTGCTTCAAATGCTGTCGATTCAACAGGCGAAAAACATTTTGGAAATCGGCGCGGCAATCGGATATTCCGCCATACGGATGGCGCTTGAGCTTCCGGGTGCGAATATTTACACGATTGAACGGGACGACAAACGCTATGAAGAAGCTGTGAACAATATAAAAGACTTTGAAATGGAAAACCGGATTCACGTAATGCACGGGGATGCGCTGGAACTTTCTGAGTCTGTCCGTGTCACGGCTCCTTATGATGCCATTTTTATCGACGCGGCCAAAGGCCAGTACACGAACTTTTTTGAGCTCTATGAACCGATGCTTGCGCCGGATGGAGTCATTTTTACGGACAATGTTCTGTTTAAAGGACTGGTGGCACAAAATCACTCGGACATTGAGCCGAAAAGAAGACGGAAGCTTGTTGAAAAAATTGATCAATATAACCAATGGCTGATGAACCGGCCTGACTATCAAACGGTCATACTGCCGGTCGGAGACGGCATCGCCATCAGTAAAAAGAAGAGGTGAATGATCATGAAAAAACCTGAACTTTTGGTGACTCCGACTTCTGTACAGGATATTCTTCCGCTCATTCAAGCGGGCGCAACGGCCCTGTTAGTCGGAGAACAGAGATACGGCCTGAGACTGGCCGGTGAATTTTCAAGAGAAGATATAAAAGAAGCCGTAAAGACAGCTCATCAGGAAGGCGCGAAAGTGTACGCCGCCGTCAATGCTATTTTTCACAACGAAAAAGTGGACGAGCTGAACGGCTATCTTGCCTTTTTGCAGGAGGCCGGCGTTGATGCGGCTGTTTTCGGTGACCCGGCCGTTTTAATGGCGGCGCGTGAAGCGGCTCCCGAGCTTAAACTGCATTGGAGCACGGAAACAACGGGAACCAACTACTATTCCTGCAATTACTGGGGACGCAAAGGCGCACGGCGGGCAGTGCTGGCTAAGGAATTAAATATGGACAGCATCATTGACATAAAAGAAAACGCCGAAGTGGAAATTGAAATTCAAATCCACGGCATGACGTGCATGTTCCAATCGAAGCGTTCTTTAGTGGGCCATTACTTCGAATACCAAGGTAAAGTCATGGACATCGAACAGAAGAAAAAAGAAGCGGGGATGTTTCTGCATGACAAGGAACGGGGCAATAAATACCCGATTTTTGAAGATGAAAACGGCACGCACATCATGAGCCCGAACGATGTGTGCATGATTGATGAATTAGAGGACCTGATGGACGCCGGCATCGATTCTTTCAAAATCGACGGAGTTTTGAAGTCTCCTGAATACTTAACTGAAGTGACCCGCATGTACAGAGAAGCAATCGATTTGTGCTTCGAAAGCCGAGAGACATACGAAGAGAAAAAAGAGAGCTGGATAGAGCGGATTGAAAGCATTCAGCCTGTGAACAGAAGCATCGACACAGGATTCTTCTTTAAAGAAACGGTCTATTAAAAAGGAGGGTGCAACGGATGACAGCCGTAAATCAAACCATTTCCAAAGTCGTAAACGGAAAACGCGTCATTACGAAAAAACCTGAACTCCTTGCTCCGGCAGGAAACCTTGAAAAATTAAAAATTGCCGTTCATTACGGAGCGGACGCGGTTTTTATCGGAGGACAGGAATACGGACTCCGCTCAAATGCGGATAACTTCTCAATAGAAGAAATTGCAGAGGGCGTAGAATTTGCCAAAAAATACGGGGCAAAAATATATGTGACAACAAACATTTTCGCCCATAATGAAAATATGGACGGTCTGGAAGAATACTTAAAAGCGTTGGGAGACGCAAAAGTTGCCGGAATTATCGTCGCTGATCCGCTGATTATTGAAACATGCCGGAGAGTGGCCCCGGACGTAGAAATTCACCTCAGCACACAGCAGTCCCTTTCCAACTGGAAAGCGGTGCAGTTCTGGAAAGAAGAAGGGCTTGACCGCGTGGTGCTTGCCCGTGAAACGAGCGGACTGGAAATTAAAGAAATGAAGGAAAAGGTGGATATTGAAATTGAAACCTTTATCCACGGCGCCATGTGTATCGCTTATTCAGGCCGATGCGTGCTGAGCAATCACATGACGGCCCGGGATTCCAACCGCGGCGGCTGCTGTCAGTCCTGCCGCTGGGATTATGACCTGTATCAGACAGACGGTGCAAACGCGGTCGCGCTCTATGACGAAGAAGACGCTCCGTTTGCGATGAGCCCGAAAGATTTAAAATTAATTGAATCCATTCCGCAAATGATCGAGATGGGCATCGACAGCCTGAAAATTGAAGGCCGGATGAAATCGATTCATTACGTTGCGACGGTTGTCAGCGTGTATCGCAAAGTCATCGACGCATACTGCGCTGATCCTGAAAACTTTGTCATTCAAAAAGAATGGCTGGATGAGCTGGACAAATGTGCAAACCGGGATACCGCGCCTGCTTTCTTTGAAGGCACGCCCGGGTATGAAGAGCAGATGTTCGGCGAACACGGAAAGAAAACAACATTTGATTTTGCCGGTCTCGTGCTCGCGTATAACGAGGAAACTCAAATGGTGACGCTCCAGCAGCGCAATTTCTTTAAACAAGGTGACGAAGTGGAATTTTTCGGTCCTGAAATCGACAATTTCACATTCACAATCGGCACTATTTGGGACGAAGACGGAAACGAGCTTGATGCTGCCCGCCATCCCCTGCAAATCGTTACATTTAAAGTAGACAAAAAGATTTATCCGAGCAACATGATGAGAAAGGGGAAGTAATCACCAATGGGTAAGAGTCCTGTAGTTATAGGCATCGCAGGAGGTTCCGGATCAGGAAAAACAAGCGTCACCCGTTCCATCTATGAACAGTTTAAAGGACACTCGATTTTAATGATCCAGCAAGACCTTTATTATAAAGACCAAAGCCATCTTCCGTTTGAAGAAAGGCTGAACACAAACTATGATCACCCGCTCGCATTTGATAATGACTATTTAATCGAGCATATTCAAGAGCTTTTGAATTACCGGCCGATAGAAAAGCCGATTTATGATTATAAACTGCATACGCGTTCTGAGGAAACCATTCCGGTTGAGCCGAAGGATGTCATTATTCTGGAAGGCATTCTCGTTCTCGAAGATAAAAGACTTCGCGACCTCATGGATATGAAACTTTATGTCGACACGGACGCGGATCTCCGTATCATCAGACGGATTATGAGAGATATTAACGAAAGAGGCCGTTCAATCGATTCTGTCATTGAGCAGTATGTGTCCGTCGTCAGACCGATGCACAATCAGTTTGTTGAACCGACGAAACGCTACGCGGACATCATTATTCCGGAAGGCGGGCAAAACCACGTCGCGATTGATCTGATGGTCACGAAGATTCAAACGATCCTTGAACAAAATGCAATTTTGTAATACCATAGCATAGACATAAATAACTCAGACCATATTATGTATAGGCTGGAAGGGAATGAGACAGTTCCCTTCTTTCCCTGTTTATAAACCGAAACATTTGCAGAAAACACACATTCAGTTTAAGATAAACAGTACCTATATGGGAGAGAAGAACGAGGACTGCCCTGTGTTCTCATTCTTGATTTTTTCGTTTATGCTCTCATACATAATCACACGTTATTGTTGAGGGACAACCACCAAGGAGTGAAGGAACATGGCACAAGAAAAAGTTTTTCCGATGACTCACGAAGGAAAACAAAAACTAGAACAAGAATTAGAGCAATTGAAAACGGTTAAACGTAAAGAAGTAGTAGAACGAATTAAAATCGCAAGAAGCTTCGGAGATCTGTCAGAGAACTCTGAGTATGATTCTGCAAAAGAAGAACAGGCATTTGTGGAAGGGCGCATCACGACGCTTGAAAACATGATCCGCAATGCGAAAATCATCGAAGACGACGGCGGTTCAAATGTAGTCGGTTTGGGAAAAACCGTATCATTCATCGAATTGCCGGACGGTGAAGAAGAATCTTACACGATTGTCGGAAGCGCTGAAGCTGATCCGTTTGAAGGGAAAATTTCAAACGACTCGCCAATCGCCAAAAGCCTGCTCGGCAGAAAAGTGGACGAAGAAGTGACAGTTCAGACGCCGGGCGGAGAAATGCTCGTGAAAATTGTGAAAATTTCATAAGATCCGTTTAACAATGAAACACCTCGTCCAAAATATGGATGAGGTGTTTTTTATGATCGTATCAAAAAGGCTGAAAACGGCCGTGATTTGTTTTCTGCTCGTGTTTTTCTTTCTGCTTGCGAGGCTGGCTGAAATTCAGTTGTTTTTTACAGAATCTTTTTCAAAATCCAATATTAATCTGATTCAGGAAAGCGTCAAGCAGCGGACGGAAGAAGTCCTTATTTCGGATGGACGCGGCTCTTTTCTTGATCGGAACGGCAAAGAACTGACCGGAAAAAAGCAGCCTGCCGTCATACTGTTTCCCTTTCTCGTGACGCAGGATTGGCCGGTTGACCGGGTATCAGACATTCTCGGAATGAAACAGGGGGAGCTCAGGCAGCTGCTCACGGAAGCGAAAAAACCGGTGGTCCTGAACAGCAGAAAAATAAAACATTTGACGAAACAATCCGTGTCAAATATCAATTCTTTGAAATATCCCGGCATTTACGGCGTATATATGAAAGACAGCAAAGAAACAAACATAGCCGCTCATCTGTTGGGCGCGACAAACCAGGACCCTGAGCTTTTGAAAAAGAAATACCCCGGCAGGAAGGAACTGCCGATCACGGCAAAGATCGGGACAAGCGGGATGGAGCGGACGTTTGATGAGTTTTTACTGGCGGATCAGGACACAAAACTTTTGTATCATGTCGACGGAAGGGGAAACCCTTTATTCGGAATGGACGTCAAATATACGGCTGAAGCAAACGCGTTTTATCCGCTGCAAGTCAAAACCTCCATCGACCGCAATATTCAAAAAGCAATGGAAGATGTATTGAAAGACCGCGGGTTAAAAAAGGGGGGAGCCGTCCTTTTAGACATTGAAAAAAGCAGTGTGCTCGGAATGGTATCAAAGCCTGACGCCGACATGTCAAAGCAGCAGACACTGCAAAATTACATGCTGACGCCGATTTATCCGGGATCAGTATTTAAAACGGTGATCGCCGCAGCCGCAATAGAACAAAACGAAGTGAAGCCGGGCACATCCTTTAACTGCAATCTCAACCTGTACGGAGAGCCGGGGGATGACAAAGGCACGCTCAGTTTTGGAGAAAGCTTTGCCCAAAGCTGCAATTATACGTTTACAAGCCTTGCGGAAAAATTGATCAAAAAAGATGATTCCGTTATTGAAAACATGGCGGAAAAACTTGGTCTCACCCAGCGGGCGGGCTGGGAAGGCAAGCTGTACCGGGAAGACGGATTCAGGCAGCTGTATAATGAAAAAAGCGGGGTCATTTGGGGAGATGACAAAGACAAAACCGTAAAAAAAGCCGTCGCACAGACGGCGATCGGGCAAAAAAACGTGAAAGTCACGCCTCTTGAAGTCGCCAATATGATGGCGGCGATCGCGCGCGGCGGTGAAAAAAAACAAGTCAAAATCGCGGACAAAATTGAATACAAAAACAAAACGACGATGGCGTCATTCAAAGATCAGCCGTTAAAAGGGGAAAACATCGACAAATATACGGCGCAGCAGCTTCAAAAAATTCTCAGAGAAGTCGTCACCTCACCGAAAGGAACCGGCCGAAGGTTTCAGGATCTGCCGTATGAGATAGCAGGCAAATCGGGAACGGCCCAGACGGGAA
Organism: Bacillus sp. EB106-06-01-XG163; assembly: GCF_058791615.1. Lineage (NCBI taxonomy): Bacteria > Bacillati > Bacillota > Bacilli > Caryophanales > Bacillaceae > Bacillus > Bacillus sp. EB106-06-01-XG163. Next base: position 295,284 of record NZ_JBYTDS010000003.1, read on the forward strand.
TGTTCACAAAAGAAAAACAGACGCTTTACCACAAATGGTTTGCGGGATACTTTCCCGCGGACAAGCCGAAATATGCTCTCGTGGTGCTGCACATGGACACGCCGGGGGATAAGGCTCTGACAAATACAGTGTTTTATGATATTGTTAAAAAGGTACATGAAAATGAAATAAATCAGACATAGAACAACCGCTCAGCCCATGTTAAAATATATGCTGAGCAAGAGGGATAAAGGAGTGCAGAATGATTGAGCAATAAACAATCTCGTTTTGAAAACCGTGATAAGCGCAGAAAAGCAAATATGGTGCTTAACATTTTAATTGCTATCGTATCTATTCTTATTGTCGTCGTTGCCGTCAGCCTCTTCATCAACAGTCCGTCGAGCGACGTGAGCGAAAAAGCGGACACGAGCCAGAAGCAGGAAACACCTGCATCAGGCAAGACGAAGCAGACATCGGATGAAGACATAAAAGACAGCAAAAAAGATACGGCATCAGACGATGACAAAAAAGATAAACAGGATAAGGACACATCTGATTCATCTTCAGACTCTGACAGCAAAAAAGACGATGATTCATCGAAAAGTGATGACAGCAGCAAAAAAGACTCTGATTCAAGCGATCCTTTTAAAGGCGCAAAAATAACAGAGGGCGGCTCATCAAGCGATGTCGAGAAAACAATTGTTAACCCAAAATGGAAAGCGGTCGGCACAAAGCAGACGGGAGAACATGCGGCGACGTATGACTCAAGCTCTGAAGACTGGTCCGAAATGCTTGACGCCATCTCTTACGCAACAGGCGTGTCAAAAGATCACATGACAGTGCTGTGGCTCGGAAACAATGGAAGCCCGCAAGATGCGAAGGGGAAAGTTTTAGACAAAACGAACGGCAAAAAGTATCAGGTTACCATCACTTGGAAAGACAAAAAAGGCTGGAAGCCGACAAAAGTAGAAACCTTAAAATAACCGCAAAAAAGCAGCTGATTAATCAGCTGCTTTTTTTTGTCATACGTCAGCTGAAAAATGCACCGACGCGCTGTAAAGGATTCTGCCGTCAACGGCCGTCACCTGATGGGATACGGAACGGACGCGAAGCATAATCGCCTGGTTGTTTTCAATCTGAACGTTTATTTTCTTTTCAAGCTCCTGCAAAGATGCCGCTTCGAAAAATTCTACTTTATCTTTGATTAAATCCAATTGAAAATTCATCAGTACAGATCCTCCTGATTTTTCTTCTGAGTCAATGAAAGTATAAGCCTTTCTGCCGTAATTGCGCAATAATCCCAAAGTATTTTAGTACCCTTCCATTCTTTTTTGTGATAGGATAGGAACTGTTCCACGATTAATCCATACTATACTCATAGGAATTATAAATTATGGAGAGTGAAAAATATGGGCCGTGAATTTATTCCATTATTTGAAGATTGGGCAGCGACTTATGACGCCACAGTGCACGGGGCTGACAAACAATATGCCGCTGTTTTTAAAGGATATGACAGCATTCTTGACAGCATTGTCGCACTTTCAGGTTCAAACGTTTTAGAGTTCGGACCGGGAACGGGGAATTTAACGGCGAAATTAGCCGCCGCGAACAAAAAGGTGTTTGGTGTAGAACCGTCTCCGTCAATGAGAAAACTGGCGGCTGACAAGCTTTCTGACAAAGCCGTGTTCAGTGACGGAGATTTTCTGGAGTTTCCCGCTCCGCCTTTTCAAATAGATACCATCGTCAGCTCGTACGCCTTTCATCATTTAACCGATGAAGAAAAGCGAACGGCTGTAAAGCAGTATGGCGCAATCCTTCAGAAGCATGATAAAATAGTGTTTGCCGATACAGTCTTTAAAGATCATGAAGCTTATGATGAGGCCATTAAAAAAGCAATCCGAAACGGCTATCATCAATTAGCGGACGATTTAAAGACGGAACATTATCCGACACTCGGGACAATGAAAAACATCTTTTCAGAAGAGGGATTTGCCGCGCGGTTTACGCAGCAAAATGACTTTGTCTGGATAATGGAGGCGATTAAACGGTAAATCGAAGGGATTGTGTATAAATGAAACTGGCAGTCATCGGAGCAATGGAAGAGGAAGTTACGATTTTAAGAAGCAAACTGAAAGACGCAAAACAAGAGATGATCGCTCACTGTGAGTTTACAACTGGCAGCTATGAAGGCGTCGAAGTCATCTTGCTGAAATCAGGTATCGGGAAAGTCAACGCGGCGATCAGCACGACGCTTCTGCTTGACCGTTTCAAACCTGATTATGTGATTAACACAGGCTCAGCGGGCGGTTTTCATCATACATTGAATGTAGGCGACGTCGTCATCTCAACAGATGTCCGCCATCATGACGTAGATGTGACGGCGTTTGACTATGAATACGGACAGGTGCCGGGTCTTCCGGCAGCATACAAAGCTGATGAAAAGCTGATCAGTATTACTGAGGAAGCGGTTTCTGAACTGAACGGCATTCAAGTCGCCAAAGGCACAATCGCAACGGGAGATTCTTTTATGAATGATCCGAAGCGGGTTGAAGACGTACGCGCCAAATTTGCGGATTTGTACGCGGTTGAAATGGAAGCTGCGGCTGTCGCACAGGTGTGCCACCAGTTCAAAACGCCTTTTGTTGTCATCAGAGCTTTATCTGATATTGCCGGAAAAGAATCTGACGTTTCATTTGATAAATTTTTAGAACAGGCTGCCGTTCATTCAACTGAGCTTGTCCTGAATGTCATCAAACGAATTCACTAAGCGGGGGATTCTCGTTCTCCTCCGCTTTTTCAGGAGGAGGACATATATTGAACGTGATAACAGATATTACAGAACTGATCGGAAATACACCGCTGCTCCGTCTCAAGCATTTTGATATACCGGAGGGAACAGCGGTTTATGCTAAGCTTGAGATGATGAATCCGGGCGGAAGCATTAAAGACAGGCTGGGCGGGATGCTCATTGAAGATGCGCTTCGCACGGGAAAGGTGAAACCGGGCGGCGTTATCATTGAGGCGACTGCCGGAAACACCGGGATCGGACTCGCTCTGTGCGCCAGAAAGCATCAGCTTCGCGCCGTTTTTTGCGTCCCGGAGCATTTCAGCAGAGAAAAGCAGCAAATTATGAAAGCTCTCGGAGCGGACATCGTGCATACGCCGAGAGAAGAAGGCATGCAGGGAGCCATCCGAAAAGCGCTTGAACTGGAGAGAGAGATTAATAATTCTTATGCCGTTCTGCAATTTAAAAACCGAGTAAATCCATTGACTTACTACAAAACGATTGGACCTGAAATATGGAACGCGCTCGGCGGGGATATCCACGCTTTTGTCGCAGGAGCGGGTTCCGGCGGCACCTTTGCCGGTACGGCAGCTTATTTAAAGGAGAAAAATCCTGCCGTCAAAACGGTGATCGTTGAACCGGAAGGCTCGATCCTGAACGGAGGAGAGCCGCATGCCCATAAAACGGAAGGCATCGGCATGGAGTTTATCCCGGATTATATGGACGAGAACCATTTTGACGCCATTTACACGGTGGAGGACGATACGGCGTTTTCGCTTGTCAGAGAAGCGGCCGAGAAAGAAGGCCTCTTAATCGGAAGCTCTTCAGGGGCGGCTCTTTATGCAGCGCTTGAAGAAGCGAAAAAAGCGCCCGCCGGATCAAATATCGTCACCATTTTCCCTGACGGCAGCGATCGATATATAAGCAAAAACATTTTTCAAGGAGGTCAGTAAGATGAAGAAAAAAACGCTGATGGTGCACGGAGGAATTACGGGAGATGAAAAAACAGGAGCGGTTTCCGTACCGATTTATCAAGTAAGCACGTACCGGCAGCCGAAAGCGGGCGAGCACACGGGTTATGAATATTCAAGAACGGCCAATCCGACGCGGACGGCGCTTGAAAGCTTAATTGCAGAGCTTGAAGGCGGCGCGGCGGGATATGCGTTCGGCTCAGGCATGGCTGCGATTACTGCCGTCATGATGCTGTTTGACAGCGGCGATCATGTTATTTTGACGGATGATGTATACGGCGGCACTTACCGGGTGATGACAGGCGTGCTGAACCGCTTCGGCATTGAAGCGGACTTTGTCGATACGAGCAGTGAAGAAAAAGTCAAAAAGGCCATTCGCCCGAATACGAAAGCCATTTATATCGAAACACCGACAAACCCGCTATTGAAAGTGACTGACCTCAAACTGATGTCTGACATCGCAAAAGAAGCGGGTGTATTGCTTATCGTCGATAATACGTTTTACACGCCGTATTTCCAGCAGCCGCTCAGCTTTGGCGCGGACATCGTGCTTCACAGCGCGACAAAATATCTCGGCGGCCACAGCGATGTCGTCGGCGGCTTAGTCGTCACGGCTGATAAAGAACTGGGCGAAAAGCTTCATTATGTGCAAAACTCAACGGGCGGCGTTTTAGGACCGCAGGATTCATGGCTTTTGATGAGAGGCATTAAGACGCTGGGACTCAGAATGGATGCCATCAATCATAGCGCCGGAAAAATCGCCGGGCTGCTTGAAGCGCATGATGCCGTTCAGACGCTCTACTATCCCGGATCAGCGAAACACCCGGGCCATGAGCTGACAAAAGCGCAAAGCTCCGGTTTTGGCGGAATGATTTCCTTTGATGTCGGCAGCAGCGAACGCGTCGACGCGTTTTTAGAAAAATTGAACCTGTTTACGATCGCGGAAAGTTTAGGAGCGGTTGAAAGCTTAATCTCCGTGCCGTCCAGAATGACGCACGCATCGATCCCGCGCGACCGCCGGCTTGCGCTTGGCATTACCGACGGGCTCGTGCGGATCTCGGTCGGTATTGAGGATACTGAGGATTTAACGGCGGATGTGAAACAGGCGCTTGATTCACTTTTATAAAGAATGGATAGATTTACATTCTCTGTCGGCTGTCAGCTTGTATTATAATGTTGGTAGACTATAAAACTGGCAGGTGACCTTATATGGAGAAGAAAAGACTGAAATCATTAATAGAAGATTTTAAGCATTACGCATTTATTCTGCTTGCAGTCAGCACCTTCATTTATATCGGCGCGGTTCTTCCCGGACAAGGGCTGACCGCGGGCCAGAAAATGCTGATGTTTGTAACGGATTGTGTATTTTTAGCGGGCGCTTATTTCTGCGTTGACCGTTCACTTATTTATAAAAAGAGGCTGGAAGAGGCCGATGAATAAAAAAAAGCCATTGTCTTTTGACAATGGCTTTTTCGTTTCTTATTCAGACGGGGTTTCGCGTAATTCTTTTCCCATTCCTTTTAAAAACTGCAGCCCGAAGCCGAGCGCGCGGTTAATATCAGGATCACCGACGGCTTTCATCAGTTCAAACATACTGACTTTCCTGTCCTCTTTTAAAAATCTTTGCGCCTGATCCGTCCCGGCCATGGCGCTTTCTAAAAGTCTGCCCATAAATTCGGGATCAGCTTTTGACAGCGCGCCTCCCGCGGCCATCATCGTATTCAGGAGATTGGTGACAGGTTCCCGGGAAATCTGTCCGAGTGCGATTTTGGCAATCTCCTCTTTTGCCTGGAGCATATAGCCGGCGGCATCAAAAATGCCCAAGCCATTCAGCTCTGCCATGATGGACATCGTTTTCGCGACGGCTTCTTCATTTTCTGCGAGAAGCGTCTTCAGTTCTTCCAGTTTTTCAGCTTTCAGCTGTTCCTCTGTTTTCGTTTCTTTTTGAATTTCAGTAATTGGACTTGCCATAATGTTTCCTCCTTTCCTTAATCAGTTAAGTGCACATAGCCCGGACGGTTCCATTTTCGCTGAGCTTCCACACCGTTTTGCGGATGACGTTTTTTGTTCCGCGGATTCGTTTTCGGAAGCGGCGGAGTATCACAGGAACCGAGCACTTCCATGCGGACTTTTGTCTGCTTATAGGCAGGTGTATGTGTCCGTGAATCATACGCAGGCCCGGTCAGGAAATTAATCGCAGAATCTTTATCTGTAGAGTTCATCGGCAGATAAAGCTCATTCGCGCGGACGCGGTCTGTCACAAGCGCGTTCAATTTAACCGCCCCAAAAGGAGAGACGAGCCGGATCATTGTCCCGTCGCAAATTCCGCGTTCAGCCGCGAGCTCCGGCGATACTTCAACAAATACATCCGGAACTTTAGACTGAATGCCTTTTGACTTGTTTGTCATGTTTCCTTCGTGGAAATGTTCAAGCATCCGTCCGTTGTTAATATGCAGGTCATATTCTTCAGGGAATACGGCAGGCTCCACCCAATCGCTCAGCGCAAAACGGGCTTTTTTGTCGGGGAAGTTAAAGCCGTCTTCATAAAGAAGCGGAGTGCTTTCTCCCGTAAAGCTTCCCCACAAGAAGCTGTTCCAGCCGCTAAGAACGTCGTAGCTTGCTTTTCCGAACAGCGGAGAAAGGCTCGCCATTTCTGAGAAAATGTCGCTAGGATGCGTGTAATTCCAATCAGCGCCTAAACGATTGGCGACTTCCTGAATAATCCACCAGTCGGGTTTTGCATCGCCGAGTGTCGGAAGCGCCTGATACAATCTTTGCACACGCCGCTCTGTGTTTGTAAATGTTCCGTCTTTTTCAAGAGATGGAACCGCAGGCAGGATGACATCCGCGTATTGCGCCGTTCTTGAAAGGAAAATATCCTGCACAACAAAGAAATCAAGGCTGGATAAAATGTTATGAACATGGTTGGCGTTTGAATCGACGAGCGCCATATCTTCACCGACGAGATACATGGCTTTCATGTTTCCTTCTTCAATCGCATGGAGCATTTCGATATTATCAAGACCCGGCTTGCCGTCAATTTCAACACCGTAAGCTTTTTCGAATTTAGCGCGTGCCGCATCATCGGTAATATGCTGATACCCCGGAAGCCAGCCTGGAAGAGTTCCCATATCGCAAGCGCCTTGAACGTTGTTATGTCCCCGCAGCGGATAGGCTCCGGCGCCCGGACGGCGGTAGTTTCCTGTGGCAAGCAGCAGGTTGGAAATCGCCGCTGATGTATCAGAGCCGCCTGTATTTTGAGTAACGCCCATGCCCCAAAGAACACAAGTGCCGTCTGCATCACGAATCATTTCGGCAATGCGGATGATCGTATCCTGAGAAAGTCCGGTGATGCGCTCCGCATATTCCAATGTGTATTTTTCCAGCGTTTCTTTATAATCATCAAAGTAGTTGACATTTTCATCAATAAACGCTTGATCGTGCCAGCCTTGGTCAATCATATATTTCGTTACTGCCATGAGCCAGACCTGGTCAGTCCCTTGTTTTGGGCTGATAAAGAGGTCGGACCGTTCAGCCATTTCATTTCTGCGCAGATCGGCAACAATCAGTTTTTGGCCGTGCAGTTTATGGGCGCGTTTCACGCGTGTGGCCAGAACCGGATGTCCTTCCGCCGGATTGGCGCCGACGATGAGCACGAGGCCCGCTTTTGCGATATCTTTAATTGTGCCAGCGTCTCCGCCCATACCGACGGTGCGGAATAAGCCGTCCGTTGCCGGTGACTGGCAGTAGCGTGAGCAGTTATCCACGTTGTTGGTTTCAAATACTTGGCGCGCTAATTTTTGGATGACGTAGTTGTCTTCATTCGTAATTTTAGAAGAAGAAATAAAACCGACAGAACCATTTCCGTGTTCGGCCTTGATCGAACCGAGTCTTGAAGCGACAAGATCAAGAGCTTCTTCCCATGACGATTCAACAAATGCGCCGTTTTTCCGGATAAGCGGTTTTGTAATTCGTTCTTCCGAATTCACGAAGTCCCAGCCGAATTTCCCTTTCACACAAGTGGAAATCGCGTTAACCGGAGCATCGGAAACAGGCTGAATTTTAAGGATGTCACGTCCTTTTGTCCATACTTCAAAAGAGCATCCGACGCCGCAGAACGTGCAGACTGTTTTTGTTTTTTTCGTCCGTTTATCGCGCATAGCCGCTTCCACTTCAGACACGGCGAAGATGCTTGTATAGTCGGGTTCAACATTTTTCACTAAATCAATCATCGGTTCCATGACATCTTCTTTTATTCCTGTCATAAATCCGGCTTGGCCGATCATTGATTTTTCCATCAGTGCGTTACAAGGACAGACAGTGACACACTGGCCGCAGCTGACGCAGGAAGATTCATTAATGGCGACGCCTTCATCCCAAATGACCCGCGGGCGGTCGCGCTCCCAATCAATTGAAAGGGTCTCATTCACCTGAAGGTTTTGACACACTTCCACACATTGGCCGCAGGCGATGCATTGGTTCGGATCATAGCGGTAAAACGGGTGAGACATATCAACCGCGCACTTTGAATCATCTTTCGGCGTATACGGATATTTCTGATGCTCAATCCCCATCATTTCCGCTGTATTATGGAGTGTGCAATTGCCGTTGTTGTTATCGCATACCGTACAGTAAAGCAGGTGATTCTCGAGCAGGCGGTCCATGGCCTCTGTCTGAGCCTCTTTTACCCTTCCCGACGTAAGCGAGATGGACATCCCGTTTTCTGCAGCCGTGGAACAAGAGCGCTGCAATTTCCCGTTTACTTCAACAATACAGGTGTCACATGTTTGAATCGGATCCACTTCCGGTACATGGCAAATTTGCGGAATCTCAATTCCGTTTTGGTTTAAAATATCTAAAATCTTAGACCCCTCTGGTGCTTCATACTCCGTGCCGTCAATTTTGACACGGATAGACTGAACGTCTGTCACTTCCAATTCCCCTCCATCTTTTAAACTCGAAAAAAAGCCATGCACATAGATACCGGCCTCCTGTCCGGAGAACGGTATAAATACGCATGGCGGAATAGTTCACTAGCAAGTCTTACTAACAGACCAATCCTATTGTATAAAACGATAGACTCATAACACGTTTCCTATTACAAATCCATCTTCACTGCTTTTATTATAAGGTGATATTTATTATAATACAATACGAAAGGAAAACTTTAACCAGGTGAAATGTCACAAAGGGGAACCGGGAATGTCTTTCATAGGCTAAAATCGGAGGGGACAATATGTCTAAAAAAATTCATGAATTTAACGATATTATCCGGAAATTGCGCAAAGAATTATTTGGAAAGGGGCCTGAACGAATTCACACCGTTTTTGTGGATAACATGGCGGTATCTACACTTTACGGCAATCTAAGCGCAAGTGAGCAGTTTATCGCACGCACGCCTGAAGGAAGAGAAATGGTTCATGCGGCGCGAACCAGCTTAATTCAGGAGCTGTATTCAAAACAAACGCCTGACGGAATGGAAGAGCTCATCGGAGCAAAGCTTGTACATCTGTTTTCAGATATTAAAATAGAGGAAAATATTGCCGTATCGGTGTTTGTCTTTGACCGCTCAATTGAAGAGCATAAAGAAGAAATCAAAAGCTGACAATATTCAATTGACACGAAATTGTCAAATTTGATATGATATGAACTGCCAGCAGTGGCCTAAGGACGATTTTTTATGGAATGTGTGCATGATCTGTGCATATTCTATACCGCATATTTTCATTCTGCTTGATATTGTTGTATGGGTATGCATACAAGTTAGGCAGCATTCAAACCCCGTTTTTTCAGACGGGTTAGTTGAATGCTGCCTTTTTTGTTAGGCGTCTTTGGAAACTGCGGGCTGAAATGATAAATGGAGGGGTTATTATGGCTTTTCGTAAACCGGACGAAATAGCGGAGCTTGCGGTCGAATCAGGGGTAAAAAAGGTGCATTCACCGCTTTCAGCACTGATTGTATTAGGATTTTTGGGAGGAGCGTTTATCGCACTCGGTTATTTGCTTGATATCCGTGTCATCGGCGACCTTCCGAAAGAATGGGGAAGCCTGTCGAGTTTAATCGGGGCGTCCGTGTTTCCCATCGGATTGGTGCTCGTCGTTCTTGCCGGCGCGGAGCTGATTACGGGAAATATGATGTCGGTATCCATGGCGCTGTTTTCCAGAAGAATATCCGCCGGTGCATTAGTGAAAAATTGGGTGATCGTGACGTTGATGAATCTTGTCGGCGCACTGTTTGTCGCTTACTTTTTCGGACATGTTGTCGGATTAACCGAAACAGGACCTTACTTGGAAAAAACAATTGCGGTCGCACAAGGCAAATTGGATATGCCGTTTGGAAAAGTCATTGTTTCGGCGATCGGCTGTAACTGGCTTGTCTGTTTGGCCGTCTGGCTTTCTTTCGGCGCAGAAGACGGAGCCGGAAAAATCGCGGGTATATGGTTTCCGATTATGGCGTTTGTCGCAATTGGTTTTCAGCACGTTGTAGCCAATATGTTTATCATCCCTGCTGCGATATTTGCAGGCTCTTTTTCGTGGGGTGATCTGATTGGCAATCTCATTCCGGCCTTTATCGGGAATGTCATCGGCGGGGCAGTGTTTGTCGGTCTTATTTATTTTATTGCATACTCAAAAAAAGATCAGAAAAAGCAAGGGATGAAAAGAGTTTCCTGAGGTAAGAAAGATGCCGGAAAACACGGACAATTGAAGTGGAATGCCAGCACATTTTCCGTCCAAATCTTGAAAAAAATGTTTACAAAATGGAAGCTGATGGATATACTTACAAAGTAAGAAAAAAGCAAAGGGAGGTTGAATCACATGACGACGTTAAACGGCAATCAAAATCTACAATTGAACCGATTCAGCCTGTGGAAGAGTTCGTGTCCTTCCTTAACCTCTGCTTGTCAAGCACGTTAATTTCGGAGTATCAGGACATTCGCAGCTCCCCGCAGGGAAAGAAGCACAGTCTTCTTTTGTCTGCGGATTTAGTCTGCCCGCAGCGCATATGAACTTTGCTGCGGGTTATTTTCGCTTGTGCGGATATTGAAAGGGGGTGAGCGATAATGACCATTAATCTTTTCTTTTTAACACTGACCATTTCAAAGCGTTTTAAAAGTGCGGAAGAGTATGAACGAGAACAGCAGGTCGAAGAGTTTTATAATGAAGCGAAAGAACGCCAGCTGAAACACTTTTATATGAACTGAACGGACACGAAGGGCCAAAACGGAGGAGAAGGAGGAGATTATCATGTTCAGAATTGAACTGCTGAATCATTACACAATGGAGAAGGACCAGGTTTAGCGAGGATGTTGCTGTCACGTCGCAGACGGCCTGCATACCATGGTAAAGAAAGAAAAATTGGTAAGCGGGTGATAGCATGCAAGGCGGTCAGAACAGAATTCCATCCATCGGGCACGGGTATGCGTCAATGCCCCATTCATTTAAACACGGCTACGGCAACCCGTATCGCCGGCAGAGAATGGCGGCGCTTTCCCGGCAGACAAGATATATAGCACCGTATTATTGGTACTAGAGCAGGCGGAAAACCTACGTTTTCCGTCTTTTTTTTTATGAAAACAAATATATATTTCAAATAAATCGAAACGTTCATGAAGAGAAGTGCGTCTAGTTAGTACCTCATACTAATACGAGGTAATATTATTTCTGGATAATAAATCACAGGAATGGAAAAGCGGGTGTTATACAATGTTGCAACACACATCTTCAGCATTAAAACGAATGCGCGCGAAATACTTTGCTGCATCAGAACCGGCAGAGTCAGTCATTCAGCAAATCTTGATGGACATACAGGAATACGACCGCATTTTGGAAATCGGGACCGGAAACGGCTCAATGTTTAAACAAATCATCGGACAGCTTGAAAAGGGCAGTCTTAAAAGCATAGAAACATCGAAACGTAAAATACGGAAAACACAGCGCGCAAACCGTTCGGTTATAAAAGCCGGGCTCGGAAACATTCAGCAGGGGAGGCCGGAAAGCATACCGTTCCGCGACCGCAGCTTTCATAAAGTCTTCTCATTACATACTGCTGAAACAGTCAGCGATTACCGGACGGCATGTAAAGAAGTGTACCGCGTTCTTCAAATCGACGGGTGTTTCTATATGGTTTTGAAACCTTCGCGGATGAGTGAAAAGGATGTGATTGAGGTGCTCTATGATCAGCATTTCAGAGACATTTCAGTTGTCAGCAGAGATTCATTCCATTTTATTACTGCCATTAAATAGAATATTTCTTGGGAAATAAAAAGAGCTGCTTAAGTCACTGCAGCTCTTTTTGTGAAATTGGGCATATTTCCTTATTTTTGGTTATTTCACATATATTTTATATTAAAAAAAGTTTTTTTCTTATACAATGGTAATCAGATGACCGTACATTTTAAATATTTTGAACAAACGGAATGAATATTCATTCCGCGTTTAGAAAGGGGGATGAAATGACAGCTTCAAATAAGGTTGAACTCATTATGAAAGCGTCGCTTACTTTGTTTACAGATAGAGGATTTGACGCCACGACGATTCCGATGATTGCCGCTCAGGCCGATGTCGGAACCGGCACAATTTACCGTTACTTTGACAGTAAAGAGACACTTGTGAACGTACTGTATCAGGAAAGTGCGCAGCGTTTTATGAAAAAAGTCAAAACGGACTTTCAGGGGATATCTGTAAGAGAAGGGTTTCATCACCTGTTTTATTGTCTGATTGATTTTACGAAGGAAAGTGAGTATGCATTGTTTTTTCTTGAAACGAATAAGGACGCCTACTTTCTGAATGAAACGAGCCGTAAGCTTCTTGATGAAATAACACAGATGCTTGACGTCTTTTTTCAGCGCGGCAAGTCTGAAGGCGTGCTCCGCAATCTGCCGTCCAATGTGCTGATGGCGCTGCTGCTCGGGGCATATCTCAAACTCTATCAGCTTGTCCGGACGGGAAGCGTCGAAATAACAAAACCGTTTCTGAAAGAATTGGAACAATGTTCTTGGGATGCCATCAGAACTCATTAATTATTCGCCGAAGGAAGGAAGATCGATATGAAACAGCTAAGCGCTATACCGCAGCCGAAAACATACGGGCCTCTGAAAAATCTCCCTCACTTGGAAAAAGAAAAACTGTCACAATCGCTCTGGAAAATTGCCGAAGAATACGGCCCGATCTTTCGTTTTGAATTTCCGAGCTCTGTCGGGGTCTTCGTATCAGGCCGCGAGCTCGCGGCAGAAGTCTGTGATGAAAAGCGATTTGACAAAAATCTCAGCAAAGCCCTGCTGAAAGTCCGTGAGTTTGGCGGTGACGGACTATTTACGAGCTGGACTCACGAAAAGAACTGGCAGAAAGCGCATCGGATTTTATTGCCGAGCTTCAGCCAGAAGGCGATGAAAGGCTATCATTCAATGATGCTGGATATTGCCATGCAGCTCGTGCAGAAGTGGAGCAGATTAAATCCGAATGAAGAAATTGACGTTGCCGAAGATATGACGCGCCTGACGCTGGATACAATCGGCCTGTGCGGATTTCATTACCGCTTTAACAGCTTTTACCGCGACACACAGCATCCTTTTATCACAAGTATGCTTCGTGCGCTGCAGGAGGCAATGCGCCAATCACAAAGACACAGCCTGCAGGACAAGCTGATGATCAAAACGAGACATCAGTTCCAGCAGGATATTGAAGAGATGAATTCGCTTGTAGACCGGATCATCGCTGAACGGAGGGAAAATCCGGATGAGAATCTGTCTGACCTTTTAGCATTGATGCTTGAAGCGAAAGACCCCGTAACGGGGGAAAGGCTGGATGATGAAAATATCCGTTATCAAATCATTACCTTTTTGATCGCTGGGCATGAAACCACAAGCGGGCTGCTTTCTTTTGCGATATACTGCCTGCTGAAAAATAAAGATAAATTGAAAAAAGCCGTTCAGGAAGCCGAGCGGGTGCTGACGGGAGAGACCCCTGAATATAAGCAGATTCAGCAGCTGACATATATCCGCATGGTGCTAAACGAGACTTTGCGGCTGTATCCGACTGCCCCGGCATTTTCTCTGTACGCGAAAGAAGATACGGTTCTCGGCGGGAAATATCCGATTGCGAAGGGACAGCCGGTGACGATTCTGACTCCGCAGCTGCACCGGGATAAAAGCGCATGGGGAGAAGATGCCGAGTTATTCCGTCCGGAAAGGTTCAGTGATCCCGCGGCAATTCCGGCTGATGCGTATAAGCCGTTCGGAAACGGACAGCGCGCATGCATCGGGATGCAGTTTGCCCTGCAGGAAGCGACAATGGTGCTCGGCCTTGTCCTGAAACATTTTGAACTGATTGATCATACTGATTATGAGCTTACGATTAAAGAAGCTCTAACCATTAAGCCCGGTGATTTTAAAATCCGTGTGAAAAACAAGGACGTGTCCAATCATCAGCCCGTACAAAACCATAAAGCTGAAGGAAGCGGTCACAAAGAAGAAACGAAAGAAATCCCGTCCCACGGAACGCCGCTTCTCATTCTTTACGGATCAAATTTAGGAACTGCGGAAGGAATCGCGGAAGAGCTGGCTGATATCGGAAGAAGCAAAGGATTTTCAACTGAAACCGGCCCGCTCGATGATTATGCCGGGAAACTGCCTGTAAAAGGCGCGGTCGTTATTGTTACGGCTTCTTATAACGGGGCGCCGCCTGATAATGCGGCGGGTTTTGTGAAATGGATGGAAACCCTTGAAGATCAGGAATTAAAGGGTGTTTCTTACGCCGTCTTCGGCTGCGGAGACCGCAACTGGGCCGCCACTTACCAAAGGATCCCTCGCCTGATAGACAAAGTGCTTGAAGAAAAAGGGGCAAAACGGCTGACCTCTATCGGGGAGGGCGACAATGCCGATGATTTTGAGTACAGTCAGGAAGCCTGGGAAGACTCATTCTGGAAGGACATCATGAAGGCTTTTCATATAGAGGCCGCTCCAAAACAGACAAACAAATCACAGTTATCAATCGAATACGTAAGTGAAGCAGCCGAGACGCCGATTGCCAAAACGTACAAAGCATTTGAGGCGGAGGTCATCACGAACAAAGAGCTTCATACCGAAAGCAGCAAGCGCTCAGTCCGGCATATTGAGCTGCGTCTCCCCGAAACAGAAACGTATCAGGAAGGAGATCATCTCGGGGTGCTTCCGCAAAACAGCGGGGAACTGATCAGCCGTGTCATTCGCCGATTCGGTCTTGATCCGAACCAGCACTTTAAGATCAAGGGCCGGCAGCTGCCTCATCTGCCGATGGACCGGCCGGTTAATGCGCCGGAGCTTTTGGCGTCCTATGTAGAGCTGCAGGAGCCGGCAACGAGAGCCCAGCTTCGCGAACTTGCCGCACATACCGTGTGCCCGCCGCACCAAAAAGAATTGGAGCATCTTTATTCTGATGATGCGGCATATAAAGAAAACGTGCTGAAAAAACGAATGACCATGCTGGACCTGCTGGAAGATTATCCTGCATGTGAACTGCCGTTTGAGCGCTTTTTAGAACTTCTGCCGTCCTTAAAGGCGCGCTATTATTCAATCTCAAGCTCACCGAAGGCAACCAGCGGGGAGCTCAGTATCACGGTCGGCGTTGTGACGGCTCCGGCATGGAGCGGCCGTGGGGAATACCGGGGCGTGGCTTCGAACTATTTAGCCGGATTACAAAAAGGCGATTCTGCCGTCTGTTTCATCCGCTCGCCGCAGTCGGGTTTCGCATTGCCTGAAAATCCGAAAACGCCTCTCATTATGGTCGGAGCAGGCACAGGAATTGCGCCGTTCAGGGGATTTATCCAGGCGCGGGCTGCCGAAAAAATGTCCGGTAACAGCCTGGGTGAAGCTCATTTATACTTCGGCTGCCGGCATCCTGAAGAAGACGATCTGTACAAAGATGAATTCGACCATGCGGAGAAAAACGGCCTTGTCACCGTGCATCGGGCGTATTCCAGGTTAGATCAGGACTGTAAAGTATATGTACAGGATGTTCTGCTTCGCGAGGCTGCACAAATTATTGCCCTTCTTGACCAAGGCGGCCATCTCTATATATGCGGCGACGGAAGCAAAATGGCTCCGGCTGTCGAAAATGTACTGCTTCAGGTGTATGAAAAGGTGCATAACACCGATTCAAAAGTTTCCTTGGAGTGGCTTGAACAGCTGCAGGCGGAAGGAAGATATGCGAAAGATGTTTGGGCAGGTATGTAACAGAAGAGTGAGACAACTGAAGAATGTTTTTTAATTGAAGAAAGCCGGCACGATATTTGAAATCTACTGAATCAAAAGGAATAGTTATAGGGAGTATCGTGCCGGCCTTATCTTTAGTATCGGACAAAAGGCACAAATCTTTAATGTTTTTATTGATTTACATGCAGGCGGCTATGTCCCTTTTTTCTGAATTCCGCCAGAAATAAAACCGGATAAGACAGCAATAGCAAAACCGAAATAAATGAAATGATACCGATCCAATGAAAATGCGTCCAAAAGAAACCGCCGCAAGACCCGGCCACGCTTGAACCGATATAGTATGCAAGCAGATATAATGAAGAGGCTTGCGCGCGCTGATCACCGGCTGCGCGGCCGACCCAGGCGCTTGCGATCGAATGAGCGCCGAAAAAGCCGAAGGTAAAGACGGCAATCCCCGCGATTTTGAGCGCAAGCTGGGGCAAAAGTGTCACCGCTGCGCCGGCAAGCATAACAAAAATCGCAATCTTAATCATTTTTCCGCTTCCGAAAAGATCTGCTTTTTTCCCCATATAGACCGAGCTGAACGTTCCCGCGAGATAGACAATAAAAATAAAACCGATCACAGTCTGCGACAAATGATAAGGAGCCGCCATTAAATGAAAGCCGATATAATTATATAATGTCACAAAACTCCCCATTAATATAAATCCCAGAGATATTAACAAAAGCAGCCGTTTGCGGTGCAGGACCGCTCCGTATTCCTTACATGCCGCTTTTACGCCCGCATGCCGCTGAGATGAATGGCGCGGAGCCGGAAGAAAACGCCAAAACAAATAGCTTAATACAATAGAAAGAATGCCGATGATGGCAAGCGCCGGCCGCCAGCCGAATACATCGGTCAGAAGCCCCGTTAACAGCCTGCCGCTCATTCCCCCGATGCTTGTGCCGCTGATATACAAGCCCATCATTTTCCCGAGGCCCTTCGGATCAAACTCCTCGCCTACATATGTCATAGCGACAGCCGGAACTCCTGCCAGGAAAATACCGAGCAGCGCCCTCATCGCCAAAAGCGCCGGAAAGGCCGGACTGAACGCTGTTAATAGACCTAAAACAGAAGTAGCTGTTAACGACAGCACCATTAATTTTTTTCTGCCGAATCCGTCAGACAACGAAGCGGCGGCCAATAATGAAAATGCCAAAACGGCTGTTGAGATGGATAAAGTTAAGCTGGCAGCCGCAGCGGAAATATGAAACTCTTCCGAAAACAAAGGCATAAGCGGCTGTGTCGTGTAAAGCGTGGCGAAGGTCACAAAGCCGCTGATAAACAGAGCCAAGCTGGCCTTTCTGTAAGCCTTTGTGTGAGGCTGAATAAACGTCATGAATGTCCCTCTTTTCTCACTGTTGGTTATATATGTATCGTACGCTTTTCATTTCAATGTGTCTAATTTATAATAACTATAGAATTAATGCGTGTAGGTTATGAAGAAAGGGGAGAAGGAGAAAATGGAGCTTCATCAAATTGACAACTTCATTGCGGCGGCAGCTCATCAGCATTTCACAAATGCGGCAAAAGAAAGAATGATTTCTCAGCCGGCATTAAGCCGATCGATTATCAGGCTCGAAGAAGAATTAGGCGCGCCGTTATTTTACAGAGAGACAAAAGCCGTCCGGCTGACAAGACACGGAGAGCAGTTCTTAATAAAAGCAAAACAAGCGAGAAGAGCTTTAAATGAAGGCGTTGAACAAGTGAAAAAGAATATGAGCCTGGAGCACGGCGAAATATCTGTATCATTTCTTCATACACTCGGGCTGCGCTTAATGCCTCAGCTGATTGCCGAATTTAAAAAGCTATACCCAAACGTGACCTTCCGGCTTTATCAAGGCGCAAATGAAACGCTTCGCAAAATGGTGGAAACGGGAGATGCGGATATCTGTCTCAGCTCCCCGCCGCTTCCCAGCGAGCTTTTACAATGGACAGTGCTGGAGAAAGAGCCTCTATATGCGGTGCTACCTGAGAACCACCCGCTTGCAGGAAATAAAAGCATTCAAATGAAAGAGATGCAGGACGAGGATTTTGTGGGTTTTAAACCGGGATACGGGCTGAGATATATGTTTGATCTGATGTGCCGGGATTTGAATATACACCCGCATCTCGCATTTGAAGGAGAGGAAGTGTCAACCATATTAGGGCTGACCGCCGCGGGTCTGGGGGCTGCAGTGCTGCCGAAAACCGCGGAGCATTCATACTTTCCGGTCGTTTTTCTTCCGGTTGCAGATTACCAATGCGAACGCACCATAGCGTTAGCCCAGCTGAAAAACCATGCTCTCTCTCCTGCTGCTGAGCGTTTTAAACAGTTTGCACTTGAGTATTACAAAGCACGCAACTGAGCGGTCATTTTATTAAAATCAAAGTTGAAAATAAAGCAGAAAGAAATACAGAAAACGGAGGAAAACCATGGCGAAAAAAACAGTGAAAACAAATGCTGTCCGTATCATTGAGCAGCAAAACATTCCCTATGAGCTATTAGGTTACAAAACAGAAGGGGGACAGCCCGCAGACGGTCTTTCCGTTTCACAAAAAATCGGATACGCTGCCGAATATGTTTATAAAACCTTAGTGGCATCTGCAGGAACTGATCATTATTACGTCTTTGTCGTTCCCGTTGCAAAAGAACTGAATCTGAAAAAGGCTGCGAAGGCGGCAGGTGAGAAGAAAATAGAAATGATTGCCATGAAGGACCTTTTGGGAGTGACCGGCTATATACGCGGCGGCTGCTCTCCGATCGGAATGAAAAAAAGGTTTCCGACTTTTATTGATAGATCCGCTGAAACACTGGAGTTTATGATTGTCAGTGCGGGGAAAATCGGAATGCAGCTGAAAGCAGCGCCTCGAGATTTAGCCGAAGCAAGCGGGGCGGTATTTACAGACATTGTATAAATGTCCGGTGAATCTAATGGAATACACGTTTCAAGGGAGAATGATAATGAAAAAAAGATATGAAAACTTGAATGGCGTGAAGAATGAACATGGATTCAGGGACATGTGGAAATGGATGAAAGAACGAAGAGAAAAAAGTAAAGACTTAAGCGAGAACATTCCGAAAGCGGTCACAAGGGATGTCCGTGATGTTGCCGTCAATCGGACGGAAACCGCCATAACATGGATCGGCCATTCTTCATTTCTGATCCAAATACAGGGGTTTAACATAATGACCGACCCTGTATGGGCGCGGAGGATGGGTTTTCAAAAACGGCTGACAGAGCCGGGATATGAATTGAGCGAACTGCCTGACATTGATGCCGTGCTCATCTCACATGGGCATTATGACCATCTTGATTTTCCGAGTATAAAAAAACTGAGAGGAAACCCGGATTTTTACGTGCCTGCGGGACTGAAAAAGCTGTTCAACAAAAAAGGCCGCAAAAAGGTCCATGAAATGAATTGGTGGGATCGTTTTGAGATGCGGGGGGTGAACATATCATTTGTTCCGGCCCAGCACTGGACACGGAGAACGCTTTGGGATACCGATACCTCTCATTGGGGAGGCTGGGTCATAGAAAGCAAAAACGGCGAGTCCATCTATTTTGCAGGAGATACAGGCTATTTTGAAGGCTTTAAAGAAATCGGAGAGAGGTTTCGTATTAAGGCGGCTCTGATGCCGATCGGAGCATACGAACCGGAATGGTTTATGCAAGTGTCACATATCAATCCGGAAGACGCCGTGAAAGCGTTTTTGGAGCTGAAGGCTGACAGCTTCATTCCCATGCATTACGGGGCATTCCGGCTTGCTGATGATACAGGCCCGGAAGCACTAAGCAGACTGCACGGCGAGTGGGATCGGCTTGCATTACCTCCTGAAAACCTGAAAGCATTAGCGCTTGGCGAAACATTTTGGCTGTAACAGCAGGTTTTCGCTGCCGACACCAATCGTTTAAAAACGGTTGGTGTTTTGTTGTCAACCAAAGGTGAACAGCTTTAGTATAAAACATGATTTTTCCGGAATCTGCGGTAAAAAACAAAACTTTTTACTCTTTTGTTTCATTATAAAATGAAAACGGTTTCGTATGTGTAGTATATTTAACCTATCACAATTGCTCCAGCAGAAACGGACAGGAAGGATAGAAAAACAGATGAAATACATGAATTCAAGGCAGAAAAAGATTTTGTATCTGTTGTTATCTGAACCTGATGACTACTTAGTTGTGCAAGATTTCGCAGACAGGGTCCGCTGTTCTGAAAAAACGATCAGGAATGATTTGAAAACGATTGAAGATTTCCTGAATGAACATGCTCAAGCTCAGCTGATCCGCAAACCGGGATTAGGCGTCTATTTACATATATCTGAACAGGAAAGGTCACGGTTAATCCGGCAAATTTATAATGAGCACTTTACGTGCAGGCACAAGACCGATGAAGAAAGAATACTTCACATCGCTTATGATTTATTAATGAATTCAAAGCCCGTTTCCGCAAAAGAAATTGCCGCACAGCATTTTGTAAACAGAGCTTCCATTAAAAAGGATGTAAGTGCGGTTGAAGAGTGGCTGAAGCGATTTGATCTCACGCTGGTTTCTAAACAGCGGCTCGGCTTAAAGATTGAAGGGGACGAAAAAAACAAAAGAAAAGCATTGGCGCGAATTTCAGATTTGATTGATAATGCGGAATTTACAAGCCAATTTATAAAAAGTAAGTTTTTAAGTTATGAAGCGGACTTTGTGAGAAAAGAAATCAAGTTATTACAAAAAAAACATTCTATCTATTTTACGGATGAAACATTTGAAAGTTTGCTGCTGCATACATTGCTGACTATCCGCCGTATCAAAATGAAACAGCCGGTCGCCATTTCTGCAAGACAGCTGGACGCGGTAAAAAAGAAGAAAGAATATGAATGGACACTGGCTTGTTTAAAACGGCTTGAGCCGGTATTTGCCATCCGGTTTCCTGAGGAAGAAGCCGTCTATTTAACTTTACATATAATAGGCGGGAAAGTCCGCTATCCATCGCAGCAAGAAAAGAAGCTTGATCTTGAAGATTCTGAGCTTTCCAAAGTCGTCAGGCATTTGATCAATCGTGTTTCAGAACTGAAAATGCTGGATTTTCATAAAGACCAGGAACTGATCAACGGATTGAACATTCATCTCGATCCGGTGTTGAAGCGGCTGAGCTATGATCTCTCTGTTTCAAACCCCATGCTTCACGACATCAAAAAAATGTACCCTTATTTGTTTCATCTTATCATTGACGTTTTAGAAGACATCAATCAAACATTTGATCTTTATATTCCTGAAGAAGAGGCGGCCTATTTGACGCTGCATTTTCAGGCAGCGATCGAACGGCTGCGCCGAAACAGGCATAACCCTAAAAGGACGATCATCGTCTGCCATATGGGCATTGGCATGTCACAATTGCTGCGGACTAAAATTGAACGCAAATTTCATCACATTACGGTAAAAGACTGTATCGCAAAAGCGGAGCTGACAGAGTATATCAAAAAGCATAAAGATATAGATTTCGTCATTTCTACGATAGGGCTTGGAAATGTAACGATCCCTCATATTGTCGTATCACCGCTTTTGGAGTCTGCTGATGAAAAGAAGCTCAGCGCATTTCTGCAACAGCTTGATATATCACACCGCCGGGAGCAAAAAACGTTTAAAATGCTAAACGATACGACTCCGTTTCTCGTTTTTTTACAGCAAGAGACAGAGCACCGTTATCAGGTCATTGAAAAGCTGGCGCAGGCTTTGTATGAAAAAGGCTATGTAGAAAAAGAGTATGGCATTCATGCAGTAATGAGAGAAAAAATGTCGGCGACAAATATCGGGGCGGGTATTGCCATCCCTCACGCGAACTCTAAATATATCAAACAATCAGCCATTGCAATCGCCACCTTAAAAGAGCCGATTGAATGGGGGACAGAAAAGGTGTCGCTCGTTTTTATGCTTGCCGTCAAACACGAAGATCAAAACAAGGTAAAGCAATTATTCAGTGAGCTTTCCTATCTTAGCGAGCAGCCGGCATTTATTCAAAAACTGACGGAAGAAAAAAATGTGATGACGTTTTTATCGTATTTAAACTATTAAAAGCAGGGAATATCTCCCTGCTTTTTTTCTGTTTATAGGGAAAAATGCCGTTATTTCCGGAACTTATGGTAAAAAAACGCGCTTATCACAGGCTGATTTCAGTATAAAGTTGAGACAAGATCTTGAAATTCAGACTGCAAAGGAGGATTTATATGAAACTGTTAGCGATTACATCATGTCCGAACGGCATTGCCCATACGTATATGGCTGCTGAAAATTTACAAAAAGCAGCCGGCAGATTAGGCGTTGAGATCAAAGTGGAAACCCAGGGCGGAATCGGGGTGGAAAATAGGCTGACCGAAGAGGAAATCCGGGAAGCAGACGCAATCATTATCGCGGCGGACCGCTCGGTGAACAAAGACCGATTCGCGGGAAAAAAGCTGCTGGCCGTCGGGGTTCAGGAAGGCATCCGCAAACCGGAAGAATTAATTCAAAAAGCGCTTAGCGGTGAAGTGCCGGTCTATCAATCTGCTTCAAAAGCTGAAACCGCAAGTCAGCAGGGCAAAAAACAAAACCCGATTTACCGTCATTTAATGAACGGCGTTTCTTTTATGGTTCCTTTCATTGTCGTCGGCGGATTATTGATAGCGGTTGCATTGACGCTTGGAGGAGAAAAAACACCAAAGGGCTTAGTCATTCCGGATGAGTCTTTTTGGAAAACGATTGAACAGATCGGCAGTGCTTCTTTTTCATTCATGATCCCGATTTTAGCCGGGTACATCGCGTTCAGCATCGCTGATAAGCCGGGTCTTGTCCCCGGAATGATCGGCGGATATATTGCGGCATCCGGCAGCTTTTACGACAGTGCAAGCGGCGCAGGATTTCTTGGAGGAATCATTGCGGGATTTTTAGCGGGATATGCTGCGCTTGGAATCAAAAAATGTAAAGTTCCTAAAGCAATACAGCCGATAATGCCGATCATTATTATTCCGGTGTTTGCCTCACTGATCGTCGGTTTGGCGTTTGTATTTCTGATCGGCGCCCCCGTCGCTCATATTTTCGCATCATTAACGGTTTGGCTTGCGGGAATGAAAGGTTCGAGCTCAATTCTCCTGGCATTGATTTTAGGAGCGATGATCTCCTTTGATATGGGAGGACCCGTAAACAAGGTGGCCTTTCTTTTCGGATCGGCAATGATCGGAGAAGGAAATTATGAAATTATGGGCCCGATTGCCGTTTCCATTTGTATACCGCCGATAGGGCTTGGGATTGCAACGTTTTTAGGAAAAAGAAAATTCGCAGCCGCAGAAAGAGAAATGGGAAAAGCATCATTTACGATGGGCCTTTTCGGTATCACGGAAGGAGCCATTCCATTTGCGGCCCAAGACCCCCTTCGTGTGATCCCGAGTATTATGGCGGGTTCTATGACCGGCTCGGTGATAGCGATGATCGGCCATGTGGGGGACAGAGTGGCACACGGCGGCCCCATCGTTGCTGTACTTGGAGCAGTAGATCATGTACTGATGTTTTTTATCGCTGTAACAGCAGGCTCTCTTGTCACCGCTCTGTTGGTTAATGTACTGAAGAAAGATATGGCGAAATCCCCCGCGCCCGGCGAGGTGCTGCCGTCTGCCGCACCAAATGAAGCTGCAGCGGCAAAAGAAACAAAGGAACCATCTCAGGCTGACAGCCGAAAAGCCGGGATGACCGAAATCAAAAAACTGACTGACATTATCAGTACGGACTTGATTGAACCGCATTTATCCGGCGAAACGAGGGATGACATTATCGACGAAATGATCGAGAAAATGTCCCGTAAAGGTATGCTGCTGTCTGACAGCGGATTTAAGCAGGCCATTTTGAGCCGGGAACAGCAGGGAACCACGGCGATAGGTATGAATATCGCCATTCCGCACGGAAAGTCTGAAGCCGTCAAAACGCCGGGTGTCGCATTCGGAATAAGACGTTCGGGTGTTGACTGGAACAGCCTTGATGGTTCTGATGCAAAACTGATTTTTATGATTGCCGTACCGAAGGAAAGCGGCGGAAATCAGCATCTAAAAATATTGCAGATGTTATCCCGAAAACTGATGGATGACAGCTATCGGGAAAGGCTGCTCTCCGTTCAGACAAAAGAAGAGGCGTATGAGCTTCTGGAAGAAATCGAATAAAGCGGGGGATGATCATGTCTACTGAACCGATATTTTTCAATCCGGTTTTCAAAGAAAGAATCTGGGGAGGCGCCGCCCTGCGTGATTTTCACTATAATATTTCGTCCGAGCGGACAGGGGAGTGCTGGGCCTTCGCCGCTCATCAAAATGGACAGAGCACAGTTCGAAACGGCATGTATAAAGGATGTACGCTCGGTGAATTGTGGGAGCATCACAGAGATTTATTCGGAAACCTTGAAGGAGACCGTTTTCCTCTTCTTACAAAAATTTTGGATGCGGACCAAGACCTGTCCGTTCAGGTGCATCCGAATGATGACTTTGCCAAAATGCATGAAAACGGGGAACTTGGAAAAACCGAATGCTGGTATATCATTGATTGTGAAAAAGATGCGGAGATCATTTTCGGCCACAACGCAACAACAAAAGAAGAACTGATGTCCATGATTGAGCGCGGAGAATGGGACGGGCTCCTGAACAGAGTTAAGGTAAAGCCGGGAGATTTCTTCTTTGTCCCAAGCGGCACCGTACACGCGATTGGAAAGAGCACACTTATTTTAGAGACGCAGCAAAATTCAGATACGACTTACAGATTGTATGACTACGGAAGAAAAGATGCGGACGGCAGGATGCGCGAGCTCCATTTGGAAAAAAGTATAGAAGTGATAGACATTCCATCTGTCCGTGAACGGCCGACCGTTCAATATAAACAAACAGATGATCTGCTGGCAGCTGTTTTAATAGA
This sequence comes from Bacillus sp. EB106-06-01-XG163, assembly GCF_058791615.1. Lineage (NCBI taxonomy): Bacteria > Bacillati > Bacillota > Bacilli > Caryophanales > Bacillaceae > Bacillus > Bacillus sp. EB106-06-01-XG163. The sequence continues at coordinate 320,144 of NZ_JBYTDS010000003.1, forward strand.
ATGTCCTTATTTTTCAGTCGAAAAGTGGGTTGTAAAAGGTGAAGCAAATCTATTCCAGCATCATCCCTTCCTTCTTGTCAGCGTGATCGAAGGAGACGGAATAATGATTGCAGGCGGGCATGAATATCCCTTTAGAAAAGGAGATCATATTCTCCTGCCTTCCGGTTTGGGAGAATATAAACTGGCAGGCCATGCAAATTGTATTGTGTCTCATCTGTGATCCTCAAAACCCTTCTCTGGCATCAGAGAAGGGTTTTTCATTATTTTTACAAAAAGGACGAAATTTCCAGTGTATCAGTGTTTTCGTTCCTGAATTTATTCTCTCAATTTGTATATCTCCCGAGCCATTGATTCAAGTATGTACATAGCGGGGATTTGGGTGGTGACATTCGCATTTTCAACCCATTCTTCCGTCACGTAATATGAAATATTCACATCGGACATTTTGGCAATGGTTGAATGTTTATGATTTGTAATACTGATGACCCGGCTGCCTTCTTGTTTCAGCTGATTCAGATGAGTCACCGTAGAATCTCCTTCACCTGAAACCGATAATGCGATCGTGATGCTGTTATGGCGGAAATGGGAATGGGCCGGAAAGTAAGGATCTTTAATATACATTGAAAGTTTCCCTAAGCACGAAAAATATCTGGCTCCGTATTCGGCGAGAATTCCTGAACTTCCCACTCCGATAAAAATAACGCTTTCTGCATCGGCCGCAAGGGCTGCTGCTTCCTTCAGCTTTTCTTCCATCCCTCCGCTCACTGTTCTTTCAAAAAACTCGGCAACGGAATGATGGGGACTCTTTAAAATCGTTTTTTTATTTGCCTCCGTATACATTTTCAGCTTCACCTTAAACTCCGAAAACCCTTCACAGTTTATTTTTTTGCAGAAACGTAAAATAGAAGCCGTAGATACATGGGTTTCATTTGCCAATTCACGGATTCGCATATAGACGACTTTCTCGCTGTTTTGGGAGATGTAGTTGTATAAAGAAGTTTCAAGCTCGTTAAATGAAGCAATCATTTCGTGTGTGAACATGCAGGGGGATTCTCCTTTTTATGAGAATGGTGAATGTACATCTAATCGTAACATATCATTTTTAAAAGAAACATAGTGTTATATTTATGTGACAAATCACTTTTTGTGTCATTCAAAACAAGACGTCAGCCAATGATTTACGGCGCAAAACAACTGCGGATATAATTCGTTCATACGCTTTATGCATGAACTCTTCAAGGGTCTCTGACAAAAGCGGCCGAAAAAAGGAGGACAATATGAGTATCAAACTGATAGCGGTTGATATGGACGGAACGTTTTTGAATGATGAAATGGCCTATAACAAAGAGCGTTTTATGAATCAGTATCGTGAATTAAAATCGCGGAGAATTAAATTTGCCGTAGCAAGCGGAAACCAGTATGCGCAGCTTACATCCTTCTTTCCGGAAATCAAAAGTGAAATCGCTTTCGTTGCCGAGAATGGCGCTTTCGTCGTGAATGCCGGAGAAGAATTATTCGCGGGTAGCATGTCTGAAGACACTATAAAAGCAGTGATCCGTGCTTTAAAGCAGTATGAGGTGAAAAACGTCATTGTCTGCGGAAAAAAAAGCGCGTATATTCATGAAAATGCCGGTGAAGATGAATATCTGCATGCCAGTAAGTATTATTATGTGTTAAAAAGGGTGCCGCATTTTGAAAACATCGATGATGACATTTTGAAATTTTCCATCAGCTTTCCCGCCGAACATTGTTCCGCACTTCTGAGCTATTTGAAAAACGCCATCGGGTCTTTCGTCACGCCTATATCAAGCGGGCACGGTGACATAGATCTGATCATACCGGGGCTTCATAAAGCAAGCGGGATTAAGCTCCTCCAGAAACAATGGGGGATGGGTGATGAAGAGTGTGCGGCCTTCGGAGACAGCGGCAATGATCTGGAGATGGTGTCCGCCGTGAAATACGGGGTCGCCATGGATAATGCGCAGGAAAGCATTAAACAGGCTGCCGCGCATATCACGCAATCAAACAATGAAGAAGGGGTCTTAAATGCGATTGATTCCATCCTCAAATGTGAAAAACCCTTTGTCTGAAAAAGACGTTTTAACTGCGGAGGTGCTGAACGATGATTAAATTAGTGATTACGGATTTAGACGGTACATTTTTAAATAATCAAGGCGATTTTGACAGAACGTTATTTGAAAAGACAAAACGAGTAATGGAGGAACAGCATGTCGCTTTCGCCATCTGCACCGGGAAGCAGTGTGAAAGAGTGGAAGCTTTATTCGGAGAAGATGCGAACGATTTTTGGGTTTTAGGAGACAGTGCCACACGTATAAAAAAGAACGGCAAGTTCGTATATGAATCTTTGATCAGCAATGAAGCGGGACTGTCAATTATAGGCGCTTTAGAAAAAATCAGCTGCGGGCATAGCATTATCGCATGCACAAAAAATGGCGCGATCGTAAAAGAAAATCTGTCTGAAAGTGAGATGAAATATGTAAATGCCTCTTATGCACATGTAACGAAAATAACTGATTTTACTGAGATAAAAGACGATTTTATCAAGATTACGGTTCATGACCCCGACGCCAACTGTCCGGAAACGAGAGAAAAGCTGCATGAATTTTTTCACCAATTATATATCGTAGCATCAGAGGATACCTGGATGGACATATCAAATATCGGAATACATAAAGGAACAACAGTACAAGAACTGCAGCGATTATTAGGGGTTTCGGCTGATGAAACAATGGCGTTCGGAGACGGCCGCAATGACAAAGAATTGATGGAAGCGGCATCCTACAGCTTTGCGGTTAAGAATGCCATTGACGAAATAAAAGATGCGGCGCACTTTGTCATCAAATCAAATGAGGAAAGCAGCGTCATGCACACGATTATGAGAATATTAGCGCTGCAAAAACAATGATGGGCTAAAATCAATGCGGCATGACTTACTAGGGATAGAAAAAGCGGGCTATCCTCAGACTTTAATTCACTCCTGATTTTCCTAAAGTATGTTAAAAATGAATAAATATCTATATTTGACTCGATGGTATTGGTATAATATGTATAAAATGAATGAAGCGGTGTAATATCAAGATGAAAAAAATCACTTCATATCAGACAAAAAGTAGGAACTGCCTCGTTTTGAAATTGGGAGGTGTTTGTATTAGCCCGCTGTTGAGCCCCGCGTATATCATTCTTATTTTTCTTCCGGCAGCTTCTTTTCTGTTAGGGATTTTAGGATATTTCATCTTTAAAAAAGTATGGATGATGGTTGTTATTGTCTTCATTTTGTCCTTGATATTCATGTTTATTGTAATAGGTGCCGAACCGACATTTTTCATTTGGGTGGCTATGATGACGGGGAGCTGTTTTGTCTCCGGTTCAATCACTAAGACGATATGGACTTTTGCAAAGAGAAAATATTAGACAGAAGAATCCTGTTTGAACAGCTATCCTTTTTTTGTCGATTGAAGAAAAAGAAGTATAGAGGTATCCGTTATGTTCTTATATTTTGTCTGTTGTTGTCAGTTCGGGCTTTCTGTTAAAAATGTCTGTCTATCGTTTTGTTCTTTTTTAACTAAACGGAGCACTATAATTGAACTGCAGATATATAGAAAAACAAAAAAGGATAAGGAGGATTTTTATGTTTCAAACTTTAGACCATTTTTTGAAATCTTGGGAATTCGAAGCCGATGCGACACAAAAACTGCTGAATCATCTGACTGATGAATCACTTAAACAAGAAATCACTTCAGAACATTGGACTTTAGGCCGTATTGCATGGCATACTGTCGCGGCCATTCACATCATTACCTCAAACACAGATTTAACGTTTCATGCTCCGGCTGAAGATTATCCTGTTCCTGCATCGGCGCGGTTTATTGCTGAGAGTTATCATCAAGCCAGTAATGCATTTGTACAGGCGTTAAAAACGCAATGGACTGACGATACACTTCAAGAATGTGTCAACTTTATTGGTCAGCAATTGCCAAATGGTTCACTTTTGATGTTTTTAATTCAACATCAAAACCATCATCGAGGACAAATGACTGTCCTTATGAGACAAGCAGGTTTACCTGTTCCGGGTATTTATGGTCCGGCAAAAGAGGAATGGACAACATTTGGTTTGGAAGCTCCGAAATAGGATGTTGTTGTAAGGGCTCGAACGAATAGATGATACCAATCGATGTTGGTATCTTTTTTGTTTTTTAGAGTTATTAAACCGGTATCCATGACATGCAGACGAATCAACAGTTCAAAAGATGTAAATTAAGGTCAATAAATACAGAAAGGTGATTATGGTGATAACTAAAATGACGCGATTCAATATGAAAGACTTCAATAAACCAAACGAACCTTTCGTTGTTTCAGGGAGAATCATCCCTTCATTTGAGGACAATGTTTGGACATATACAGAGGAGAAATTTGCTGAGCCTTATGTCAAAAAATATGACGATGAAGACATTGATGTCAGTTATATTGAAGAAGAGGATAAAGTTGTCTTTTTTTATTACGCAGAGAACGACTGTGTCGGCCGGAGTAAGCTTCGTTCTAATTGGAATGGATACGCACTGATTGAAGACATTGCCGTTGCAAAAGATTATAGAAAAAATGGTGTCGGGACGGCTTTATTGCATAAAGTGATTGAGTGGGCAAAGGAGAATCATTTATGCGGTCTTATGCTTGAAACACAAGATATTAATGTTTCAGCTTGTCATTTTTATGCCAAAAATAACTTTGTCATAGGAGCGGTCGATACAATGCTTTATTCCAATTTTTCAACAGCAAATGAAATTGCGGTTTTTTGGTACTGTAAATTTTAAATATAACAGTATTTGATGTTTCGTCATTTAGCGGGTGTGTGTCGAAAAGTATTCAAAACATCAGCTTGAGGATTTATAATAAGGTATATCAATCAATGCAGGGGGAGTTATGTATGAAGTGCAAAAAAATGAACAGGGTACAATTAAAAGAGGGAAGCGTATCAATGGCCCTATAAACTGCGTCTGCCCTCATTAATGGAGGGAAATTTGTGAATACGCCTTATTCACAGTCAGCTTTACGGCACAACCAAGTGTTCATTTGGCTTTGTGTTTTGTCATTTTTCAGCGTATTAAATGAAATGGTTTTGAACGTCTCGTTACCTGATATCGCCAACGATTTTCATAAACTGCCAGCGAGTGCAAACTGGGTGAACACGGCCTTTATGTTAACCTTTTCCATCGGAACTGCTCTGTATGGAAAGTTATCAGATCAGCTGGGGATCAAAAAGCTGCTCCTATTTGGAATTATGGTAAATGGCTTCGGGTCGATCATTGGATTTGTCGGACACTCTGTCTTTCCTGTACTCATTCTGGCCCGATTTATTCAAGGGGCTGGTGCAGCCGCATTCCCGGCTCTTGTGATGGTTGCAGTAGTACGCAATATTCCGAAAGAAAACAGGGGTAAAGCATTTGGTCTGATCGGGTCGCTGGTGGCAATGGGGGAAGGTGCCGGACCAGCTATTGGCGGAATGATCGCTCATTATATTCACTGGTCATATTTGCTGCTTATTCCGACAGCAACAGTTATCACCGTTCCATTCCTGATGAAACTGCTGGAAAAGGAAGAAAGAATCAGCGGGCGCTTTGATATGGCGGGGATTATATTAATGTCTGCAGGCATCGTATTTTTTCTGCTGTTTACAACGTCATATAGAATGTCTTTTCTGATCATCAGTATTCTAGCTTTCCTGATATTTGTGAAACATATTAGGAAAACTCAAGATCCCTTTGTTGACCCTGCACTGGGGAAAAATGTCTTGTTTATGATGGGCGCCCTTTGCGGAGGCCTGATATTCGGCACTGCAGCAGGATTTGTGTCTATGGTTCCTTATATGATGAAAGATGTTCACCATTTAAGTACTGCGGCAATTGGAAGCGGGATTATGTTTCCCGGGACGATGAGCGTCATCATCTTCGGTTACATTGGAGGATGGCTTGTTGATCGGAAAGGTTCTTTATATGTGCTGACCATTGGGATTGTATTGATGTCTTCCAGCTTTTTAATCGCTGCCTTTTTCATAGATGCGGCACCTTGGCTCATGACCGTTATCATCGTTTTTGTTTTTGGGGGGCTCTCCTTCACAAAAACGGTTATATCTACAATTGTGTCTGGCAGTTTGAAACAAAAGGAAGCCGGCGCCGGAATGAGTCTGCTTAATTTTACGAGCTTTTTATCAGAGGGAACAGGCATTGCAATTGCAGGCGGTTTATTATCGATCCGCTTGCTGGATCAAAGGCTGCTGCCTGTTAATGCTGATCATTCCGCTTATTTGTACAGTAATATGCTCATTCTTTTTGCAGGAATCGTTGTTATGAGCTGGCTGGTAACCATGAATGTCTATAAACGTTCGCAAAGAAATGACTAAAAAGGGAAAAGGATCAAACTTGATAAAAGTTTTGATCCTTTTTTGAGGAGATTCCTTATTCCGGAAGCTTTTGTCGATCAATGAAAGGGGAGTTCACTGCCAATCGGGACTTTTGAGAAAGTGTTTGAGGATATTAAAATAGGCCGGAGAGAAAGTTAATCATTCTGTTTGAAAATGACCATGAAGTTCGTAAGCAGTATGGTTTTAACACGCATCTGGATTCCCCTGGCAAAGTAAAGGTTTTTGGGGATTTATGTTAAAATAATAGTAAGAACTTTGTGCAGCGGACAGGGAGTTTCGTTGCTTTATAAGGAGGGGGAACGATGAAAAATAATATTCACATACTGGGAGCCTCCGGAGTCGGAACTTCAACATTGGGTGTTGCATTATCAAAGCATTTGCCTCATACGCATCTTGATACTGATGATTACTATTGGACAGATAAATTCACTAAAAAAAGAGAAATTCCTGAAAGAAGAAAGTTGCTTGAAAAAGACTTGACAATAAATGAGAAATGGATTCTTTCTGGCGCAGTGTGCGGCTGGGGCGATGATTTAAAAAGTTATTTTGACCTTGTCATCTTCTTATGGATTCCGCAGGATATACGGCTCGAGAGATTAAGGCATAGGGAATTTCAGCGTTATGGAAACGAAGTGTTAGCCGGCGGCAGTAAATATGAACAATCAAAAACATTTTTAGAGTGGGCTTCTTTATATGATCATGCCGGAATGGAAGTTAGAAGCAAAGCTTTACACGAACATTGGATGGCAGATTTATCTTGTCCATTGTTAAAAATTGAAGGAGATTACTCAGTCAATGAAAGAGTTGATCGTGTCTTGGATTATCTGAATTCAAACTAACGGATGGAGATAACTGCAAAATCCAAAATTCAAAGACAGTTCCGGCCATTTTAACGGAGCTGTTTTTTTATACCGCTTTCTGTTTCTCTGTTGTGAAGTCATTTATTTTCGGCAGCATCCCACAATAGAGAAGTGATTTGTTCTTTGTAAGGAAGTTTTTGGTTAAGTTGCAAGAAACGGAACTCCAATGAGTAGATACACCCTGAAACCTGTCCAGGTTTAAGCTGGTTACCATTGAGTGAAAAGCCATTGCCGCCGGCAAAGACAATACCTGGAATGAAAAGTATTGCAGGGAAAGCTAATTTGGTCATTTACCGTGAAAATACGGAAGGCTTTTACGCTGGCCGAAATATGTATATCGGTTTAGGGGAATGGCAGGTAACCCCGGAAGTGGCTGTATTGACTGGAGTTTTCACTAAAAAGGCGATTACACGTATTGCGCATGTAGCCTTTCAAAGTGCGATGGAACGCCGTAAGAAGGTTACATGGCTCGGGACTCTTTTTGAATACGTGCCGAGAAATGCCGGAACAATACCCTGAAGTGGATGATTATCATATTGATGCAATGACGGTACATTTAGTTCGTCGGCAGCTTGGGGCTTGCACTGTCAATTAATACAAATGGGAAAGCAGGCAATGGCCCAGGCTGCTCACGGTTCGGCACCTGACATTGCAGGGAAAATATTGCGAATCCTATCGGTATTATACTTTCAACTGCTATGTTGTTTGAATGCTCAGTACACAGTATCGTGATAAAAAACTGAAAGAAGCAGCGGAATTAATAGAAAACTCACTTCGGGAAACCGTGAAGGCAGGAATCAAAATGGGAGATCTTAGCGGTCAATCATCAACGTCAGACTTTGCAGAAGCAATTGCAGAAAGGATCGGATGTTAAGGCGGAAAATAAGAGGTGAGAAGCAGATCATCAAAACGCAATAGGACACCTCAATTTAGATTTTCAGTAAGAACGGCTCTGCTCATTAAAAAACTCAATTCGTAGATTAATGGCATCAATAATGCTGCAGATCGGGTTAGTAACTTAAAGAGGAAGGGATGAGACCCCTTCCTTAACACCTTCAATTCCTCTAATTTCATTGTAAGATATATTACTTTTTTGAAATGGGTATCCAAATTTCACTTTTAAAAGATGGCGATGTTACATCTTTATGCTCATTCCACAGGATTTCTGGGCCTTCAATTTGTTCATAATGTGACGATGGAAACCATTCAGAATAAATCCGCCCCCATACTTCCTGCAGTGCATCCGGAAATGATCCGGCTGCTTCGAATACAGCCCACGTTGAGGCAGGGACTTCAAGCTGTGATAGGTGATTTGGGCAATGTTTCGTTGTGGCTGCGCCAATATAGTGATCAAGCTCACCGTTTTCCTCTGTCCGGCCTTCAGAAAAGTTCGTGGATGCACTGATGAGTCCTACAGGCGCTACATTAGAAAGCTCTTTTAGTTGTTTGATTGCTGTTTCATCTAAACTTTCCCACATCGATGCAATGTCAGGATTCACGCCTTTGAATAAAATAGGGACTCTTTTTTTAATGCCGACGATGCGAAATGCCTTTTTTTCTTCAATGCGATAGTTCATTTCATTTCCTCCTTTGATTGATAACTGGAAGGTCATTCGCGGATAAGCTTTAAGTGAATGGCCATTATGTTTAGCTGCTGATGGGCTTATGCCATGCAGATTTTGAAATGCTCGTGCAAAAGAATCTGGTGAGTGATAACCGTATTTTATTGCAAGATCAATCACCTTTACGCTGCTGTCTTTAAGTTCAAAAGCTGCAAGAGTAAGACGTCGTCGACGAATATATTCCGATAATGAAATACCTGTAAGGAAGGAAAACATCCTTTTAAAATGATATTCAGAGCAGAAAGCAAGCCTTGCTGCTTCTTTGAAATCAATATCGTTCGTGAGGTTTTCTTCAATATACGTTAATGCGCTATTCATCCTTTTAAGCGAATCCATTTATTTGACCTCCTTTAACAAAAGAATAACAGGAGCGAAATGTATCTGCCCGACATTTCGTGCACAGTTTTGCAGGATAACTTATATGTAATAAATTAAGTGATTCACCTGTATTTGTACAGATAAAGAAAACCACCTAATAACTGCTTGGGTTTCATAAGATGAAAGAAGTTATCATTGTTTTATATTGAAAAGAAAACAGAAAAAGACGGAGTTTTCTTGTTGGAGGGGTTTACTATCAATCAATTGAAAGTTGCTTACGCAGAGGTAGATAAAATGTCGAGAACGGTGTTCACCTTCACTGCTTGTTCAATTAGAGGAAGTGATTCTTCCTTAAGGGAGATCACTTTTTCTTATTCGACGAAAGCAGCAGTTTAGCGGAAGATGGAGAAAAATCAGTTGACTTACTTGAATACTAAATAGGTGTAAAAAGTGGTTATTCATACGGATTGAAAAAGAAGAACACGCAGCAGATTCACTTGCTCTTGTTCGGGGCAAGTGTTGACAACCCCATTACTGGTTTAATTAAAAGAAGGGGTATAAAACCTGTATCAATGGTGTTACTCGATATCTGCGACACAGGTTTTATATGCAGGTAACTAATATTCCTATATATGTAACATTGCATTTTTTATTATGCAATAGTTCACTCTATTTCTGCTTTCAATTTTTCGAACCACTCTAAATTAACCAAGTGATGTGAACGGGAATTTTCATTCATGCGGCGAAAGTAATTGATTGTGCCGGGAATTTCTTGAGTGATGGACAGGTATTCGTCAAGGAGCTCGATTCGAGTTTTAGTCTGATCGATTTGTGATTGGATCAGATCCAGTAATTTATTTTTGTCGAATTCATCGGCAAAGAGTAACGCCCCATAAAATTGCAGGTTCACATATTCCGATTTAGTGCCGTATTTGATCATTAATTTCTCGAATTCTGCCCTTCCCGATTCTGTGACGTTAAAGTTACGGATTTCACGCCCGCTGGTTGAGGGTTTCTGCTGAATCTGTTCAATCAAACACTTTTCTTCAAGTTGCTGCAGATTGTAATAAAATGAACCTTTCGTGAAGTTAACGATGTACTTGTAATGACGTTTTTCCATTAAGGCCAGAAGTTCATAGCCGTGAGCTCCGGGGTTTTGGATGAGCAAGCCAAGGATAAGTAAGGGAATCATGGTTTCATCACCTTCGCCATCCGCGCCTCAAATTCCGCGTACGTGATTTTACCCGAAGCCAAATCCATACTATGAAGGTAAATCTGTTCTGTTTTAGAATAGTCACCATTCACTTTCAGTGATTGCTCCTCTCCCGAAATGGGTTTCAGGATATGGTGCTTTTTCGAAAAAGCCTCGAAATAGCGATAACCGAATTTGCGTTGTGAAGCTGCGTCTAAATGAATGCCATCAGGATTCGCAGTCAAACCTGCCGCAGTAACAAAATAACAATTCTGTTGTTCATTAGCAAAACGCAGCAATTGTTCATTAACCTGTCGAAATTCAGTCGCGTGCTGTCCAAAACCAGTCTTCCCAAGAAAGTCACCAAGCCCTCCAATAATCAACGGTAGCTCATCTAATTCCAACTCGTTTCTTAGCGTCTCGATGATAAGAGTTAATTTCTCGTAATAAGTTTCATGCAGCGAACGATAACTGTCACTCTCACCTTGATGCCAAAGGATTCCACAAATTTGACTGGATCGGAGGGCGAAGCGGGCTTCGGACAAAGCATGCTGAAAAAGGATGCCTTCCGGATGCCAGTCATTCAATGAACTGCCGCCTTCCGCACACGGGATCAAGCCAATTTCTTCATCGGGATGAGCTTTCGACCATGCATCTGCAAAAGATGCGGCCAGGCCAACGCCTGAAACCGGACGGTCGTAATTAATCGGCTCTGTCATCATCTGCCACTGTCCATTGCGCAGCATTTTAATTTTTTCATTATAGATAGGGTCTACTTCATTCAAAAATCCACGGCCCGCCATATTCGACTGCCCCAACATTAAAAAAGACTTTATCATCTAATTTTTCACTTCTTTACATCAATATTTTAGTCTAATTAGACTATAGTCAATTCAGCTTGTCTTGTAAAGTTTCAACTAGGTTTTATTTTTATTATTAGTATGTATGAAAAACAAACTAACATTGAAAATTTGGTGGATGTATTTGAGAATTAGCAAGTTCTTTTGCTTTAGGTCTTGATAAACAATGAAAAAACAACAAAAACCCTGTGATGTAAGGGTTCCTATGAGGTTCAAAATCATTTTTCATAGGAAATACATTCAATGATGGGGGTGTAGCCCAAATGAAATGGATTGTTAAAAAGGGAGGGCTATGTTGAAGGGGTTAAATATCAATGAAAAATTATTAAAAAGGTTAACGATTGTACCAATTCTATTCATTTGTTATGTTTTATTTTTAAATCCTGAAGTTATACTTGAAGAGCAATGTCCTAAAATGCAGAAAAAGCCGGGATGTCAGATCCGGCTTTTCGCTCACTTTCCCTTCTTCTTCCGCTTCTCCTTCTCCGCCCGATAAAACTCATGAAACATCTTCATCAATGCGCGTTTTTCAATCCGCGACACATAACTCCTTGAAATGCCGAGCTCCTTTGCGATCTCGCGCTGCGTTTTTTCTTTTTTTAAATCAAGCCCGAAGCGGCCGACGATGACTTCTTTTTCGCGGTCGTCTAAAATATCGATATATTTTTTGACCTTTTCAAGTTCCATGTTGAGCTGAATGGTATCGATCACATCTTCGCTTTCCGACTTGAGGACATCGATCAGGCTTATTTCATTCCCTTCTTTATCCTGGCCGATCGGATCATGAAGGGAGACGTCTTTTTTCGTTTTTTTCAATGCGCGCAGATGCATTAAAATCTCATTTTCAATACATCGTGCAGCATATGTGGCAAGCTTCGTTCCTTTTCCGGCTGAGTAGCTTTCAATTCCTTTAATCAGCCCGATTGTACCGATGGAGATCAGATCTTCCGCGTCCTCTCCCGTGTTTTCGAATTTTTTCACAATATGGGCGACTAAACGGAGATTATGTTCGATCAGCATGTTGCGGGCGTGTTCATCTCCTTCAGCCATAAGGTCTAAGTATTTTTTCTCCTCATTATTTGAGAGCGGTTGTGGAAAGGCATTATTTTTCACGTATGATACTAAGAACACAAGTTCTTTCACAATAAACCCGAGCGCTGCAAAAACACCTGTCACCGTCCTCACCTCCACAAAGTTATGTAGGCAATCGCCTATATGTAACTGTATGTGGAGGTAGGGCTGTTTGTGTCTGTACAGGGAAATTAATCAAAATCGGGTTTTATTTCTTACAGCCTCTTGATTTTTGATGATTGAGCCTGTATATTTTTTAAAAAAGTAAGGGTGAAAACAATATAACCGAAAAGCGCTGAAGAGACGAGTAGACAGATATCATTCATGACAGAGAGCTCCGGGAGCTGTGAAGGAGTATGAATGGATGTGTTGAAACAAACCTCTTAGCTTCGCATCGGAATCATGCAACCCGACGATGATGCGGCGGATACTCCTGTTACCGAGTAAGCTTTGTACCCGGCAAGGCCGGCACCAAACCGAATTGAGGTGGCATAGCGGGCTGTTTCCCGTCCTCAAGACTTTATTGTCTTGAGGGCGTTTTTTATTTCTAAGGGAGGGATAAGATGAAAAACCTGAAGTCTTGGCGGTACCCGTTGCTTCTGTTAACCGGAATCGGGATAGCAAATATTGGTGAATGGATCTATTTTTTGTCTCTTAATCTTATTGTCTTAAAAGAAACGGGGTCTGCTTTTGCGGTTTCCATCCTTTATTTAATCAGGCCTGCGGCTGTTTTGATGACAAATGGCTGGGCGGGCAGCATCATCGACCGGTGTAACAAACGGAATATGATGATGTCGCTTGATTTCACCCGGGCTGCATTCATTGCCGTTCTGCCGCTGATGGTTACTGCACGGTCTTTATTTTCCGTTTATTGTATCGTGTTTTTGATTCATATGGCCAATGCGATGTTTCGTCCGTGTTCCATGGCGTATGTGACGATGCTTATCCCGGCTGAAAGGAGAAAACGATTCAATTCACTAAGGGCTTTGTCGGAATCAGGGGCTTTTCTCCTCGGGCCGGCTGCGGCCGGACTGCTTTTTATCGCCGGCACGCCGATTTTTGCGATTTGGGTGAATGCGGCGGCTTTAGTGCTGTCCGGTTTCATCACGATGATGCTGCCGAACCTTGAAAATGAGCCTCACGTACATTCTCCCAGACAGAAGCTTTCTTTGGCAGTGTGCAAAGAAGATTGGAAGCTCGTCTATCGCTTCAGCCGAACGGCGCGAAACGTCATGATCATTTATTTTTTATTCAGTCTGGTCATGACCGTTATGCCATCCGCGCTTGATTCGCTTGAAGCCGCTTTTGCAAAAGAAGTTCTTCAGCTGACTGATGCCGATTATGGTTTTCTCGTCAGTGTCTCAGGGGCAGGCATTATTGCGGGAGCGCTTGTCAATGTGTTCTTTAATAAAAAAATGCCGGCTTCTTTATTGATGGGAATGGGCTCTTTATTCACAGCGGCCGGATATATGATTTATGCGTTTTCTGACGTTTTTTGGACGGCTGCTTTCGGATTTTTCCTTCTCGCTTTTTTTCTGGCGTTTGCCAATACAGGCTTTCTGACGTTTTATCAAAAGAATGTTCCGGTGGACATCATGGGGAGAGTGGGGAGCTTTTATTCATTAGTCGAAGCCGTCTTCATTATAGTAGTAACGGCGGTTTTCGGAGCGGCTTCTGTCAGTTCTTCCGTCCGCGGCATCGTCATCGCAGGCGCTGCTGTTATGCTGGCGTTGGCAGCCGTTTTATGCTCGTTCTTATTTGCGGCCGCAAGAAGGAGGACTCCTGATGTATTTCAAGCGGATCAATTTAAACAAACATAAAGAGACGGCCGTTTCGTTTGGTGAGGATTCGTTTTTCGTCAGCTTTGGCACGGCGGATCATTTTAATAGGGATGAATATCTCAGGTGGCTGTCATCCCAAATCAAATGCTTTCCCGACGGTTTTATGCTGCTTTTTCATAACGGACAGCCGATCGGACAGCTAGAAGCTTCCATCAAATTTTACCGCAGCCAAAAAATCGGTTATGTGCACCTTTACTATATGACTGAGAAGCAGAGGGGAAGGGGGTGCGGAACGAAACCGCATCAATACGCGAATCAGTTTTTCAGAGCGAACGGTGTTTCGGAATATCACCTGAGAGTTTCGCCGGGCAATGAAGCGGCTCTGTCATTTTACAGAAAGAAAAACATGGAAGTGATCGGTTCAGAATGTAACGGAAAAGTTCTCAGAATGAGAGGAGCCGTACCGCCGGAATAGGGGGCGGTACGCGCTTCATTTTTTCGTTGTTTTTAAAAGGCCGGGAAACTTCTTATAAATGACCGCCATTAAGACGAGCATATACATTCCGTAAATCCCGAAAGACAGCAGTTTGTTGCTTGTAAATGAAGCGCCTGCGACGGTCACGATCACAATGTTCGGAATTTTGCCGAGCACCGACGCAGAAAAAAAGATCGGCCATCGGATATTACTCAGCCCGCAGACGGTATTCATGGCAAGCGACGGTATAATCGGAATCAGCCGCCCGAAAAGCACCGCCGTAAACGCGTGCTGATGAAATGAATCTTCATATTGGGCCGCTGCCGGGTAAGCCAGCAGCTTTTTTCTGGCCCAGTCTCTGAATCCGTACCGAACGAGAAAAAACAACGCCATTGTTCCGAGCATCGCGCCTGACAATGTAATCCACACCCCGTTTACAATCCCGAAAACCGCTCCGTTTAAGGCCGCGATAATGGCGAATGGAACAATCGGAAAAAATACGTCAGCTGCGACCAGAAGGATACTCATAAGCACGGCGTACATGCCGCCCGCGCGAATCATGCTGAGCCAGACATCTTTTTGCATAAAGCCGATCATCACGACAGCAATGATGACGGCAAGACTGAATCCCTTTTTTATCATCTGCACGTTCACCTCTTTTCAATTAGTATACAGCACAAATCTATCTCCTTCTATTAAAATAAGCTGTCCGATAAGCGTACTTGTTTATCAGCATTTGCCGTTTGATGAGAAACGGCTGCACCCGGATTTGGACAAAAACAAGCGGGAAGCGGGTGATGTGCATCATTTGATGCAGAGAATGATTTTTTATAAAAGGGGACACGTTAACAGTAGTGTTTACTGGAGGTGTAAACGTTGAGATGCTTTCATCTGATCATCATGATATGCGTCCTCACGAGTCTCACTGCCGTGTCTGCCGATGCGAAATCTTTAAAAAGAAGTGACATGGAGAAGACGGGAAACGTGTACTGGGATATAAGGTCTGAAAAAAAGAAACTATCTTTAACCTTCGATGACGGCCCCCATCCTGTCTATACGGAGGCTGTGTTAGACGTGCTGAAACAGCACAATGTTAAAGCAACCTTTTTTTGTGTCGGGAGCCGTATAGACAAATACCCCATAACGGCAAAACGCATCGTTGAAGAAGGGCATGAAATCGGCAACCATACGATGAACCATGTTTATTTTCACCGTCTGAAACGCAAAGACATTTTACAAGAGCTTCACAGCTCAGCGCATCATATCACATCGCTGCAGCCGGAAGGGGACAAGTTATTCCGCCCGCCGGGAGGGTCGCTGAATCATACGGCTTTCAAAAGCATCTTAAAAGAGGGCTATCATATCATCATGTGGTCATGGAACCAAGACCCGAGGGACTGGAAAAGGCCCGGGAAAGGAAAAATCGTCAGGCACGTTGTTTCACATGCCAGAGATGGAGATATCGTTCTTCTGCATGACGGCGGAGGAAACCGGCGCCAGACGGTTGAGGCTTTGAAAGAAATCATTCCAAAGCTGAAAAAGCAGGGCTACACGTTTGTTAAGGTTTCGGATTTGATCGGACAGGATTCCGGTCCTTTTCATATTCAGTAAAGAGAGCGCCGCGTTGAAAGCCGCCAAAGAGATGTGTACCATAGGAGGTAAGGTTTGGGGGGAGAGAAAATGAAGTTTGCTGTTCTTTTTATTACGATAATCTGTCTGTTATCAGGATGCGCCGCGGGCAAAGAAAAAAGTGTTGTCGCGTTCGGCGACAGCAATACGCGCGGTTCCAACTGGGATTATCGTGATTATCCGAAGGCACAGCAGTGGGTAAACATTTTAAAAACAGCGGAACGCGGCCGTCTTACGGTTATAAATGCGGGAATAGGCGGCCAGACGACTGAGGATGCGCGCCTGCGCTTTCAAAGCGACGTGCTGGACCGTAAGCCCCAATATTTATTTATCATGTTCGGAACAAATGATGCGGGCATTTTGACGGGCGATCAGCCGCGGGTATCAAAGAAACGGTTTAAAGAAAACCTGACTTATTTCATAAACGAAAGCAGAAATCACGGCATAAAGCCGATTTTAATGACGTGCATCCCGGTTATAGAAGGAAACGGAACGCATCATCTCTATTACTATTCGAGATATAAAGCCTCAGCCTTTAAAGAAAAAGGCGGCGCGAGAAAATGGCATAATTCCTATAACGGCGTTACGAGGCAGGTTGCAGCTGAGTTGAAAGTGCCGCTGGTGGATAACTGGAAACACTTTATACGCGCGGACGGCGGCAAAGATACAGACCGGGCGCTGATTCAATCCGGACTGATAGATCCCTCCGGAAATCATATGACGCCAAAAGGCGCCAGAATCTTAATTGAAGGCATAAAAAATGGGCGGGTTTTGGAACGCTGACGCCGTCAGCTGCCTAAACCGTTTTGCTTCTGCTTCATAGGCTGTAGAAAAAACATCTTTTTGGAGGCGATTGCTATGAACCGCGGTTTCCCTCCGCAATATCCTGTATGCCCGCCTCCTCGGGTGAATGCGGGGTACTGGTACGCATTTTTTGTTGTGCTGCTCGTCGTCATTCTCGTCCTGGGCGGTCTGTATTGGTTCAATATATAGCAGCTGTCCTCTTAAACACCTCTATTTTAGGGGTGTTTTTTGTTGAAAGTGGTAGTAATGCGCATAACCGAAGTGATATAATATCAGTCATCTGAGTAAAAAAAGGAAATTCGCCCGGGAACTTTTTTCTGTTTAAGAAGAAACGGAAATAATGTGTCCGAGCGATCTTCTTTTAATTTCGTTTTCAATTAACTCGATAAATTCACGGCTCAAATTCATTTCATTGGCTTTGAAATAAGATTCTATTAGTAATTCATCAGAAAGCTTTCTCATGCCGGGGACCCAATTAATGGGAGTGGCACCTCCTTACAATTGTAATCAATCATCAGACGCAAGCATATGATGGAAGGTTGCGTTTCAATCATGGTGAGGTTATCTTTAATCTACCATGAAATACAAATAAGAACAATCGTTCTGTTATCCACACTCGTAAGTGGATAACCTGTTAGTATCTTGTTTATAATCTGGATAAATCCGGATGTAATAAGAGTGGATAATGTGTGTAATTTTATCCACAACTGGTGAAGAAACCCAATTTTTGTCGAAATTTTTTTACTGAGTCCGACTTTGTTTTTAAATCTGACAGGTTTCGACATATAGATGGTAGAAAGAAAAGGAAGGGTGCGGGTTTTGTTAAAAAAGTTTTTTTTACCTGACGAATTTGTGAAAAATATATTTCATATCACACCGGAAAAGCTCAAAGAACGCAATGTGAAAGGGATTATTACAGACCTTGACAACACGCTTGTGGAGTGGGACAGACCGAGTGCGACACCTCGATTAATCGAGTGGTTTGAAGAAATGAAGGAGCACGGCATTAAAGTCACGATCGTCTCCAATAATAATGAACGAAGAGTGAAATTATTCTCGGAGCCGCTTGGCATACCGTTTATTTATAAGGCAAGAAAACCGATGGGGCGCGCCTTTAAAAGAGCCGTCAGCAGCATGGATCTGAAAAAAGAAGACTGTGTGGTCATCGGCGATCAGCTGCTTACTGATGTTCTCGGCGGAAACAGAAACGGGTATCATACGATCCTCGTCGTGCCTGTCGCTTCCTCTGACGGAGTCATGACGCGCTTTAACCGCCGGATTGAACGGAGAATATTGAGTTCTTTGAAACGTAAAGGCCATATTCAGTGGGAGGATTAGAAATGGAAAAGGTTGTTTGCATCGGCTGCGGAGTAACGATCCAGACCGAGGATAAACAAGGTCTCGGATACGCGCCAAAGGCATCGCTCACGAAAGAGAATGTCATCTGCCAGCGCTGCTTCAGACTGAAAAATTACAATGAAATTCAAGATGTTTCATTAACGGATGATGACTTTTTAAATATCTTGCACACAATCGGCGATACTGACTCTCTTATTGTCAAAGTCGTTGATATTTTTGATTTTAACGGAAGCTGGATAAACGGGCTGAACCGCTTTGTCGGCGGTAATCCGATCATTCTTGTCGGTAATAAGGCCGATATCCTGCCGAAATCCGTAAAACGGGAACGGCTCGTTCAATGGATGAAACGCGAAGCGAAAGAATACGGCTTAAAACCCCTTGATGTCTTTTTAATCAGCGCTTCCCGCGGACAAGGGATGAAGGAAGTCATTGACGCCATTGAACATTACCGCGAAGGGCGCGATGTGTATGTGGTGGGCTGTACCAATGTCGGCAAATCCACATTTATCAACCGGATTATTAAAGAGGTCTCAGGGGAAGAGAATATTATTACCACCTCTCAATTTCCGGGCACGACGCTTGACGCGATTGAAATCCCGCTCGATGACGGATCTGCGCTTTACGATACGCCGGGAATCATTAACCATCACCAGATGGCGCATTACGTGGACAAGCGTGACTTAAAGGTGCTGACACCGAAAAAAGAACTGAAGCCGCGCACTTTTCAGCTGAATGAAAAACAAACGCTTTATTTCGGCGGGCTTGCCCGGTTTGACTATGTATCAGGCGATAAAACGGCGTTTGTCTGCTATATGCCGAATGAATTGATGATTCACAGAACAAAGCTTGAAAATGCTGATGCCTTATACGAAAAGCATGCGGGAGAACTGCTTACCCCGCCCGGAAAAGATCATTTGGATGAATTTCCGGAGCTTACGCCCCACACGTTTACGATTAAAGAAGGAAAGACGGATATCGTTTTTTCCGGTCTCGGCTGGGTCACGGTGCAGCAAGCAGATAAAAAAATAACGGCATACGCTCCGAAAGGCGTACACGTATTTGTCCGCCGTTCATTAATATAGAGAGAAGGGGAGAGGGAGCATGAAACAATTGTACGGAGTAATCGGTAATCCGATCGGGCATTCAATGTCACCCGATATTCATAACGCGGCTTTGCAAGATAAGAACATCAACGGGCAGTATTTTGCGTTTCAGGTGGAACCTCATCATCTCAAGGACGCCGTTAACGGAATCAAGGCGCTTGGCATCTGCGGAGTGAACGTCACAGTCCCGCATAAAGTCGCGATCATGGAGCATCTGGATGAAATACATGAAAGCGCGAAAGTACTTGGGGCCGTAAATACCGTCAAAAGAGAGGGAGACAGGCTCATCGGGTATAATACTGACGGAGATGGGTTTTATAAATCCTTAGTCAAAGTATTGGACAAACCGATATCAGAGCTCTCCATCCTTATGATTGGGGCGGGAGGAGCGGCAAGAGCGATTTTTACGACGATCGTCCGCAGAGAGCCGAAACAATTTGACGTTTGCAACCGCACGCCGGAAAAAGCGGAAAGTCTGATTGCGGCTGCTCCCTCTTTTCAGCAGAAACGCGCCCTTACTTTAAAAGAAGCTGAAAATCAGCTTGAACAATATGACGTCATTATTCATACAACATCTGTCGGCATGTATCCGAAAACGGATGCCGTGCCGCTCTCATTGGAACGGGCCAAAACGGGCGCCATCGTTTGTGATATCGTATACAATCCGATTCAAACGGCGTTCTTAAAAGAAGCTGAAAAAAGAGGTTTAACAACCCTTGACGGTGTCGGCATGTTTGTGGAACAGGCTGCACTGTCTTTCAAGCTGTGGACGGGACAAGAGCCTGACAGCGGCTTAATGAGAGCAATTGTTGAAGGAAAACTAGGAGGAACACAATGTTAACAGGAAAACAAAAACGGTTTTTGCGTTCAAAAGCGCATCACTTAACGCCTATTTTTCAAGTGGGAAAAGGCGGAGTCAACGAAAACATGGTGAAACAGATTGCTGAGGCTTTAGAAGCAAGAGAGCTGATTAAAGTCAGCGTGCTTCAAAACTGCGAAGACGATAAAAATGATGTCGCAGAAGCCCTTGTGAAAGGCAGCCGCTCACAATTGGTGCAGACGATCGGAAATACGATCGTACTGTATAAGGAATCAAAGGAAAATAAACAAATCGAGCTTCCGTAAGGTGGTTGACATGAAGAAAATCGGAATATTCGGGGGCACATTTGACCCTCCGCACAACGGACATCTTCTGATGGCTAATGAAGTCCTTCATCAGGCGGAGCTCGATGAGATTTGGTTTATGCCCAATAAAATCCCTCCGCATAAGCAGAATGAAGACTTTACAGACAGCCGGCACCGGGTGGAGATGCTGAAGCTTGCCATCAGCTCTAATTCCGGCTTTAAGCTTGAGCTTGCGGAAATGGACCGGAAAGGCCCTTCTTATACCTATGATACCGTCCGTTTACTGAAGGAGCGGCACCCGAACGACAAGCTTTTCTTTATTATCGGGGCGGATATGATTGAATATCTGCCGAAATGGTACAAACTGGACGAACTGCTCACGCTCATTCAATTTATCGGAGTGCGGCGCCCGGGGTATCATATTGAGACCCCGTACCCGCTGCTTTTTGCCGACGTTCCGGAATTTGACATTTCGTCAACGATGCTGAGAGAACGTCTCAAAGCAAAAAAGCCGACGCAATACTTAATGCCGGATAAAGTGAGGCAGTATATAGAGGAGAATGATTTATATGAATCGTGAGGAAGCACTTGCCTGCGTCAAAGAGCAGCTGACCGAGCATCGCTACATCCACACAATCGGCGTGACAGATACGGCGGTTATTCTCGCAGGCCGGTTCGGAGCAGACCCGAAAAAAGCGGAAATGGCGGCTATTTTTCATGATTATGCGAAATTCCGGCCGAAAGAAGAAATGAAGCAGATCATCGTGCGGGAAAAAATGCCGGCTGAGCTCTTGGATTACAATGCCGAGCTGTGGCATGCCCCTGTGGGAGCGTATTTGGCTGAGAAAGAAGCGGGGATCACTGATCCTGAGATCTTGGATGCAATCCGCTATCACACGTCAGGGCGTCCCGGAATGACCCTTTTAGACAAAGTCATTTACGTTGCGGATTACATTGAACCCGGACGCCATTTCCCCGGAGTGGAAGAGGTGCGCCGTCTGGCGGAAACAGATCTGAACGAAGCGCTCATACAAGCAATGAAAAATACAATGATATTTCTGATGAAAAAAAACCAGCCGGTCTTTCCGGAGACGTTTGCAACCTATAATTGGCTGGTGTCTCAAAATTGACAGGAGGAATTTAAAGAATGAATCAAGCTTCCGTATTAAAAATCGCGGCAAAAGCATGCGACGATAAACGTGCAGAAGATATTTTAGCGCTGGACATGGAAGGAATCTCACTTATAGCGGATTACTTTTTAATCTGCCACGGGAATTCTGATAAGCAGGTTCAGGCAATTGCGCGTGAAATTAAAGATCAGGCAGAAGAAAACGGCATTGATGTCAAAAAGATGGAAGGGTTTGATGAGGCCCGCTGGATTTTAGTTGATCTCGGCGACGTCATTGTCCACGTTTTCCATAAAGATGAAAGAAGCTACTACAATCTTGAAAAGCTATGGGGCGACGCGCCGCTCGCAGAGCTTGAACTCGGCTTGAACTCATGATTTACCAAGGCTTCGCCGGCGTATATGACGAGTTAATGTCACATGCGCCGTATGATGAATGGGCGGGCTGGATCGAAGCGTCTCTTCCGGAAAAGGGAAG
The DNA here is from genome assembly GCF_058791615.1 of Bacillus sp. EB106-06-01-XG163. Taxonomy (NCBI): domain Bacteria; kingdom Bacillati; phylum Bacillota; class Bacilli; order Caryophanales; family Bacillaceae; genus Bacillus; species Bacillus sp. EB106-06-01-XG163. The sequence continues at coordinate 342,383 of NZ_JBYTDS010000003.1, forward strand.
GGTGCTTGATCTTGCCTGCGGAACCGGAGAAATATCCATCAGGCTTGCTGAAAAAGGCTGCGAAGTCACGGGGATTGATTTGAGTGAAGATATGCTGAGCTGTGCCCAGCAGAAAAAAACGGGAAAGCCGATTCTTTTTCTCCAGCAGGATATGAGAGAGCTTTCCGGTTTTGAAGAACAGTTTGATGCCGTTGTCATCTGCTGTGATTCCCTAAATTACTTAAAAACGAAAAGTGATGTCTTAAGCACCTTCAAAAGTGTTTTTCAAGTTTTGAAAGAGGGCGGCCTGCTTCTGTTTGACGTCCATTCCCCATTTAAAATGACGGAGCTTTTTCCGGACAGCACCCATGCGGATCAGGATGAGCAGATCAGCTATATCTGGCAAAGCTTTGCCGGCGATGAAGAGCTTTCTGTCATCCATGATATGTCCTTTTTCGTATGGAACGGACAATCTTATGACCGTTATGACGAGACGCATGAGCAAAAAACATTTTACATTGAAGAATATGAACAAATGCTTGCAGAGACCGGATTTGAACTGAAGAAGGTGACGGCTGATTTTACAGACCGGCCTCCTTCAACAGAGTCTGAACGTCTTTTCTTTACGGCAGGCAAACCAAAAACCATCGTTTAAACGTGAACGATGGTTTTTAAAATGCATTTTTTGCGATTGGCGCGATAAAGCACTTTATGGCATACTCAGTTACACGTGAAATTGCTTCTTCACTAACGATATATCTTCATCGTATTTGTCATGTGTACGCTGAAAGACACGGTTGAACATATCCTGAACACCGCTTTCGAGAGCCTTCAGTCCTTCCCCGGTGACGCCGCCTTTTACGCATACTTTTTCCTGCAAGGCGGAAAGCGTGTAATGCCCTGTTTCCAGAAGCTTTCCGAGACCGACAAGCATTTCCGTCGACATTATCACGGCTTCTTCTTTGGTGATGTCCGTTTCTTCCACTGCCGCGTCAATAAAGCGCTGAACGAGATAACTCATAAAAGCGGGCCCGCAGCTGACAATGTCTGACGCCGCTCTTGTAATGCCGCTGCTGATTTCTACAGGTTTTGAAATATGAGTGAACAGCGTTTGAATATCCGCTTTTGCAGCCTCGCTGCAGCTTTTGCCGAACGTAACAAGCGAGACGCCGGCCAAGGCGCGGTTCGTAATGCTCGGAATGACGCGGGCCGTCTGACACGGAACCGTATGTTCAATCTGATCCGTCTGAACGGGGCTGGTAATGGAGATTAAAATGTGATCTTTCCGTAAATGCGGTGTGAGTTTTTTCAGCAAAGGATATATATCCAGCGGTTTTACACAAATGAATATTATTTCATTATCCTGTACGAGCTTTTCCTGATCCTCGGTGACATGGATGCCGCTGAAACGTTCTTCTAGTTTTAATGCTTTTTCGATTGTTCTGTTTGTGATGGTGATATGTGAGGGATCGGCAGCGTTTGATTCGATAAACGATTCAATCAGGATCGTTCCCATGTTTCCGGTGCCGATAAAGCCTATTTTCAATGAATTCCCCTCCTTTTTCCCTTAATCCTCTAAACCTTATGCGGGGAGGCAATGCAATATGACGAAAGCGATGATGACGGAGCGGCTGCGGCGGAACCTGAAAATTCTGGGCGCTTGTCTTGTAGCAGGGGCGGTTTTTATCTGCATTTGGCTGTTTCGTTCTGAAAAGGAAGAGCCGGTCAAACAGCAGTCCGTGCTCGGCCAAACAGCCTCAGCATCCGTCGCGGACAAAAAAGACACCGCAGACGACAAGATTATGATTGATGTGAAAGGCGCGGTCCGAAATCCCGGCGTGTATGAAATGAAAGCGGGAGACAGAGTGACGCAAGCCATTGAAAAAGCCGGCGGCCTGAAGAAAAAGGCGGATGAATTGAATGTTAATTTAGCAGAGCAGCTGCAGGACGGGACGATTGTTTATATTCCGAGTGAAGGCGAAGAGGAGAATCGCCCGAAAACAGCGGCGGGTGAAAAGGAGAATGCAGCTGTCAATATCAATACGGCATCTCTGGACGAACTTCAGGCGATTTCCGGGGTGGGGCAGAAAAAAGCGGAAGCGATTATCGCTTACCGAGAAGAAAAAGGACGGTTTCAGACTGCTGAAGATTTGATGAATGTATCAGGCTTTGGAGAGAAGTCATTTGAGCGGATAAAAACTTCCATTACGGTAAAGTGAATTGACGGTTCTGCTTAAATCTATGTAAACTTAGAAAAGCAACAAGACTTTTTGGAGGGAACACTTGTGGAACGAATCTCATGGAATCAATATTTTATGGCGCAAAGCCATTTGCTGGCGCTGAGAAGCACATGTCCGAGACTGTCAGTCGGGGCAACCATAGTCAGAGATAAGCGTATGATTGCCGGCGGATACAACGGCTCAATCGCCGGCGGCGTCCATTGCGCTGATGAAGGATGCCTTTTAATAGATAATCATTGCCAGCGGACCATACATGCAGAGATGAATGCGATTCTGCAATGTTCTAAGTTCGGTGTTCCGACGGAAGGCGCCGAAATTTATGTGACGCATTATCCTTGTATTCAATGCTGCAAATCAATTATCCAGGCAGGCATCAAAACGGTCTATTATGCCGAAGATTACAAAACACAGCCTTATGCAAAAGAGCTGTTCAGCCAAGCCGGAGTCAAGGTGGAGCAGGTCGAACTTGATGAGATGATCATCGATCTGAAAAACCGTGAAAAATTGTCTTTTGTAGCAGGTCTGATTCAGCAATTATCTGATGCGGGGGTTAAGGCAGATGAACTGAAAAAAATTCATGAACAGGCCAATGAGCTGTTTACCAGTTACGTATAAATGAAATATAAATACCTTCTTCTGCCTCTGGCGGCGGTTTCTGCAACTGCGGGAATTGCCGCCGCTCATGTCTTCTGGGTTCTGCTCCTTTTTCTTCTGTATCTTCTCTTTATTATTGTAAAAACAAAGCAGTATGCTCCGGTTATCGTCTGCCTCGTTTCTTTTTGTCTTTATTTCTTTCTTTATACGGTTTGTGACGCTGCGAATGTAACGCGCTATCAGGCCGGCAGTTATACTGAACAGGCCGTCATCACTAATATTCCGAAGGTTGACGGAGCGAAAATGTCAGCTGTTATCCGTACACATGACAAGGAAAAATGGGCGGCTTCGTACAAAATCCGTTCTCTTGAGGAAAAAAGACTCATTGAACAGCTTGAACCGGGGATGCGCTGCACGTTTACAGGCTCTCTGGAACAGCCTGCACATGCGACGGTTCCCGGAGGTTTTGATTATAAGGAATATCTTTACTCTCAGCAGATTCACTGGTTATTTTCCGTGACTTCCATTGAGCAGTGTGAAAAATCCAAACAGCCGCTGTTTAAACTGCTGAACATCAGAAAAAATTTGATTTCGATCATTCGGAATCACGTGCCTGAATCTTCCGCCGGAATTGTTGAAGCGCTGACCTTAGGTGAAAGATTTTCTATAGAGGACGATATACTGAGTGCGTATCAAAATTTGGGAGTCGTTCATTTAATGGCGATTTCCGGAATGCATGTCGGTCTTATTACGGCGGGATTATTTTATGCTCTGATCAGAATCGGGCTGACAAGAGAAAAGGCGGGAATTTTGCTGCTGCTGTTTTTGCCGGTGTATACGCTGCTGAGCGGTGCCGCCCCATCCGTATTGCGCGCATCCCTCATGCTGGGGTTTTATATCGCCGGAACTCTTGTTAAACGCGGCATTCATTCCTCTGCTGCATTGTCCCTGTCTTATCTGCTGCTTCTGCTGTTTAATCCTTACTTCCTTTGGCAGGCGGGCTTCCAGCTTTCCTTTGCGGTAAGCGCCTCTTTAATTCTGTCATCCTCCATTTTAAAGAAAGCAGGGAAAAGCAGACTTGCCGGGCTTGCGATGGCTTCATTGATTGCAGAGCTCAGCTCACTTCCGTTTCTTCTCTATCATTTTCAGCAGATTTCACTTGTCAGTTTTTCGATGAATATGGTGATGGTGCCATTTTATACGTTATTTGTCATTCCGGTTTCTGTCATCGGTTTCCTTCTTCTTTTACTCTCAAGGCAGATGGGAGAATGTTTGTTTGGTATGTTTGACCTTGTGATGAAGCCTGTGCATGATTTCATTACATATGCGGCATCCGTTGATTTATTTACTATGATTGTGTCAAAGCCTGACTTTCTTTCCCTTCTTCTGCTTGCGGTTTCCGTTTTTACGCTTTTTGCGGCTTTGGAAAAGGGAGGTTTTTTAAAACTCAGGAAATCGGCTCTTTTTTTCTGCGCGGTTTTGGCTTATTTAATATGCCGTCCGTATTTCAGTCCATGGGGAGAAGCGGATATGCTTGATATCGGGCAGGGAGACTCACTGTTTATAAGCGCGCCGCACCGCAAAGGGATCGTAATGGTTGATACAGGGGGAGTGATTGCTTATCCCGGAGAATCATGGAAAGAAAAACGCCACCCGTATTCTATCGGCGAGAAGGTTTTGATTCCGTTTTTAAACGGAAAAGGGGTGAAAAAGCTGGATGCGCTGATTTTAACCCATGCGGATCAAGATCACATCGGGGAAGCCGGAGTGTTAATCAAAAATCATAGAGTCAAACGGTTAATTGTCCCCGTAGGATTCGTAAAAGAACCGAAGGATCAGAACATATTAAATATGGCGAAAGAAAACAACATTCCCGTTGCCGAAGCAAAGCGGGGCGACACCATTACAACCGGTGATCTTCAGTTTCAGGTGCTGTCTCCGGAGTCGTCTGACGGAAGGAGTAAAAATGATTCGTCACTGGTGCTTTGGACGGTTTTTGGCGGAGTGAGCTGGCTTTTGACGGGAGATTTAGAATCGGACGGCGAAACAGAAGTGCTGAAAACGTATCCGAATCTGAAGGCTGATATATTGAAGGCGGGTCATCACGGCAGCAAAAGCTCAACGAGTGAAGCCTTTTTGAAGCAGCTTCAGCCGGAAGCAGCGCTGATTTCAGCAGGAAAAGAGAATCGATACCATCATCCGCATGAAGAAGTGCTGGATCGTTTGAAGGCGTACTCTGTCAATGTGCTTCGCACCGATGTCAGCGGAACGATTCAATACAGATTTAAAAAAGGCGCCGGAACGTTTTCCGTCTTCCCTCCATATGATATAGAAGAAACCAGGGCGCAAGAAGTAAAAAAGACTGCCGATTGACAGCAGCCCGGAATGCGGCTAAGAGCCGATAAGATGGATGGCTGTTGCCATCACGAACAAAAAGGCGAAAAATCCGAAGGACACGACAAAACCGACAGCTGAGTCAACAGCATCATTTCGTTTGCTTTGAACGTTTTTTTCAAAATCATTCAATTTCATCCCTCCTGACTTCCCTAAGTATACTGGAATTGTTTTGAAAAATCTAGAAGTGATGGTAACGTTTTCTGTTCTTGTGATTATCGCCTTTTTACAAGCAGACCCGGGAGCTTGTGAATCAGGCGTTTATTATAAATGAGGAAGCTGTCCTTAAAGCTTCCTCTTTACTATTTGCCGAACTCAATTTAGGATAGAAGGGGATCAAGAAAGAGAGGAAGTCATACGATCATGGTATTTGATGTTTGGAAAGCCCTGAAAAAAGGGGATGTCCGCTCCGTTTATTGCTTATACGGAAAAGAAACGTATCTGCTCCAAGAAACTGTCAGCCGGATCAGACAAGCTGTCGTTGATGAGGAGACAAAGGATTTTAACCTGTCTGTTTTTGATCTTGAAGAGGATCCGCTTGACCAGGCCATAACCGATGCGGAAACGTTTCCGTTTATGGGAGAGAAGCGGCTGGTCATCGTAAAAAATCCGTCTTTTTTAACAGGGGAAAAAAAGAAAGAAAAAATAGAGCATAATACAGCCGCTCTGGAGACTTATCTGAAGGAGCCTGCACCTTATACGGTCTTTGTGATTGTGGCTCCGTATGAGAAGCTGGACGAACGGAAAAAGCTGACGAAAGCGCTGAAGCAAAAAGCCCTTATGATTGAAGCTAAGGAGCTGAATGCAAAGGAGACGACGGATTTTACGATTAATCTGGCGAAATCCGAAAATAAAATGATCGATACAGAAGCTGCCGAGCATTTGGTTCTGCTTGCAAACGGCCATCTGTCTTCCATATATCAGGAAATACAAAAACTCTCCGCCTACATCGGTGACAGACATGAGATCACACTTGAAGATGTCCGTGAGCTCGTCGCAAGAAGTTTGGAGCAGAATATTTTTGAGCTGATCAACAAAATCGTGAACCGAAAACGGACGGAAAGTCTTCAAATATTTTATGATCTTTTAAAACAAAACGAAGAACCGATCAAAATTATGGCGCTGATCGCCAACCAATTCCGTCTGATTATGCAGACAAAGTATTTTGCGGGACAAGGATACGGCCAAAAGCAAATCGCTTCCAACTTAAAGGTGCACCCCTTCCGGGTAAAGTTGGCGATGGATCAGGCGAGGCTTTTTTCTGAAGAAGAGCTGCGGCGTATTATAGAAAGACTCGCAGTGATGGATTATGAAATGAAAACGGGGAAAAAGGACAAGCAGCTCTTGCTGGAGCTCTTTCTCCTTGAGCTTCTCCGGACTGAATGAAAAAAACGATCCCCGTTAAAGGGATCGTTTTTGTATTATGCAGAAAGTCCGTTCACTTGTTTCGCAAGTCTAGATTTGTATCGAGCTGCGGCATTTTTGTGTACAAGACCTGTTTTCACTGCTTTATCAATGCGTTTCGCTGCTTCAGAAAGAGCAGTTTTCGCTTTATCCGCTTCGTTGTTAGCAACAGAAGCTTCAACTTGTTTGATTGCAGTACGCATAGCAGATTTGATTGTCGCGTTATGAGCGCGGCGTTCGTTGTTTGTTTTTGTACGTTTAATCGCTGATTTAATGTTTGGCATGTGTTTCACCTCCTAAGATACAACCTGTAGCACAGTGTCTTAAGGTTAAATCTTCTTCACAATAGAACAAATTGTATTCTATCAAACAGAACTTTAGATTGCAATATAAATGTAAAGTATTTTTCGTTGATGGGTAAATTCGCATGATTCGTTTTGTAAATGGCCACACTATGTACCACGATGATTGAAGGAGGTCTTCCCTGTGAAAAACAACGAACTGGATGTCAATCAATTTCTGATACGGACGGATTTAGCGGTAGAAACGAAACAGGCGGTAAAAGACGGACAAGCCGGTCAGAAAAAAGAAATAAACGGGTTTATTGAAAAAGAACGCGACAAGGGCGGCATTAAAGTCAGAACCGTCGATATTACCAAAGAAGGCGCCGAGCTATCGGGGAAAAAGCAGGGACGCTATGTCACGATCGAGGCTCAAGGGGTTCGGGAACACGACTCTGACATGCAGGAAAAAGTAACGGAAGTGTTTGCCGAGGAATTTTCCGCCTATCTGTCGGCATTAAAGATTCCAAAGGATGCAAGCTGTTTGATCGTGGGTCTCGGCAACTGGAATGTGACGCCGGATGCGCTCGGCCCTCTCGTGACCGAAAACCTTCTTGTGACAAGGCATCTGTTCAGGCTTCAGCCGGAAAACGTGCAGGAAGGGTACAGGCCGGTCAGCGCGCTTGCTCCCGGTGTGATGGGATTAACGGGAATTGAAACGAGCGATATTATTCAAGGTGTGATCAAAGAATCAAAGCCGGATTTTGTGATCGCGGTAGACGCTCTTGCGGCCAGAGCCGTTGAAAGGGTGAACACGACCATCCAATTTTCTGATACGGGCATTCACCCGGGATCAGGCGTCGGCAATAAGAGAAAAGAATTAAGCAAGGAAACGCTCGGCATTCCCGTCATCGCAATCGGGGTACCGACTGTCGTTGATGCGGTTACGATCGCAAGCGATACGGTGGATTATATATTAAAACATTTCGGAAGAGAGATGAAAGATGACAGCCCGTCAAGATCTCTGGTGCCCGCCGGAATGAACTTCGGCAAAAAGAAGGTGCTGACAGACGAAGACCTTCCGGGAGAAAAAGAACGCCAATCCTTTCTCGGTATTGTCGGCACGCTGGACGAAAACGAAAAACGCCAGCTGATTCACGAAGTGCTTTCTCCGCTCGGCCATAATCTGATGGTCACGCCGAAGGAGATTGACACCTTTATTGATGATATGGCGAACGTACTTGCAAACGGGTTAAACACCGCCCTTCATGAAAAAGTGTCACAAGATAACAAAGGTTCTTATAATCATTAAAATGAGTTCTACCTCCTCTAGCTTGTTCATAGAGTAATTACTAGACAAGCGCTGGAGGGATTCAAATCATGAGAAAAAAACGCAGAAACCGTCAAATTGTCGTTGCAGTAAACGGTGGAAATGCGCTCAAGGGCATGTTTTTGTTTATGACAAGCCTTATCGTTATTTTCGTATTATCGGGTGTGCTCACATCGCTTCGCCCTGAACTGAGGCTTTCTTCGGATTCTCTTCACGGGATTGCCGGAGAACTTCCGGGTGACGCGTTTGCACACCTCCTCGGCATGGAAAATCATTATTTCGCCTCAGAGCTTCCTGAAAAAGACTCTTTTCAGCTGTCCCGGCTTTCCTTAAAACTGGCGACAAGCATTAATATGGAAGACCCGCGGAGTTTCTTGGGACGTGAGCTGCCGGGATTTGCCCAATACGATACGGAGATCCTTCTGGCGGGGCAGGGGACGGATTATACGAATATGCCGGCTGAATCTCCGCCGCCGTCAAAGGTGATGGAAAAAGAAAAAGAAGTGAACCTGGCAGAAATCGAAAACAAAACGAAAAAAGAAGAAACGGCGCCGCCGAAACATTCAACAGGCAGCAAAAAAGTCGTTTTTATTTACCACACTCATAATACCGAATCCTATCTTCCTCTGTTAAAGGGGGAAACAAATCCGGATAACGCCCGCCATTCGAAGGCCAATGTCACGCTTGTCGGAGATATGTTCGGAAAAGCGCTTGAAGCGCAAGGTGTAGGAGCGACCGTAGATAAAACCGACATTCAGGCCCGCCTGAACAAAGACGGCTTAAATTATGCGCGAAGCTACGACGAATCAAGGCCGGTCGTAAAAAGCGCGCTCGCCAAAAATAAAAACCTGCAATATACCATAGACATTCACCGGGATTCCCGCCGCAAGAAAAATACGACAGCCGACATCAAAGGAAAAAGCTATGCCAGAGTCGCCATCGTCGTCGGCAAAAAAAGCGCTAACTTTGAAGAAAACTATAAACTCGCAAGTGAACTTCATAAGCTCATGGAGAAAAAATACCCCGGCTTAAGCGTCGGTGTTTTATCAAAAGGCTCTCCGGGAGATAATGGAGTATACAACCAGGATTTAAACGACCGGTCGCTTCTGCTGGAATTCGGGGGCGTGGATAACAATCTTGAAGAACTGAGGCGCGCATCAGATGCCGTGGCCGATGTGTTCAGCGAACTGTACTGGGATGCAGAAAAGGTCAGCTCGCAATCAGGAGAGAAGAAAAAACAATAGAAATCAGGTGATTCGAATGATCCGTTTTACCGGCAAATGCCTGCTGATCGCCATTGTCATGTTTTTCGGCGTTTTGTTCGGCATGCAGCAGGCAAACAGCGGAATGCTTGATATGAAAGGATACAAAGATCCCTCCTTAAAAGGAGCATTCACGCTCGGCGGCGGAGAAGGACAGGAAAAAGAAGCTTCCATTTTGGGGCAAACCGTTACGGCGAAAGATCTGGAAGAAAAACAAAAACAGCTGGAACAGGCGGAAACCTTCAACCTGTTTTCAAAAGCCGGAGAAACCCTTTCAAATACCGTGACGGACTCGGCGCAGGCGATGTATGAGTGGGTTTCGAAACTGAACCGTTAGCATTGATGAAGAGAAAAGCGGATGATTCCTTAAAGGAAGCTTTTCTCTTTCTTGTTTTAATTGAATGTTTACAATCCTATTGATATAATCTAAGCTAGTGTATTTTGCGTTTAATAGTAGGAGTGATAGATTGTGACAGATAAAGAAAAGCGTTTAGAGAGGCAGTCAAGAATCCGGAATTTCTCCATCATCGCCCACATAGACCACGGCAAATCGACCTTGGCGGATCGGATTTTAGAAAAAACATCGGCGATCACCCAGCGGGAAATGAAAGAACAATTGCTTGATTCAATGGACCTTGAACGCGAACGGGGAATTACCATCAAATTAAATTCCGTTCAGCTGAAATACAAAGCAAAAGACGGAGAAGAATATATATTCCATCTTATCGACACGCCCGGACACGTCGACTTTACATATGAAGTTTCGCGAAGCCTGGCTGCCTGTGAAGGCGCGATTCTCGTTGTTGATGCGGCCCAGGGAATAGAAGCGCAGACATTGGCGAACGTCTATCTGGCGCTTGATAATGATCTTGAGATTCTTCCTGTCATTAATAAAATCGATCTTCCGAGCGCAGAGCCAGAACGTGTGCGTCAAGAGGTTGAGGACGTTATCGGCCTTGACGCTTCAGACGCCGTCCTCGCTTCAGCGAAAGCGGGCATCGGCATCGAAGACATTTTAGAACAGATCGTAGAAAAAGTGCCGGCCCCCGCGGGAGATCCGGAAGCTCCGCTGAAAGCGCTCATCTTTGACTCGCTTTATGACGCGTACCGCGGAGTCGTCGCGTATATCAGAGTCGTAGAAGGAACGGTCAAACCGGGCCAGAAAATTAAAATGATGGCAACCGGAAAAGAGTTTGAAGTCATCGAAGTCGGCGTCTTCACGCCGAAAGCGCAGCCGGCTGACGAATTGACAGTCGGTGACGTAGGCTATTTGACAGCCGCAATTAAAAACGTCGGCGACACCCGTGTCGGTGATACGATCACGAGCGCGGTTAAGCCTGCGGCAGAAGCGCTTCCGGGCTACCGCAAACTCAATCCGATGGTATACTGCGGACTTTATCCGATTGACACAGCCAAATATAATGATTTACGCGAGGCTCTGGAAAAACTTGAATTGAACGATTCATCTCTTCAATACGAGGCGGAGACGTCACAAGCCCTCGGCTTCGGCTTCCGCTGCGGCTTTTTAGGAATGCTTCACATGGAAATCATTCAGGAGCGGATTGAACGGGAATTTAAAATTGACCTGATCACAACGGCACCGAGTGTTATCTATGATGTGTATATGACAGACGGCGAAAAGGTTGTTGTCGACAACCCGTCCAACATGCCTGACCCACAAAAGATCGAAAGAATCGAGGAGCCGTATGTAAAAGCGACAATGATGGTGCCGAACGATTATGTCGGTGCGGTGATGGAGCTTTGTCAGGGGAAACGGGGCAACTTTATCGATATGCAGTACTTAGACGCCAACCGGGTCAGCATTGTATATGAGATGCCTCTTGCGGAAATCGTATATGAATTTTTTGATCAGCTGAAATCCAGCACGAAAGGGTACGCCTCTTTCGATTACGAACTGATCGGCTACAAACCGTCTAAACTTGTCAAGATGGACATTATGCTGAACGGAGAAAAAATCGACGCCCTTTCATTTATCGTGCATCGCGATTACGCGTACGAACGCGGAAAAGTAATTGTGGAAAAACTGAAAGAGCTTATTCCGCGCCAGCACTTTGAAGTACCGATTCAAGCGGCGATCGGACAGAAAATCGTGGCCCGCTCAACCATTAAGGCCATGCGGAAAAACGTCCTTGCAAAATGTTACGGAGGAGACATCTCGCGGAAACGGAAGCTTCTTGAAAAACAAAAAGAAGGAAAACGCCGGATGAAGCAGGTCGGCTCAGTAGAAGTGCCGCAGGAAGCGTTTATGGCCGTTCTTAAAATGGATGACAGCCCGAAAAAATAACGGAAGCCGCCGCAGTCCCGCGCTGCGGCTTCTTTCTGTAAAGAAGAAGGTGTTTCAAAATGAAATCAGCTTATATTCATATTCCGTTTTGTGAGCATATCTGCCACTATTGCGATTTCAATAAATATTTTATTCAGAGCCAGCCTGTCGATGAGTACTTAAACTCACTCGAAAAGGAAATGATAAATACAATAGAACGGACGGGACGCCCTGATCTCCGCACGATTTTTATCGGGGGAGGCACGCCGACATCGCTCTCACCCGTCCAGCTGGAAAAATTGATGGATTCCATTCACCGCGTGCTGAAGCCTTCTGACGGACTCATAGAATTTGCCGCGGAAGCGAATCCGGATGATTTGTCCCCGGAAAAATTAAAAATCCTGAAAAATGCCGGTGTCAATCGGCTGAGCTTCGGTGTTCAAACCTTTGAAGATGAGCTTTTACAAAAAATCGGCAGAGTGCATAAACAAAAGGACGTATTCACTTCCTTTGAACGTGCGAGGGCTCTCGGCTTCGACAACATCAGTCTCGATTTGATGTTCGGCCTGCCGGGTCAGACGCTGGCCGATCTTGACAATTCCGTCAAAACGGCTTTGTCTCTTGATGCGGAGCACTATTCCGTTTACTCGCTGATCGTAGAGCCGAAAACGGTGTTTTATAATTTAATGCAAAAAGGCCGCCTGCATCTCCCCGCGCAAGAACAAGAGGCCGAGATGTATGAAACGGTCATGAGGCAGATGAGTGAAGCGGGCATCCGTCAATACGAGATCAGTAACTTTGCAAAGCCCGGATACGAGTCGCAGCATAATCTGACGTATTGGAGCAATGAAGAGTATTTCGGTTTTGGCGCAGGCGCTCACGGATATATCAGCGGCACGCGCACCGTCAACGCCGGGCCTGTGAAACATTACATGCAGCTCATCGAAGAAAAGGGGCTGCCTTACCGTGACACGCACAAGGTGACACGTGAGGAGCAGATTGAAGAAGAAATGTTCCTCGGTCTCAGAAAAATGTCCGGCGTACAAAAGCAAGCTTTTCTCGATAAATTCGGACGCTCGGTCGACGAACTGTTTCCCGATGTTCTCAAAGATTTAACCGAAAAAGGCCTGATTTGTGACACGAAAGAATCGGTTGCATTAACGCATGAGGGCAAATTATTAGGAAATGAGGTTTTTGGCGCTTTTTTGGGTGAGTTATAATTGACATTTTTCTTTTGGTTTGTTACTTTTGATATAGAATTAGCACTCGCTGACCTTGAGTGCTAACAGGGGTGATGATGATGTTAACAAATCGTCAGCTGTTGATCCTGCAAGTGATTATTAATGATTTTATACAATCAGCGCAGCCTGTAGGATCAAGAACTCTTTCAAAAAAAGACGAGATTACATTCAGCTCTGCAACGATCAGAAACGAGATGGCTGACTTGGAGGAATTGGGCTTTATTGAAAAAACCCATTCATCCTCAGGACGGATTCCGTCGGAAAAAGGGTACAGGTATTATGTCGATCATTTGCTGTCACCCGTCAAGCTGACAAAAACCGATCTGGATTTAATTCACTCGATATTTAAAGAAAAAATCTTCGAGCTGGAAAAAACAGTCCAAAAATCAGCGCAAATCCTGTCCGACCTGACAAACTACACATCGATTGTCCTCGGGCCGACGCTGAGCGAGAACTATCTTAAACAGATTCAAATCGTACCGATCCAGCCGGATAAGGCGGTCGCCATTCTCGTCACGAACACGGGGCATGTCGAAAACCGCACCATCAATTTCCCGGCTAAAGTGGATTTGGCCGATATTGAAAAACTGGTCAATATACTAAACGATCGATTAGCGGGTGTGCCGATGGACGAACTGAATGAGCGCATTTTCAAAGAGGTTGTCACATATTTAAGGCAGCATATCGCCAACTATGACAGCATACTTGAATCGCTCCGCTCCACATTCCATCCGGCGGCCCACGTTGAGAAATTGTTTTTCGGCGGAAAGATCAACATGCTGAATCAGCCGGAGTTCCATGATATTGAAAGGGTCCGCTCGCTCTTATCTTTAATTGAAAAAGAGCAGGATGTTCTGAAGCTGTTTCAGTCATCAAAAGCCGGGATTTCAATCAAAATCGGGAAAGAAAACGACTACGAAGAAATGGAAAACTGCAGCTTAATCACGGCCACCTATACAGTTGATACGAAACAGATCGGATCAATCGCCATTATCGGGCCGACGCGCATGAATTATTCAAGAGTCGTCAGCCTGCTGCAGCACGTGACTTCGGACTTGTCAAAAGCATTCACAAGTTTGTATGATGAATAAGGGAATTTTGGCAATCATTTTCAGTCATCTTTTTACAGCATTTGAGGGAGGTGAACACAATGTCAGAAGAAAAACAAACCGCAGAACAGGTTGAAGCAGCAGAACAAGAAGAAGTGACAGAACAGGCAGAACAAGCCGCTTCACAAGAGCAGCATGAAGAAACGGCAGGTCAGGAAGAAGCCCTTCAGCACCAAATTGATGAATTGCAGGGTTTGCTTGATGAAAAAGAAAACAAGCTTTTGCGTGTTCAAGCAGACTTTGAAAACTATAAACGACGCAGCCGCCTTGAAATGGAAGCTGCTCAGAAATACCGTTCTCAAAACGTCGTAACGGAAATCCTTCCGGCGCTCGACAACTTTGAACGGGCGTTACAGGTAGAAGCTGAAAGCGAGCAGACAAAAAGCTTGCTGCAAGGTATGGAAATGGTCCGCCGCCAGCTGATGGACGCACTTGAAAAAGAAGGCGTTCAAGCCATCGAAGCTGTCGGCCAGGAATTTGATCCGAACCTTCACCAAGCCGTCATGCAGGTGGAAGATGAAAACTTCGGCAGCAATATTGTTATCGAAGAACTGCAAAAAGGCTACAAACTGAAGGATCGCGTCATTCGTCCTTCAATGGTAAAAGTGAATCAATAACTACATAGCAGGAGGTAATTCAAAGTGAGTAAAGTAATCGGAATTGACTTGGGTACGACAAACTCATGTGTGGCAGTGCTTGAAGGCGGAGAGCCTACAGTCATCGCCAACGCTGAAGGAAACCGTACGACTCCGTCAGTCGTTGCATTTAAAAACGGCGAGCGCCAAGTAGGGGAAGTGGCGAAACGCCAATCCATCACAAATCCTAACACAATCATGTCTGTTAAACGCCATATGGGTACTGACTATAAAGTGGAAATCGAAGGAAAAGACTACACGCCTCAAGAAGTGTCAGCTATTATCCTTCAGCATCTGAAAGCATATGCTGAAAGCTACCTCGGCGAAACAGTTTCAAAAGCCGTTATCACGGTTCCTGCATACTTCAACGATGCGGAGCGCCAAGCGACAAAAGATGCCGGTAAAATCGCCGGTCTTGAAGTAGAGCGTATTATCAACGAGCCGACTGCAGCAGCGCTTGCATACGGACTTGATAAAACGGACGAAGACCAAACAATTCTTGTTTACGACCTTGGCGGCGGTACGTTTGACGTATCTGTTCTTGAACTTGGCGACGGCGTGTTTGAAGTCCGTTCAACTGCCGGTGACAACCGTCTTGGCGGAGACGACTTTGACCAAGTCATCATCGATCATCTCGTAGCAGAATTCAAAAAAGAAAACGGCATTGATCTTTCAAAAGACAAAATGGCGCTTCAGCGTTTGAAAGATGCGGCTGAGAAAGCGAAAAAAGATCTTTCCGGCGTTTCATCCACACAAATTTCTTTACCATTTATCACAGCGGGAGAAGCAGGTCCTCTTCACCTTGAGCTGACACTGACCCGCGCTAAATTCGAAGAGCTTTCCGCTCACCTTGTTGAGCGCACAATGGCTCCTGTCCGTCAGGCTCTTCAAGATGCGGATCTTTCTGCGAGCGAAATCGACAAAGTTATCCTTGTCGGCGGATCAACACGTATTCCAGCCGTACAGGAAGCAATCAAAAAAGAAACGGGTAAAGAAGCGCATAAAGGCGTAAACCCTGATGAAGTTGTAGCGCTGGGTGCAGCGATTCAAGGCGGCGTCATCACGGGAGACGTAAAAGACGTTGTTCTTCTTGACGTTACACCGCTTTCTCTTGGTATTGAAACAATGGGCGGCGTGTTCACAAAACTGATCGATCGCAACACGACAATTCCGACGAGCAAGTCTCAAGTATTCTCAACTGCAGCTGACAACCAAACGGCTGTTGACATTCACGTGCTTCAAGGTGAGCGCCCGATGTCTGCCGACAACAAAACGCTCGGCCGCTTCCAGCTTACTGATATCCCGCCTGCACCGCGCGGCGTACCGCAAATCGAAGTTTCTTTCGATATTGACAAAAACGGTATCGTAAACGTAAGAGCGAAAGATTTAGGCACAGGAAAAGAACAAAACATTACTATCAAATCTTCTTCAGGTCTTTCTGATGATGAGATCGAACGCATGGTAAAAGAAGCGGAAGAAAACGCTGACGCTGATGCGAAGAGAAAAGAAGAAATCGAAGTCCGCAACGAAGCTGACCAGCTTGTGTTCCAAACGGAAAAAACATTAAAAGATCTGGAAGGCAAAGTGGACGAAGAGCAAGTGAAAAAAGCAAACGACGCGAAAGACGCGCTGAAAGCCGCTATCGAGAAAAACGAAATTGAAGACATCAAAGCGAAAAAAGATGAGCTTCAAACAATCGTTCAAGAGCTTTCTATGAAGCTTTACGAAGAAGCGGCGAAAGCGCAGCAGGCTGAAGGCGGAGCAAACGCTGAAGGCAAAAAAGCGGATGACAACGTTGTCGATGCGGAATACGAAGAAGTAAAAGACGACGAAACGAAAAAATAAGTTCTGTCCCGCATGGCTATAGGCGGAAGAACACACAGCATATTCTGATTCAACAGACAGAAAGTCAAAGTCAGGCATCTCTTGGCTTTGACTTTTTTTCTTGCCCGGGATAAAAGGAATTGAAAAAACATAATTCAAAATGATACAATCTAATTTATGTGAGAAATTCGGGAGAGTGAAGCGAGATGAGTAAGCGTGATTACTATGAAGTGCTTGGGGTAAGTAAGAGCGCTTCAAAGGATGAAATCAAAAAAGCCTATCGGAAGCTTTCAAAAAAATATCATCCTGATATCAATAAAGAATCCGGAGCAGATGAAAAATTTAAAGAGGTAAAAGAAGCGTACGAAGCGCTCTCAGACGACCAAAAACGCGCTCAATATGACCAATTCGGCCATACAGACCCTAACCAGGGATTCGGCGGCGGTTTCGGAGGCGGCGGAGACTTCGGCGGCTTCGGTTTCGATGACATCTTCTCAAGCATCTTCGGAGGCGGCACGAGACGCCGTGACCCGAATGCGCCGCGGCAAGGCGCGGATCTGCAGTATACAATGACCCTGTCATTTGAAGACGCGGCTTTCGGAAAAGAAACGATCATTGAAATTCCGCGCGAAGAGAATTGCGAAACATGTAAAGGGTCTGGCGCGAAGCCGGGAACAAAGCCGGATACGTGCTCGCACTGCGGAGGTTCAGGCCAGCTGAACGTCGAACAGAACACGCCGTTTGGCAAAGTGGTTAACCGAAGAGTCTGCCACCACTGTGAAGGAACAGGAAAAATCATCAAAAACAAGTGTTCTGACTGCGGCGGCACGGGCAAAGTGAAAAAACGGAAAAAAATCAATGTCACGATTCCTGCCGGTGTGGATGACGGACAGCAGCTGCGCGTTCCGGGCCAAGGTGAACCGGGCGTAAACGGAGGGCCGGCGGGAGATCTGTTTGTCGTATTCCATGTGCGCGCCCACGAGTTCTTTGAGCGCGACGGAGACGATATTTATTGCGAAATGCCGTTAACGTTCGCCCAAGCGGCACTCGGAGACGAAGTGGAAGTGCCGACGCTTCACGGAAAAGTGAAATTGAAAATACCTGCCGGCACACAAACAGGCACGAAATTCAGATTAAGAGGCAAAGGCGTTCAGAACGTCCGGGGCTACGGACAAGGCGACCAGCACATTGTCGTCCGCGTCGTCACACCGACGAATCTGACAGACAAACAAAAAGACATCATCCGCGAGTTCGCTGAAGTCAGCGGAAACCTGCCGGATGAACAAGAAATGAGTTTCTTTGACAAAGTAAAACGCGCATTTAAAGGCGAGTAATGATTGGATAGGAGTTGGTAGTTTTGAAATGGTCCGAAATCAGCATTCACACAACACATGAAGCGGTCGAACCCATCTCAAATATTTTGCATGAAGCTGGTGCGAGCGGGGTTGTCATCGAAGATCCGCTTGATTTAATGAAAGAGCGTGAGAATGTTTACGGGGAAATCTACCAGCTCGACCCCAATGATTACCCCGATGAGGGTGTCATTGTCAAAGCGTATCTGCCGATCAACAGTTTCCTCGGCGAAACGGTGGACGGCATTAAAGAGACGATTAATAATCTGCTTTTGTACGACATTGATTTGGGCAGAAACACAATCACCATTTCTGAAGTTAATGAAGAAGAATGGGCGACAGCTTGGAAAAAGTATTATCATCCTGTGAAAATTTCTGAAAAGTTCACGATCGTTCCCACTTGGGAAACGTACACACCTGTTCATACAGATGAACTGATTATCGAAATGGATCCGGGTATGGCATTCGGTACGGGAACGCATCCGACAACCGTTCTGTGCATTCAGGCGCTTGAGCGTATCGTTCAAAAAGGCGACCGTGTCATTGATGTCGGCACCGGTTCAGGAATTTTAAGCATCGCGGCCGCCATGCTTGAGGCCGAATCGGTTCATGCGTATGACCTTGATCCGGTCGCTGTTGAAAGCGCGCGTCTGAATGTAAAATTGAACAAAGTGAGTGATACGGCTGAAGTGAAGCAGAACAATTTGTTAGACGGCATCACGGGCGAACATGATGTCATTGTCGCAAATATTTTGGCGGAAGTGATTCTCCGCTTTACATCACAGGCGTACGACCTGCTCAAAGACGGAGGCCATTTTATTACTTCAGGCATTATCGGCCAGAAAAAACAGGAAGTAAAAGAAGCGTTGGAAAAAGCCGGCTTTACCATCATAGAAATTCTGTCTATGGAAGATTGGGTCAGCATCATCGCGAAAAAATAACAGTTAGTAGGTGTCACAGCGTATGCAACGATATTTTATCGAGCTCACGAAGCAGGAGATGGACGAAACTCCCGATTTTCAAATCACGGGGGAAGACGTCCACCATATAGCGAACGTCATGAGAATGAGTGCGGGCGGCCGGATTATCTGCTGTTCGAAAGACGGCCATGAAGCGTTATGCCTGCTTAAAGAGGTTTCTAAAGATCATATATCATGCAGCATTGCTGAGTGGACGGGTGAAAACCGTGAACTGCCGCTGAAGATCAGGATCGCAAGCGGCCTCCCGAAAGGCGATAAGCTTGAATGGATTATCCAAAAAGGGACCGAGCTGGGGGCAAGTATGTTCATCCCTTTTCAAGGCGCCAGATCCGTCGTTAAGCTAGACGACAAAAAGGCAAAGAAAAAGCGGGAGAGATGGGCGAAAATCGCGAAGGAAGCGGCGGAGCAATCGTACCGCAATGAAATTCCCGAAGTGAAAACCGTTCATACGTTCCGGCAGCTGCTTGAAATGGCGGAGAATGTCGATAAATGTGTCGTTGCATACGAGGAGTCATCAAAGCAGGGAGAAACGGGCGCTTTCGCTGCGGAGCTCAAAAGCCTTCCGCAAGGTTCGTCTCTTTTAATCGTATTCGGCCCTGAAGGCGGTCTGACTGAGTCTGAAGTTCATCAGCTTTCAGAAAAAGGCGCCGTCTTATGCGGCCTCGGACCGAGAATTTTACGGACTGAAACTGCGCCTCTTTACGCGTTAAGCGCAGTTTCCTATCATACAGAGTTATTAAGAGGTGATCAGTAATGGCAACTGTTGCTTTTCATACCCTTGGCTGCAAGGTCAACCATTATGAAACAGAAGCAATCTGGCAGCTGTTTAAAGATGCGGGTTATGAACGAAAAGAATTCGAACAGACAGCAGATGTATATGTCATTAATACATGTACGGTAACAAACACGGGAGATAAAAAAAGCCGTCAAGTCATCAGACGGGCGATCCGCCAAAATCCTGACGGCGTCATCTGCGTAACAGGGTGCTATGCGCAAACCTCTCCGGCGGAAATTATGGCCATCCCGGGTGTTGACATCGTCGTCGGCACGCAGGATCGTGAAAAAATGCTCGGTTACATTGAGCAGTACAGGGAAGAGCGTCAGCCGATCAACGGCGTCGGCAATATTATGAAAGCACGCGTGTTTGAAGAGCTGGATGTTCCCGCTTTTACTGACCGCACAAGAGCGTCGTTAAAAATCCAAGAGGGCTGCAACAACTTCTGTACGTTCTGCATTATCCCTTGGGCGCGCGGCCTGCTTCGTTCCCGCGATCCTGAAGAAGTCATTAAACAGGCGCAGCAGCTGGTGGATGCCGGCTATAAAGAAATCGTCCTGACGGGGATTCATACGGGCGGCTACGGCGAAGATATGAAAGATTATAATTTCGCCAAGCTTCTCCGCGAGCTGGATACGCGTGTAGAAGGACTGAAGCGGATCAGAATTTCATCTATTGAAGCAAGCCAAATCACTGATGAAGTGATTGAAGTGCTGGATGCGTCTGATAAAATCGTCCGTCACCTTCATATCCCGATTCAGTCAGGATCAAACACCGTTCTGAAACGGATGAGACGCAAATATACGATGGAATTTTTCGCGGACCGTTTAAATAAGCTGAAAGAAGCGCTGCCGGGTCTTGCCGTCACATCTGATGTCATCGTCGGTTTCCCGGGAGAAACGGAAGAAGAATTTATGGAAACATACCGGTTCATTAAAGAACATAAGTTTTCAGAGCTTCACGTATTCCCTTACAGCAAACGCACCGGAACACCTGCGGCCAGAATGGAAGACCAGGTTGACGAGAACGTGAAAAACGAACGGGTGCATAAGCTGATCGCGCTGTCTGACCAGCTTGCAAAAGAATACGCCTCCGATTATGAAGGAGAGGTTCTGGAAATCATTCCGGAAGAGGCGTTTAAAGAGTCTGATGAGGAGGGCATGTTCGTCGGCTATACGGACAATTACATGAAAGTCGTCTTCAAAGGCACGGAAGATGTAATCGGCAAACTTGTCAAAGTCAAAATTCAAAAAGCGGGCTATCCGTATAATGAAGGACAATTCGTCCGTGTCGTTGAGGATGAAATGACCCGAAACATGCGCATGTCTTCATAACTGATAAAAAAACCGGTGCCTTCGGGACTGACCCCATAAGATGAGACAAATAAAAACACCTTCAAGTTTGAATACGGATGATTGTTATCCGAAATTA